>LADM01000063.1 GCA_000961645.1 Gammaproteobacteria bacterium BRH_c0 | reverse complement strand
AGCGGTGGCCGTCGCCGCAGGCCGGGCTTCCCCCGAGGTCGTGCATCACCCTGCAGCAGCGGCAACTACTCAGCCAGCGCCGGTGTCGGTTGAAGATGCCCGCGCTGCAGGCCGCCTGATCCTGGTGGCAGAGGACGATGCAATCAATCGCAAAGTGATCTACCAGCAACTGGCGATATTGGGTTACGCTGCAGAAATTGTTGATGATGGCAAAAAAGCCCTCACCGCCTGGCGGCAGGGACAATTCGCCCTTTTGCTTACCGACCTGCACATGCCGGAGATGGATGGCTACAGTCTGGCCCAGGCTATTCGCAGCGAGGAAGCGGGCAAAGCGAGGATACCGATCATTGCCCTCACCGCCAACGCACTGCGCGGTGAAGCCAGTCGCGCTTATGGGGTGGGGATCAATGATTACCTGGTCAAGCCTGTATCCCTGGAGCGGCTTGGCGCCTTGATTGAACACTGGCTGGCGCGCGCAACCAGTCCCGTGGCAAATAGCGTTGAGGACAGTACCGTGACAACTGAGAAGGTCATCGACGTTGAAATCCTTGGCGATTTTATCGGCAATAACCCGGTCAAGGTGCGGGAGTTCCTTCAGGATTACCGGGTGGCGGCCGAGCAGTTGCAGGCTGAAATGCACCAGGCGGCGCGCCAGGGCGATTTGCAACAACTGGCCAGTTACGCTCACCGGCTCAAATCATCCTCGCGATGGGTGGGGGCATCAGGTCTTGGTGACCTCTGCGCCGAACTGGAAAATTTAGGACGCACAGGTAAAAAAGCCGCCATAGGCGAATGCCTGTCGCGTTTTGATCGCAATCATGCTGCGGTAATGGCCGCCATCGAACATTTCCTCAAGGACGCAGAGTAATGACAGTCGCGGATTTACAGCCCCATATTATGGTTATCGATGATGATCCGTTCGTCCTCGGTGTGCTGACTCACCAACTGACATCCCTGGGGTGTCAGCATCTGCTGACCTGCCGCGAAGCGCGCCACGCCATGGATGTGATGGAGGCAGCTGAAGCCGTGGTTGAGCTGATATTCTGCGATCTCGATATGCCCGACATAGACGGTATCGAATTCGTGCGCTTTCTCGGCAGTATTGGTTACCGGGGTGGAGTAGTGCTGGTGAGCGGTGAGGATATTCGCGTGCTGCAAACCGCTGAGAGGCTCGCCATGGCCCACAACCTGAGGGTATTGGGTACGCTCCATAAGCCCATTTCCCTGGCCGACCTGTCGGCCATGCTGGTGTTGCAGGGTGATGTGACCACAACCTTGAATCCACACACTGCCCTGCGTCAATACCTGCCCGATGAGCTGAGGCAGGGTATTGCCAATGGCGAACTGGTCAATCACTACCAGCCGTTGGTCAGTCTCAGCAGTGGCGACGTCATAGGGGTGGAAACCCTGGTGCGCTGGCAGCACCCGGTGGACGGGCTTATCTACCCGGATCGCTTTATTTCCCTGGCAGAAGACCACAACCTTATTGATGACCTTACCCGCTGCGTCCTCAGCCAGGCGATGGGCCGGGTGAGTGAATGGAATGCGCTGGATTTCAAACTCCATGTTTCTGTCAACCTGTCGATGAACAACCTCGCATCGCTGCAATTTCCCGACTTCGTCGCCATGACTGCCGCCGCCAACGACATTCCCCTGTCACGCCTGGTGCTTGAAGTCACTGAAAGTCGCCTGATGCGCAATCGCATTGCTGCCCTCGATATTCTCACCCGTTTGCGGCTCAAGCACGTGAGTCTGTCGATTGATGATTTTGGCACTGGTCACTCATCACTGGTGCAGCTGCGGGATGTGCCCTTCGACCAGCTCAAGATTGATCGCAGCTTCGTCCACGGCGCTTGGCGCGACAATTCCCTGCGCGCCATTTTCGAAGGCAGTTTGAGTATGGCGCGCCAGCTGGGCATGGTCAGTGTTGCGGAGGGTGTCGAGGATGAAGAGGACTGGCACTTCCTGCGCGCCACTGACTGCGATCTCGCCCAGGGCTATTTTATCGCCCGCCCCATGCCTGCAGAGCAGCTGCCGGACTGGATGGCTCACTGGCAACAGCAGCGCCAGTCACTGTTTGCTTGACCCGCTGAACCACCGCGACGAAGACGCATCAATAACTCGAACACGTAAAAATGAGAGCAATGAAAAGAATGAAGTATGCCTTTGATCCCCAGTTTCAGGATTTTGTCGCCACCATGCCCAGCGTTGATTTTTCCCGGCTCGACGAAGCCAGGGCATTTTTTGCGCAGATGACCGAGTCCATCAAGGCCGCTGTCGATGCCAGTGATGTGGATATCGTTGAACACTTTGTCCCCGGCTCTCCCGGCGCTCCACAAGTAAGGGTGCTGGTGTATACCCCACGGTCGAAAAAAAGTATCACTCCCGCTTTATTGCACATTCACAGTGGCGGTTTTGTGCTCGGCAGTGTCGAGATGATTCACGGCGAATCGGTGCGCCTGGCCACTGCATTGGGTATCACGGTGGTAGCAGTTGCCTATCGCCTGGCCCCGGAACATCCATTTCCCGCAGCGATTGAAGACTGCTACAGCGCCCTGAGCTGGATGGCGCAGGAATCCACGGCCCTCAGGATCGACCCGGCCCGCATCGGCGTATTGGGGCAGAGCGCGGGAGGCGGTCTTTCCGCTGCACTGGCATTGCTGTCGCGGGACAGGCCAGGCGCCAAGTTGTGTTTCCAGTATCTGGGTATTCCTGAACTGGATGACCGCCTGCAAACACCCAGCATGGCTCAGTTTGTCGATACCCCGTTCTGGGACCGGCCCAGCGCTGAGTGGAGCTGGAAGTATTACCTGGGTGATATCAAGCCGGGTTCCGAAAATGTCTCACCCTATGCCGCGCCAGCACGGATGGCTGACCTCTCGGGCCTGCCGCCGGCTTATCTCAGCGCCCAGCAGTTCGACCCATTGCGGGATGAGGGCATTCTCTATGCCTTGCGGATGCTCCAGGCGGGTGTGAACGTGGAGCTGCACAGCTTTCCGGGCACCTTCCACGGTTCTCTGGTGATGCCCAATGCGGAGGTGAGTCAGCGGGAAATGGCGGAAATGGTAGCGGTGCTGAAAAGGGGGTTGTGGGCGGATATGCCCGAGCGGTAGATTTGCCGGGCCTCTTGTGCCTCGAGTGATGCCTGTGTACAGGCGTGAAGGGCTGATTGGCCGCCCGTCGCTACATAAAAACCGTTTGTCGGCCCTCCCTGTCTAACAGTTGTATAAGATGGTTTGACTTCTTAGACTGCCCCCCAACAGCGCAATCGACCATTTAAATCTGTTGCGCTGTTGTTCCGGTCTTGGATTCAAGTCTATCCAGCCGAATTGTGATGAAAAAGGCAAACCCGTCAAAAGGCGGGGACGCAAAGCTACCTGTCTAACGGATGTCAGCATCCCATGATCGAGGGGCCGCCACACGTCAAGCTGCACATCCTGTGCCGTTTCTTGCTTGTTGCGCGCTTTCACATCAGAAGATTGCCGCCATCCCATGATCGAGGGGCCGCCATACACCATCCTGCTATTGGCAGGGTTCAGTTTGTGCGCCACAAAATCTGGTCAGTTACGCCTTGCTCTTGTACGGAATGATCCCCGGCGCTGTTGCCGGAGATTTCAACAACCCACACGAGGCAAACAGCATGAAAACGTCTACTATCCAACAATTCCGCAAACTCACTCTGGTTTCCGCTCTGGCCTTGACCACGGGTTGGGCTAGCCTGTCCCAGGCTGGCACTGATACCGAGAACCTGTCGGTCAGCGCCACGGTGGCGGACAATTGCACCATTGCCACTAGTGCCTTGGCATTTGGTAGCTACGACCCCATCGTTACCCATAGCGCAACTGCTTTGGAGAACACAGGTTCTGTCAGTGTCACCTGTACAAGTGGTGCCGCCGTCGCCATCACCCTGGGCCAGGGTGCCAATGCCGATACTGGCTCATCAGATGCAGCGCCTGCACGCAGGCTGACGGATGGTGGAGGCAACTTCCTGAGTTATTCTCTCTATAGTGATAGCGGACGCGCTACAGCGTGGACCAATGATACAGATGGGGACGTGGAAGACACCGGAACAGGGACAGAAGAAACCCATACTGTCTACGGTAGTGTCGCTTCCGGCCAGAATGTACCGGCTGGCAGCTACTCTGACACAGTTGTGGCCACCGTTACTTACTGATGATAACTGTCACTAACAGCCAGGCCGCCTTGCGCGGCCTGGCTACAGTCTTTTTTCTGTTGATGCTGCTGACGGCGGCTGTAGCCAAGGCCGGCAGTTTCAGCGTCAGCCCGGTGCGCGCCAGTCTCTCCGCACAGGAGCGGGTAGTTGCCCTGCGGGTCAGCAACAGCGGCACTGAACCGTCCTCGATTCAGGCGGAACTGATGGCCTGGCGCCAACAGGGCGGTGAAGAAATCCACGAACCGAGCCGGGATGTGCTGGTCACTCCCCCTATTTTTACCGTCCCTGCCGGGGATACACAGGTTATCCGTGTTGGCTTGCGCCGCCCTCCCGGAGAGGATGTCGAGTTGAGCTACCGGCTGTTTTTGCAGGAACTGCCAGCTCCGATGCCGGAGCATTTCCAGGGCTTGCGGGTCGCCATGCGCTTGAGCATACCGGTCTTTGTTGCACCAGTTTCCGGTCAGGTGACACACGATCTGGCGTGGCGCGTCCGCCAGGGCAGAGATGGCAACCTGCTGCTTTCTGCCGTCAACAATGGTAAAGGCCATGCCCAGATTACCGCCCTGTCAATGCAATTGCCTGCTGGTCGCAAGCTGCGCCACAGCGGCAATACCTATGTGCTGCCGGGGGCTGATCGCGAGTGGTCCATCCCTGCCCAGGGCGCCAACATAGCCGCAGGTGCAGAGCTGGCGCTGTCAGTGAAAGTGAATGGCAAGGACATTACCGCCCGCCTGCGCGCGCAGTAGGGCTACGCGGTGGCGCAGGGGAGCGTTGGTGCTGGCTATCCAGCTGGCACTGACATCAGCGACCCTGGCACCAGCGGTCCCCGTACTGGCGCAAGCCCCTGCGGCTCCCATGACGGTGCGCGCTGTGCGGCTGGGGCAGTGGCCCGACCGCCTGCGGCTGGTGCTTGAAACCGACCGGGATATGCCCTTTCGTCTGGTATCCGGTGCCAGCGGTGAGCAGTTGATAGTGATCCTTGAGGGTATGGATCACGGTGCCCTGACTGCGGCGCTCAAGGGCCAGATACCGGCCGATCACGGGTTGATCAGCAGTTACTACCTCAGTGTGCACGGCCCTGATGCTGCCCGCCTGGAGGTGAGGTTCCGCTACCCGGTGACAGCGAACCTGTTTAATCTCAGGCCAGACCATGGTTACGGTTACCGGCTGGTGATCGATCTGTTTGCGGGTGGCCGGGAGGGCGCATCTGTCGATGGCATGGATCGCGATGCTGGCGCCACGCCAGCGAAGGTCACCACAGCATCGTCCGTTGCTTCGCCACAATCCGCCGCAGTGGCAGACAATTCGCTCGCCCCAGCTGTTGCTGCACCCGATTCCCCGGTCAGTGCCAGCGATGAGTCATCCAAGGGCAGTTCGGCTGAAGTGTTGTGGCTCGAAGCCAGTCTCAACAACCAGCGCCAGCGCACCACCGTACTGGCGCTGTACGACGAGGACGATCAGCTGTTGTTGTCGGCAGCGGACCTGCGCCAGTGGCGCATCGCGGTGCCGGAGCAGGGCGGGCTGGAGTACCAGGGCGAACGCTTTTATTCGCTGGCTGAACTGGGCATCCAGGTGCAACTTGATCTGCGCCAGCTGACCCTGGATTTACAGGCCCCGGCGACGCTGTTTGACGACACGGCCCTCGACGGTCCTCAACGGGACAGGCTGACCCTGACGCCCTCCGGGCTGGGCGCCTTTTTCAACTATGACCTGTCCGCCACCCACAGCGACGCAGAAGATACTATCCGCCGCAACGGTTTCTTCGAGCTGGGTGCCTTTAATGGTTGGGGCAGTGGCACCTCGACGTTTCTCGCCCGGCCCGACAGCGTGGGCAGCGAATCGACACTGGTGCGGCTCGATACTGCCTGGCGCAAGGACAACCCCGACACCATGCGCACCCTGAGTCTCGGGGACGCCAGTAGCAGCGCTACCGGCTGGAGTGGCGCGGTGCGTTTTGGCGGCCTGCAGTGGGGCACTAATTTCAGCACCCGACCGGAATTTTTGACCATGCCGTTGATGACCATTGGGGGGGAGGCGACCCTGCCCTCCACCGTGGATCTGTACGTCAACGACGCCCTGCGCCTGCGTCGCGAGGTGCCGCCCGGGCCCTTTACCATCGACGAGATTCCCACCATTACCGGCCGCGGCCAGACCCGGCTGGTGGTGCGCGACATCCTTGGCCGCGAGCAGATTATCACCGAGGATTTTTACCTCAGCCAGCGCCTGCTGCGGGCCGGGCTGAAGGAATACTCCGTGGAACTGGGGGTTGTGCGGGAAAACTACGGGCAACAAAGCAATGACTATGGCCGTCCTCTCGCCTCCGCCACCTGGCGCAGTGGCCTCACTGACCGTCTCACCATTGAGGCCCACGGCCAGGTTCTGGCTGATGGTGAGGGCCGGGGCGAGCAGCAGATGGCGGGGCTGGGGGCTTCCTGGCTGTTGCCCTTTGGCGGCTTGCTGTATTCCGCCCTTGCCAGCAGCCACAGCGAGGGCGGACAGGGCCAGCTGCTCAACCTGGGACTGCAAAGGCAGGGGCGGGTTTTCAGCCTTGGCTTCGACAGCCAGCTGGCCAGTGAGGACTTTGTCCGCCTCGGCATGGTTGCAGATCAGCCCCTGCCCAGCCAGCAAACGCGGATCTACGCCAGCCTGGCGGGCTGGGGGGCCGGGTCGCTGAATATCGGCTACACCCGCCAGGACTACCGTCAGCGCGACGATGTTGAGTTCGTCAACCTCGGCTACAGCCTGGGGATGGGCAAGCTCGGCTACCTGTCCCTGTCGGCGCTGCATTTTGTCGACACCAGCGAAACCAGCGTGCGGCTCAGTTTTACTCTTCCCCTGGGCATGGAGCGCAGCAGTGCCACCTTCAGCGCCAGTCGCGGTGCTGACCGCAGTGAAGGCGAGATGCAGGTGCAGCGCAGTCTGCCGGCTGGTACCGGTTTTGGTTACCGCCTGCAGGCGGGACTCGGCGACAGTGACCAGCGCCAGGGCAGCCTGGGCTACCAGAACAATTACGGCACCTACCTGCTGGAGGGATCCCGGACGAATGGCCAGACCGGCATCCGCGCCAGTATGCGCGGCGGCGTGGCCCTGCTGGGGGGCGGAGTATTCCCCGGTCGCAGTATCGACAACAGCTTCGCAGTGGTGACCCTGCCGGGGTTTCCCGGGGTGCGGATCTACGCGGAAAACCAGGAAGTGGCGCGCACCAATGGCAAGGGTGAGGCACTGATTCCACGGCTGCGGGCCTATGAACGCAACCGCATCAGTATCGAGCAGGCAGATTTGCCCTTCGATGCCAATGTCAGCGGGCTTGAGCTGGAAGTATCACCCTACTTCCGCAGCGGCGTTACCCTGGCTTTTCCGGTGGAGCACACCCGCGATGCCTTTTTCAGCCTGGTGGACGAAGGCGGGGAGCCTCTGCCAGTGGGTGCGGTGGTCACCACGGCCAGCGGCGAACACTTTCCGGTGGGGATGCGCGGCGAGGTGTTTCTTACCGATCTGCAAGCGCTGAATGAGCTGGAGGCGCGGTGGCCGGGGCAGCGCTGCCGGTTCACCCTGGAAGTCCCCGACAGCGACGAACCCCTGCTTGAGCTGGGCCAGCGGACATGTACAGGAATAAACCCATGAAATTCTGTCAGCGGATTGCCCGACTCTCCAAGCTGTTGGCCCTGCAGCGCGGAAGCAGCCTGCTTGCTGCTTTGCTGATGCTGGCGCCAATCTGCGCAGTGGCGGACTGCGGTGTGGCCACCAGTGGCCTGAATTTTGGCAGCTATGATGTGTTCAACAACAGCCACACTGATATTGCCGGTAATGTGACGGTGAGTTGCACAGCAGCCACCCCCTACAGCCTGCAAATGAGTCCGGGCAGCGGCACTTTCAGCGAGCGGCTGATGCTGGGCAGCAACCACAACCTGGCCTACAACCTCTACACCGACGCCGCCCGTAGCCAGGTGTGGGGCGATGGCAGCGGCGGCAGCGCCACAGTCAGCGGCAATACCGACAGCAGCGCCCAGCACACAATCTATGGCCGTATCCCGGCGCGCCAGAATGTGCAGGCCGACGCCTATGGCGATGCCATTGTCATCACCCTCGAGTACTGAGCGTGGCTGCTGCCCCTTCATGGCAGCGCAGCAGTAACGAAGCGGGAAGCGAAAATAGGTTTGCAGCGTGAAACAGCCCTATTTATTGACGCCCTGTCAGGCGGTCGTGGCCGTTATCATCCAGCCCACCTTGACAGCCAGCAACATCAGTGCAGCTACACCCAGCGCACCAAAAGTCAGCATCATGCCTGCTACCCGGTAACGGTAATTTTCCTTTGCCTGACTGACCCCCAGGGCATGGATGATGCGCCCCACTAGCAGACACAGGCACAAGCCATGTATCAGGACTACAGATCGGGTGGCCAGCTCGCAAAAATAGATAAGCAGTAGTGCAAGCGGAACATATTCACTGAAGTTGGCATGTACCCGCATGGCGCGCAACATCTGCGGATTGTTGCCATCTCCCACCGGTATGCGCAGCGAGCGGCGCAGGCTCAGGGTGCGCACGCTGAGGCCGATAAACAGCAGGGCCAGCAATGCGGCGTAGGTTGCGGTGACAATCATAGATATGTCCTTTTTTTGTAAGCACAGTAAGACAGGTTGCTGAACAGGTTGCCACCACAAGCGAAGCGACAACAGCACAGAATTGGCAGGTTGCTGGCCTTTGATAGTGAAGACGCCAGCCAGTAGCTGTCAATCAGCCTGGAAGATAACATTTGTCTTTGACTCAGCTTTATGCAAAAAATCCTATCCCGCTTACCATGCCAGCGATGATGTCGTCATGCCGATCAAATCCCGTATCCGCACCATTCCCCACTATCCCAGGCCCGGGATCATGTTCCGTGATATCACTACGCTGCTGAAGGATGCGGAGGGTTTCCGCCTCACCATCAACAGCCTGGCAGAGCGTTATCGTGAGGCGCCAATCGATCTGGTGGTGGGTATCGAGGCGCGCGGGTTTATTCTCGGCTCTGCCCTGGCTTTTGCGCTGGGCAAGGGGTTTGTCCCGATCCGCAAGAAAGGCAAGCTGCCAGGCCGGACCCTTACCGCCCAGTACAGCCTCGAATACGGGGTGGACAGTATTGAGATCCATGTCGATGCCATTGCAGCTGGCCAACCGGTGCTGCTGGTCGATGACCTGATTGCCACTGGCGGTACGGCGCTCGGCGCTGCCAGCCTGATTGAGCGCAGCGGCGGCATGATCCACGAGTGCTGCTTTATCGTTGACCTGCCCGGGCTGGGTGGTTCAGCCCGGCTGCAGGATCACGGCCTTGCTTGCTTTGCCCTCACCAGCTTCGAGAGCGAGTAACTCCAGCGGATGGTCAGGGCGATTACTTGAGAGCTGACAGAACAGGTGGCCTTTAATTGTTGATTTCCCAATCGCCATCAGGGGTTCGGCAGGCAGTGCCGTAGACTTTTTCGTTCCTGCCGCCGATCACCGCATCCATGCTGTATTCCCGGCAGGGGCCGCTGGCGCTGTTGTAGGTGCGGGTGGGAACAACCGTGTACTGGTTGCCGGTGTCGGGATTGCGCCACTGGGAAGGTACGCCGGTGCGCACGGTTTCCAGTGACTGCGCGGTGCGCATACGGTCCATATCGTCCATGCTCAAACCCACTCTGCTACCCACATGGGAGCCGATCAGGGTGCCGGCAATAATGGCTGCGGTGCGTCCGCTGCCGCCGCCCACCTGGGAGCCCAGTACGCCCCCCAGCAGACCACCGATCACCATGCCTGCCTGTTCATTCTGTCCCTGATAGGGCGCGCAGCCGCCGAGGCCAATAGCGCTGGCGGCAATCAGTGCGAATATCATTCGTTGAGTCATACCCGGAATCTCCAATTGGCCGATAGTTTTAGTGTAGATCATGGCGTAGGGGTGGGCTGCCATTGAACGCTACACTTATTTAAACGCCCCGCAGTGCCCTTCGTTGACCTTTTGATCGTTTATAATCTGCCACCCGCGTGTTTCTGGTCAGTGTGGTTTATGCCGATCTCCAAGAAAAACAAAAGCCCCCAGCAGTTCTCCGAAGAGCGGGTGGATGTGCTGCTCAGCGTTGCCCTGCAGGAATTCCTTGCGCTGGGTTTTCGCGCCTGTTCCCTTGACCATATCTCGCGCCAGTCGCGGGTTAGCAAGGTGACTATCTATCGGCATTTCGCCAACAAGGAGGCACTGTTTGAGGCGGTTGCGATTCAGGTGACCGATGAAATTGCTGCTGCAGTGGCAACAATAACGCTTGATCCCGAGGCGCCTGCAGACTCTTTGCGAGCCCTGGGCAGACAGCTACACGGCCTGTTCGTCAAACCCCGCTATACCGAGATCATGCGTATGCTGATCGCCGAAAGCCCCCATATGCCGGATATCAGTCTGCGTTTGCGCGATCGTATGCTGGCGGAAATTCAGGGCAGGTTGACCGCATTTTTCAGCGATCTCATAGCGCGGGGCGCGATGGAACACCCGGACCCGGCTCACGCCTCGGCGATTTTTGGCGTGCTGGCGGGGGGCGCCTTTCGCGGGCTGTTCGGTGCCCGGGGCAGCCGCGCCAAAGAACTGGCACGGCTGGAGGCAGACATGGCGATGTTTATAGGTGGCTGCGGGATTTCATAGCTGCTTCACGCGCCTGGCAATTCAATCTGAATATCCACTTGCTGGATAACGCCCCTCTCCATGCGCCCGTTGGCGGTGCTGTGCGGGGTCACGGTGCTGCCCCAGTCGATACCCACATCGAAACTTTCGTGGGAGGGCAGACGACCGCCGATATTGGCCAGTTCACCTTCCGCCACAACCTCGCCGTTCACCGACAGGGTGCCGATGCCGCTTGTCGGGCCGGTTTTGCGCAGGGCAAATGTCAAGGTGGATTTGCCGCCAGGCAGCGCCCTCTCACCTTGCAGCAGGGTGGTTGCGCGGCCCACATGGTTGTAGGCAAACACCGGCTTGCCATCCTTCACATGGAGACTATAGCCGCCATCGCTGCCGCCAAAGGCATAGATCACCCCGTCAGTTGGTGTGTTGCCATTGGCCAGCTGCGCTTTGGAACTGAAGCTGAACAGGTTGATCGGCGGCGCGAGGGTATGGGGGATACGCTCGCTGCCGGGGTAGAGCACAAAGCGACCGTCCCGCTCCCGCAGCCATTTCATTTGCTGTGCGAACACCTCCTTGATGGAATCCGGGATCAGCGGGTAGATGTTGTTTTGCTGCGCGACCTGTTCGAACAGTTGCTGCATCTGTGCGAGTTTTTGCGGCTTGCTGTCCGCCAGGTTGATGCGCTCGTTAAAGTCCTCATCGACGTGATACAGCTCCCACACCGCGTCATCCACTGACACCTGCTTGAACACATTCCAGGGCTCGGGTCGCAACTGGACGTTGGCCTTCCAGCCGTCGGCCCACAGGCCATGGTTGCCCCACATCTCGAAGTACTGCACCTTCTTGCGGGTTTTTGCTTTCTTGTCGTCAAAGGCATAGGTGAAGCTCACCCCATCCATGGGTTGTTGCCTGATGCCGTCGACGGTTTCCGGCGCGGGCAGGCCGAGAATATCCAGCACGGTGGGCAGGATATCGTTGACGTGGTGGAACTGGTTGCGAATGCCACCCCTGTCGGCTATTCCATGGGGCCAGTGAACCAGCATCGGCACCCGGTTGCCGCCCTCAAAGGCGCTTTGTTTGTAGTATTTGAACGGGGTGTTGCCCGCCGCTGCCCAGCCTGCCGGGTAGTGGGGATAGGTGCCGGGGCCGCCCCAGTTGTCGAAGTGATTGAGGTTTTCCTCCCAGCTCACCTGGCCCATCAATAGCTCGTTATAGGAACCCTGCAAACCGCCTTCGGCGCTGGCGCCGTTGTCGGACACCACGATGATCAGGGTGTTATCGAGCGCGCCGGTTTCCCGCAGGGTATCGACGATGCGGCCAAACTGGTCGTCGGCGTGATCAAGCATGGCGGCGAAGGCTTCCATGGCGCGCGCGGCCAGCCGCTGTTGTTCTGGCGTGAGGGTTTCCCAGCGCGGCACATTGTCGGGCCAGGGCGGCAATTGTGCATCGGCAGGCACCAGGCCCAGGCTTTTTTGGCGCGCCAAAATCAACTCCCGCGCCGCGTTCCAGCCCATATCGAATTTGCCCTTGTAGCGGGCGATATAGTCGGCCGGGGCGTGGTGGGGAGCGTGCACCGCGCCGGTAGCCCAGTACATCAGAAAGGGCTGGTCGGGGCGGATGGAGCGCTGGGCGCGCACCCAGTCGATGGCCTGGCTGGCGAGGTCGGTGGTGGCGTGGTAATCCGGGACATCAGGCACAGGTACTGGCGTGTGATCGCGCCACATCAGCGGAGTGAAGTGGTTGGTATCGTAGGTCAGGAAACCGTAAAAGTGCTCGAAACCCTGGCCGCTGGGCCAGTAGTCGAAGGGCCCGAGGGGTGAGATATGTTCTGACGGCAACTGGTCCCACTTGCCGAGGGCGTAGGTGGCGTAGCCCTGGTCCTTGAGGAGGTGGCCAATACCGGCGGCACTTTTGTTGATGCGGGCACTGTAGCCGGGATAACCGGCGGGCATGTTGGCGTGGGAACCCATGCCCACAGCGTGGGGGTTGCGACCGGTCAGCAGCGAGGCGCGGGTGGGTGAGCACAGGGGCGTGGCGTGAAAATTCGAAAAGCGCAGGCCGCTGTCCGCCAGGCTGTCGAGATTGGGCGTCTCAACCAGACCGCCAAAGTTGGCCACCTGGCCAAAACCCACATCATCCATCAGCCAGATCAGCACATTGGGTGCATCTTTGGGCGGCTGTGGTGTTTGCGGCCAGTGGGGCGTGGAGTCGGTGGCGCTTTTGCCAATCACTCCCTTGAATTCAGCAGCCTGGGCAAGGGTGCCCATGGCCATCAAGCTTGGGAGTAAAAGTGTTAGAAGGAGCTGGAGTGCTGCGGCAGGCTTCATATGGTGCCCCTTGTATTGTTATCGGGCTGTAAATCTATACGATGCAGTATTGTATATCAACAGGTTTGCCGATGGGCCATGAAGCGCTGTGGGTCGGGTTATGGCTCGGCGTTGGCCCGCTCCATAGCCTCTTGTGCCTCGCGGGCGCGGCCCGTGCGCGTGTAAGCCAGTGACAGGTTGTACCAGGCGCGCTGGAAAGTCGGATCCAGCGCCACGGTTTTTTGCAGATAGCGAATGGCTGCGTCCATGTCCCCAGCCTCGCCAGCCAGCAGACCGAGGGAGTAGGGCAGTACGGCGTTTTGCGGAAACAGTTGCCAGCCATCGAGCAGGGTTTTTTTCGCCTCGCTGGCAAGTCCGGCACCGCTCAACAGGATTGCGCTCTGGTGATAAATATCAGGATTGCGGCTGTCGAGACTGATGGCGCGGCGAAGATGGCGCAGCACCTTACTGCGCCTGCCCGCCTGGACTGCCTGAGTGGCGAGCACAAACAGGCTTTGCGGGCGATCGCGGTGGAATTCCAGGTAGTGCTGCAATTCCGCGCTGCTGGCGCCGTTGCCGTGGGGTTGGCCTGGCACGGCAAGACCGCGCGCTGCCAAACCAAGGCTGGCGGCCATACGCACGGTCAGGCTGTCATCGCCGAGCATATCCATCACAGGTTGGGTGTCTTCCTGCAAGGCCAGTGCCGTGGCGCTACGGCCGCGCACCAGCGGGCTGTCATGATTGGCTGCCTGCTGAATCGCTGCCAGCGCATTGTCGTTGGGCAGGTAGCTGGCGAGCAGGCCGATATAGGTGGCGCGCCCGGCGGGGATGGTTTCATCCTTCAGCAATGCCAGCAATAGCGCCAGCCCCTCGGGCTGGTTTTGATAGGCAGCATTGATGGCCAGGGCGCGTTGGCGCTGGCGGCTGTTGGCGAGTTTTGCACCGTGGCGCTGTTCGCCCCAGTGCACCACCCAATCCAGATTTTGATCGCTGTGGCAGTTGCTGCAGGCATTGGGAATGTCGAGCCTCTTTGTCATCAACGGGTCGGGCAGCAAAAAGCCGTGGTCGGCGCGGGGGTCGGCCTGCATATAGGTGGTTTTCGGCATGTGACAGTTGACGCACTGATTGCCCTCGCTGCCCTGGGGATGAAAACTGTGGGCCACCGGATCGATCAGAGGCGCACCCATGGCGCCCGCCAGGTGGCAGCTCTGGCACAGGCTGTTGTCTTCCACCGGCAAGATGGTTTTCAGGCTGTGGGGGTTGTGGCAATTGACGCAGGTTACCCCGGCGCTGTGCATTTTGCTCATGGCAAAGGAGCCGTACACAAAGACTTCATCGCGAATCTGGCCGTTGGGGTGATACAGGCCGGGCTGATCGGGCAGTGCCAGGGTGAAGTGATCCGGGTAAGGTTCGCCGGGTTTGAAGCCATCGGCAGTCAGCTGGTCGCGGCGGGAGTGGCAGCCAGCGCAGGTTTCAAGGGTGCTTTGCGGTGACAGGGTCGTGGGCAATTGGATCTTTTCCCCTGCCCGTGCAGAGGCCACATGGCCTTCAAGACCGCTGTGGCAGGAGGCGCAGGTAATGCCCTGTTGCACCCAGGTGGAATGGTAGCTGTTGTCAGCAAAGTCGAAATTCTTGCGGTATTCAGTGGTATGGCACCAGCCGCAGTTGGCATTCCAGTTCATGCCCTGGCCAGTCCAGTGGCCCCATTCTCCGGGTTGGCGGTTTTCACCGGCAAACACATCGATCCAGCGATCCTTGCTGACATCGTAAATGGCGCTGATAGCCTGCAATCTGTTGCCTGGCAGCAGCGCCAGGTACTGTCGCACGGGGGTGTGACCGATCACACCCACCAGCGGATACTCCTCCACGCTGCCATCGGTTGTCAGGGTTCGCACTACAAACGCGCCGTCCCTCTCCTCCATTTCATAGGTAACGCCTGATTCCTGTAACTGGCGTTTGGGTGTGAACGCCGCCCGGTCAAGCTCGGCAGAAACGGGCCTGTTGGCCAGGGCGTGGTGGCTGCCCGACCACTCAGCGACCTGGTCGGCGTGGCAGCCGCTACAGACCTGGGGGCCGGTGTTCTGCAGCGTTTGCTGGTCATGGGATGCAGGCATCACGGCTGGGGGTGGCGCAGCCGTTGCCTGCTGTTGTGCTGAACTGTCAGTTTGCGGGGTGGCGACAGGGGCAGGGTTGTCGCAGCCAGCCAGCAAAAGGGCCAGGCAGAGCACGGGCAGGGATAGCAGCTTGCTGATCGCGTCTGGTATTTGTCGGGCCGTCATCCGCTGCTGAGGCACGGCATGGCGCACACAGACTCTGCGCTGGTTAGCCAAAGCACAGTGCGCAGATCTTGTTGCCATCCAGGTCGCGGGCATAGGCCATGTAGGTTTGTCCTTCGGGACCGCGCGGACCAGGCGCCCCCTCATCGCTGCCACCCAGCTCCAGTATCTTGGCGTGAAAGCGGTTGACAGCCTCTGCCGAGCCCAGCGCAAAGCCAATCATGGTGCCGTTGCCCGCTGTCGCAGGTTGCTGGTTGAAGGGTCCAACAATGCCGAACATGGTGTTGCCATCGCCGTACACGCGCCCACCGGAGCCGTGTTCAAACAGCGGTTGCCAGCCGATCTCAGCCATCAGTTCATCATAAAAGGCACGGGCATTTTCGATCTGGTTGCTTCCCAACGTGACATAGGCAGGCATGGCTTTCTCCTTATTGATAGTGGCGGGATTACTCAAAAGTGGCTGGTACGATAAGTGGGCTTGGGGTTTCAGGCAAGGGCTGGTGTGGAGATGTGCCTTGCAATAATTCTGCAAGGCACATAAAAAACCCGACACGCTATGTCGGATTTTTGGTTTGGCGCCTCCGGAGAGATTGACGGTTCCAGCCTTTGGGGCTGGAACCACCCCTGCGGGGCTGCGTCGCTGCGCTCCTTGTCCAATATGCTTGCACATATTGTCGAACGGGGAGTCCGAACCAGGTTCTCCGAACCCACCAAACCAAAAACCCGGCACAAGGCCGGGTTTTTGGTTTGGCGCCTCCGGAGAGATTCGAACTCCCGACCAACCGGTTCGAAGCCGGTTACTCTATCCAGCTGAGCTACGGAGGCAGAGGGTGGCCATGATACACCAATGATTCAGGTGGAGGTGAAGAACCTTGGACGGATTTGCCCGGTGAGAGAGCGGGGTAATACGGTGCTCGAAATTCGTCTGTACTTGCATAAAACCCTGCATAAAACAAGGTTTTTCACGGTGCTGACCGGCCTTGTCCGCTGTCCTAACGCCTTTCAATTTGGCCCGAGAGTGGATAGTATCGTCTTCCTTTGCGGACCCGCGGTAGCCACCTTAATAAAGCTGGACTAACCCTGCCAACAAATAAGCAGCCGCAGCGCCGAATCCAGTCTTGACACTGACCTTTTTGACTACCTATTGCCACCCTGGAGGCAGCAATGACACATGAAGTAATCGCAATTATTGGTGGCACTGGCGCACTGGGTACCGGCCTTGCCCGGCGCTGGAGTGCCGCTGGCTACCAGGTCATTATTGGCTCCCGCACCCAGGAAAAGGCTGAAGAAGCCCTCAAGGATCTGCAAGCGGTGCTTGCTGAACGGGGTCAGAGCAACCTGCAGGTACAGGCCATGGAAAACCTCGCCGCCGCCCAGGCAGCGCAGATCGTGGTATTAACTGTCCCCTTTGCCCATCACAAATCGACGCTGGAAAGCATCCAGCCCGCTCTCGACGGCAAAATTCTGATCGACGTGACAGTCCCGTTGATGCCGCCGAAAGTGGGCACGGTACAACTGCCGCCAGAGGGTTCCGCCGGAGCCGCCGCCCAGCAACTGCTCGGTGAGAGTGTGCAGGTTGTCTCCGCCTTCCAGAATGTGGCGGCCCATCACCTGCAGGAAGGCCACGGCCTCGACTGCGATGTGCTGGTCAGTGGCAACAGCAAGGAAGCACGGGAGAAGGTCGTCGAGCTGGTGCAGGCCGTGGGTATGCGCGGCTTCCATGCCGGTCCTATCGCCAATGCCGCTGCAGCCGAGGCACTGACCTCCGTCATTATCAATATCAACCGCGCCCACAAGTGCCACGCGGGTATCCGCATCAGTGGCCTGGACGATCAGGGCTGACAGCCTTTGCCATGAGTAGCAACAGGGTAGAGCCAGTAGAAGAAGCTGTGTGGATAATCCTTCCGGTAAAGGATGCGAAGGAGGCCAAGCAGCGCCTGTCGCCCCTGCTCTCGGCCGGGCAGCGCCGGGAACTGTGCCAGGCGATGCTGGAGGATGTCCTCGCGGAAGTGTCGCAGGTGAAGGGGGTGGCGGGTGTGCTGGTGATCAGCAATGATCCCGCTGTGCAGTCTCTCGAGGTGCGCTTTCCTGTCCATACCCGGCTTGAGCCACAGGATAATGCCTTCGGCCTCAATGGTGCGGTTACCGATGCCGCCCGTTATCTGGCAGAGCAGGGGGCGGATGCGGTGCTGGTGCTGCACGGTGATATCCCCATGATCGACAGTGCCGAACTGGAGCGGGTGCTGGCCCATCATCGCAGTCAGGGACCGGGTGCACATATCACCCTGACCCCGGATGATGAGCAGGATGGCACCAATGTGCTGCTCGTTTCACCGCCACTGGCGATACCCTATGCCTATGGCAAAAACAGTTTCAGTCGCCACTGCCAGCTGGCCAGTGAGCGCAACCTCAGGGTCGATGTGGTCAGTTCCGCAGCACTGGCCCTGGATATTGATACACCCGATGACCTGGCCTGCTTTGCCAGCCATTGCGCCAACAGCCCCCGGCTCGCCGGGCGCCACAGCTGGCGCTTGCTGCAAAATCTTCCTCTCGCACCTGTGAGCAGGGAAGACGAAGTGAGTGTCCGGTCGGCGTAATCAGTCTAGAATCAGGAATATCCTCTTTATGGGATCCACCATGCGACAACTGCTCGACAAGGCCCTGCACGGGGTCGCCTTGAGCCAACAACAGGCCCTGCAGCTGGCGGACTGTACCGACTTGCCCGCATTGATGGAGGTCGCCGCTGCGCTGCGCGATGGCGCCCATCGCAATACTATTACCTATTCCCGCAAGGTGTTTATTCCCCTCACCCATCTGTGCCGCGATGTGTGCCACTACTGCACCTTCGCCCAGACCCCGAGCAAAATCGAACAGCCTTATATGAGTGTTGAACAAGTGCTGGATGTTGCCCGCGAGGGCGCGCGCCAGGGCTGCAAGGAGGCGCTGTTTACCCTCGGTGAAAAACCCGAACTGCGCTACAACGCCGCCCGTGCGGCACTGGCCGAGCTGGGTTTTGCCAGCACCCTCGAATACGTCGCCCACGTAGCCAAAGCCGTATTTGATGAAACGGGCCTCTTGCCCCACATCAATGCCGGCAATATGACGGCCGAGGAAATCGCCTTTTTGCGCCCGGTGTCCGCCTCCATGGGCATCATGCTCGAATCCGCTTCCAGCCGCCTGTGCGAAAAGGGCATGCCCCACTACGGCTCGCCAGACAAGGACCCGGTCGTGCGCCTCGAAACCATCGCCCTGGCGGGACAGGCAAAAGTCCCCTTTACCTCCGGCATCCTGATTGGCATTGGCGAAACCCGCCGCGAACGCATCGAATCCCTGCTGGCCCTGCGTCAACTCCACGAACAGTACGGCCATTTGCAGGAAGTGATCATCCAGAACTTCCGCGCCAAGGCCAACACCAAAATGGTCAATGCGCCGGAACCGGATCTCGACGAATTGCTGTGGACCATCGCGGTAGCGCGCATTGTTTTTGGCGCCCAGATGAATATCCAGGCGCCCCCCAACCTCAGCGCCGATGGCGTGCTGCCACAGCTGGTGGACGCGGGCATCAACGACTGGGGCGGTGTCTCACCGGTGACCCCGGATTTCGTCAATCCCGAGGCCCCCTGGCCTCACCTGCAGCTGCTGGCCGATGAAACCTACCGCGCGGGCAAGCATCTGGACGAGCGCCTCACCATCTACCCGGCCTACGCGCAACAGCCGCAAATCTGGCTCGATAGCAAGTTACAAAGCGCGGTATTGCGCATGGTGGATGGCGAGGGTTTTGCCCGCACCGACGACTGGGAAACCGGCGCGCCGACACCGCCCCCGGCGGCGTTGCTGGCGAAGATTGGCGGCGTTGATAACAACCAAATTCCCCGCAATGCCCTGCAAGTCAGCCCGCAGGTGCGTGACCTTGTAGCCAGCGCCCGGCGCGGCGAAAGGCTGTCGGAACAGCAGGTCGAGCGACTGTTCCAGGCGCGGGGCGATGATTTTGTCTACCTGTGCCAGCAGGCCGACGCGGTGCGCCGCGAGCTGTGCGGCGACCGGGTCAGCTATGTGGTAACCCGCAATATCAACTACACCAATATCTGCACCTACAAGTGCCAGTTTTGTGCCTTCTCGAAAGGCAAGGCCAGCGAGAACCTGCGCGGCAAGCCCTACGACCTGGAACAGCACGAAATCGCCCGCCGTACCGAAGAGGCCTGGGCGCGGGGCGGCACCGAGGTATGCATGCAGGGTGGTATCCACCCCGAATACACCGGCCAGACCTATATCGATATCTGCAAAACCGTCAAAGCTGCCTGTCCGGATATCCATGTCCATGCCTTTTCGCCTCTGGAGATCTCCCAGGGCGCCGCCACCCTCGGCATTGGTGTCGAGGACTTTCTGCAGCGCCTGAAAGCGGCAGGCCTCAGCTCCCTGCCCGGCACCGCGGCGGAGGTGCTGGATGAGGAAGTGCGCGCCATTATCTGCCCCGACAAGGTCAATACCTCGGAGTGGCTCGACGTGATCGAGACTGCTCACAAGGTCGGTTTGAGAACTACCGCCACCATCATGTTCGGTCATGTCGACCGCCCCATCCACTGGGCGCGGCACCTGCTGCATATCCGCGACTTGCAGGCCCGCACCGGCGGTATCACCGAGTTTGTGCCGCTGCCTTTCGTGGCCATGGAAGCGCCCCTCTACCGCAAGGGCAAAGCCCGCAAAGGCCCGACCTTCCGCGAGTCGATCCTGATGCACGCGGTGGCGCGGCTGGTACTCAGCCCCCTGATCACCAATATCCAGGCGTCCTGGGTCAAGCTCGGCGAGGAGGGCGTGGTGGCCTGTCTCAATGCGGGGGTCAACGACCTGGGCGGCACCCTGATGAACGAATCCATCACCACCGCCGCTGGCGCCAGCCACGGCCAGGAAACCTCGCCCCGGCAGATGATCGAGCGCATCGAGCGCGCCGGGCGCACATCCTGGCAGCGCACCACCCTCTACGGCGAAGTGAGCGAGGAGCGTCATCTTACCGGGCTTGAGGCCGGAGATCTGACCCCCATGGAATTCTCTCTGGTGGATCGCAAGGCCGCAAAGCGCGTCTTGCAGGGCCAGACCCGTATCGAAACCGTGGATGTGATGCACTGATCCATGTCGCGCCTGAGCCTGTTTGCCCCGGACAACTTCCCCCTGATCCAGCCCGGCCAGCCCTTGTTGCCAGCCATTGTGGATGCCCTGACGCAAGGCGGTCAGCCGCTGGCGGATAACGACATCCTCGTGCTGGCGCAGAAAATCGTCTCCAAATCGGAAAACCGCTTTATCGACCTTGGCGACATTGTCGCCACTGACGAGGCCCGCGATTACGCCGCCCGCTGTCTCAAGGAGCCGCGCTTTATCCAGGCGGTGCTGAACGAAAGCGCCGCTGTGGTGCGCTGCGTGCCCAATGTGTTTATCGTCCAGCACAAGCTCGGTTTCACTCTTGCCAATGCCGGTATCGACCAGTCCAATATTGATCCTTCCTGTATCAATGAGGAGCACCGCGAGCTGGCGCTGCTGTTGCCGCAAGATCCAGACGCCAGCGCGGCGGCCCTGCGGCGGCAGATCCGCGACACACTGGGGGTCAACGTGGGGGTGGTGATCAGCGACAGCTTTGGTCGCCCCTGGCGACTTGGTACCACTGGCGTCTGTATCGGTTGTGCCGGTGTTGAGCCGATCCGCGATCAGCGTGGCCAGAAAGACCTCTACGGACGCACCCTGCAGGTAACCATGCCTGCCATCGGCGATGAAATGGCCGCCGCTGCCTGCCTGCTGATGGGGGAGGCCAGCGAAGGACGCCCCATCGCTGTGTTGCGCGGGCTGGAGGTGATTGAGGCTGATCTGCCCGCCACGGCCCTGCTGCGCGCGGGCAACGAAGACCTGTTCCGATGATTGACTCCGACAAGAAAGTGATCGCCCTGTGCGGCGGTGTGGGCGGTGCCAAGCTGGCTCTGGGTTTGAGTCGGGTACTTTCCCCCGGGCAGCTCACCATCGTGGTCAACACCGGCGACGATTTCGACCATTTCGGCCTGCCCATCTGCCCCGATCTGGACACGGTGATGTACACCCTTGGCGGGGTCAGCAACAAAACCCAGGGCTGGGGCCGGGAAGGGGAGAGTTGGCACGCCTTTGAAACATTGAAAGAACTGGGCGCCGAGACCTGGTTCCAACTGGGGGACAAGGATCTGGCGGTACATCTGCAGCGCCGCGCGTTGCTGGATCGCGGCTTCAGTCTGAGTGCCGCCACCAGCTCCCTGTGCAGTCACTTTGGCATCGCGCACACAGTTATTCCCATGAGCGATAACAGGGTCAGTACCATCATCGAGACAGCAGAGGGCGATCTGCCCTTCCAGCACTATTTTGTGCGCGAGCAGTGCAGGCCGACCATCACCGGTTATCGCTTTGACGGCATTGAAAGCGCGGCTCCCAGCCCCGGATTCACTCGGGCGCTGGAGGATAAAGACCTCGCTGCCATTATCATCTGCCCCTCCAATCCCTTTGTCAGCGTCAGCCCGGTGATTGAACTGCCGGGCGTCCGGGACAGCATCCGCGCCAGCGGGGTGCCGGTGATCGCGGTATCCCCCATCGTTGGCGGAAAGGCCATCAAGGGGCCGGCGGCGAAGATGTTCGCCGAACTGAATTTGCCGGTGAGCAACCAGGGCGTGGCGGATTTTTACGGCGACCTGCTGCACACGCTGGTGGTGGATCAGGGGGACAGGGACGAGCCGCTGAATACCGGCTGCCAGGTGCATTACTGCAATACGGTAATGAAAACGCTGGACGAGAAGGTGGCGCTGGCGCGCGAGTGCCTGCATCAAAGCCTGTTATTCACACCAGGCGGGTCTGCAAAAGGCAATAGCCATTGAGGGATTTCGCGGCAAAAAGTCGTGCATATTCAAGCATGTCGTCGGCACTGCTGAACAAGTGAGGAGGGTAAGGCTTTCTCAGCTGGTCCTGGCGAGAATAACCTGTGAGTGTTGCAGCCGGGAGTTAAATGCTGCGCTACTCCAGGACATCGATTGTCCATTCTTTCCTCACCTTTCTCCTTCCTGATAATAGTATTCCAAGGTGTGCCCGTTATACATCTGGCGGCAACCCTGAGGTTCTGTGCGGGACTTCCAATGGTATCTTCAAGATGTGCTAGGCTGACCTTATGATTCTCTATCCTGTTTCAACGCGCGTTTTTTAGGACGAATACCGGCTTGACTGGTTTCAGTAATACCCCAGGCTCTTCGTTAAACCCCTTCAGGATGAGCCTCATCTATGGGGTTATTGCCACCCTGTGGATACTGGTTTCCGGGTATCTGTTGAACTTCGCCGTTGACGATCCCGTGAGCCAGTGGCGTCTGGAACTCGCTAAAGGGCTGGCCTTTGTGGCCATCACCACCACCCTGTTGTACCTGCTATTGCAGGAACGGGTAGACGCCAGGGCCAACAGTGCTTCGGCTGCTGCCAGCCAGCCGGGCCTGGCCATTATCACGGTGATCATTGCTCTGCTGATCTGCGTTCCCCTGGTGGGCTACGGTATTCTGCGCTTTTACAGTCCGACGCTCGAGCGCCAGGTCCACAACGATCTGGAATCGGTTGCTGCGATGAAGATGGCCAAGGTCAGCCAATGGCACAACGAGCGGCTGATGGATCTTGTCGCCCTGACCAGCAGCCCGACATTGGTAGCCGAGGTGGCCAGATTCCAGGCAGGGGAGGATGTCGGTGACGGCGCAAACCTCCGCCAGCAGCTGGCAGTCTTGCTCAAGTCCGGTGAATACACTGCTGTGCAACTGCTCGACCTCGACGGGAAGTCATTACTCGCCCTGGGTGAAAGCGTCAGCCTGGCGACAGGTGCGGAGTCGGTATTCTCCAGGACCAAAGTCAGTGAACTGCCTGAACATGGCGAAATTTTTATCGACCCTCAGGCCAATACCCGGATCGATTTTGCCGCGCCTCTGCTCGCTCCCGATCAACTGGGCAGGCCCCTGGCTTACCTGGTGTTGCGGGCCAACCCGGAAGTGTCCCTGCTGCCGCTGATCGACCTGTGGCCCGGCGCCAGGCCGGGGGCCGAGACTCTCCTGATCCGCGCCACCTCGCAGTCACTGATCATTCTGAGGCCTGCCGCAAAAGGTGTCAGCACAGAGGTGTTGCTGCAGGTCCCCATGGAAGAGGCCTCCCAGCTAGCGGCAAGGGTGCTCAGCGAGGAAAATCCAGGGATAGTCGAGGCGGTTGATTACCGCGGTGTCCCCGTCTTTGCCAAGCACCTGCCGGTGGGCAACAGCGGCTGGATCATGGTGGCCAAAGTGGATCGCGAGCCGGCCTTCAAATCCCTTCGCAACCTGGCCACATTGATCAGCCTGATGATTTTTATCGCTGCCACTGCCATCAGTGTGATTCTGCTGTTGTTGTGGCGGCAGCAGATGCGCGCCTATCGCCTCTCTTTGATAGCCCAGACTGCGGAGCACGAACACCAGTTGCGCCGCCAGGAGGAAACCTACCGGGAGACCTTCGACGCCAACCCCCTGCCGATGTGGATCTTCGACAGTGAAACCCTGGGTTTTCTCGCGGTCAACGACGCCGCGCTGGGCCACTACGGTTACAGCCGGGAGGAGTTTCTGGCCCTGACCATCCGCGATATCCGCCCCCCCGAGGATCTGCCCAGGTTGACACAGCATCTGGCCACCCAGGCCCCGGGCCTCGACCAGGCGGGCCTCTGGCGACACTGCAAGCGGGATGGTTCCATTATCGACGTGGAGATCGCCTCCCACCCCCTGCTGTTTGGCGGTCGCGCGGCGGAACTGGTGCTGGCCAACGATATTACTGAGCGCCAGCAGACCCTGACCAGGCTGCGGGAATCCGAGCGCTTTGCCAGGGCCACCATCGACGCCCTGGCACTGAATATCGCCGTGCTCGACGGCAGCGGTAATATCATCGCCATCAACAAGGCATGGCGGCTTTTTTCCGCCGACAACGGCGGCGACGACAGCGCCACCGGGGTGGGCGCCAACTATATCGACGCCACCCGCCAGGCGGCCGCCGAGGGCGATGAAGATGCCGCCACCCTGCTGGCGGGGCTGGAGGCTGTCATCAATGGTGTGGAGGACAACGTCCGCTTCGAATATCCCTGCCATTCACACACCCGGGAACGCTGGTTCCTCGCCCATATCACCCGCTTTCCCGACGATGGCGAGCTGCGGATCGTGGTTGCCCACGAGGACATCACCACCCGCAAGGTGGCGGATCGGGAACTGCACAAGCTCAATCACTATTACGCCGCCCTCAGTGCGATGAACGCCACCATTATCCGCACCAAAGAGCCACAGGAGATTCTCGACGAGGTGTGCCGCATCGCCGCTTACCACGGTCGCCTGGAGTTGGTGTGGGTGGGCAAAGTGGAACAGGACGGGTGCATTGCCCCGGTGGCCAGTTACGGCCGCGCCGCCAACTACCTGGATAACGTCACCGTCAGCGCCAACCCGGATCTTCCGGAAAGCCGGGGACCGGGCGGACAGTCGATACTCACGGGGACTTGCGTCGTTTCGAACGATTTTGATAGCGACAGCAACAGCATGCCCTGGCAGGAACAGGCCCGCACCTGGAATCTGCACGCCGTGGCGGCGTGCCCCATCAAACGCAAGGACGGCATCTGGGGCAATATTTCCTTCTATGCCAAAGAGCCAGGCTACTTCACCCCCCAGTTGATGAACCTGCTGGAGGAGTTGACCAACGACCTGGCCTACAGCCTGGATATGCTGGACAGCGAGCGCCGCCGGGCCGAGGCCGAGAGCCAGCTCCTGCTCAATGCCCGGGTGATCGAATCGAGCCACGAGGGCCTGTTTATCACCGACGGCGACAACCGCATCACCATGGCCAATAAGGCCTTTTGCGACATCACCGGCTACAGCGTCAGTGAACTGATGGGCAGGCAGCCGGACCTGCTGAAATCCGACAAACAGGATGAGGCCTTTTACCAGGATTTGTGGCAGGAATTGATTGCCCACGGGCGCTGGGAGGGGGAGATCTGGGATCGCCGCAAAAGTGGTGAGATATTCCCCGTCTGGCTTGCCATTACCCGGGTTCACGACAGCGTCCGGGGTTCCTACCGACATATCGCCATCTACCGGGACATCTCCGAGCAAAAAGCCTACCAGAACCGCATCGAGCATATTGCCAGCCACGATCCCCTCACAGACCTGCCCAACCGGGTGCTGCTGGACGACCGCATCAACATGGCCATCGCCCGGGCGCAACGCAGTGACAGCCAGCTGGCCCTGTTATTTGTCGATCTCGATCGGTTCAAGTTGATTAACGACACCCTGGGCCATGATATCGGCGATCAGCTGCTGAAGGAAATTGCCGACCGCATCGTCGCGTGCCTGCGTCAGTCGGACACCGCCAGCCGGGTGGGAGGCGACGAATTTGTCGTCCTGTTGAGCGAGATCACCCGTGTCGGGGATGCCGCCACCGTGGCGGAAAAACTGATTCGCGACCTGTCCCGCCCGTGCCGTATCGACGGCCACGAACTGGTGGTCACCGCCAGCATCGGCATCGCCATTTACCCCCAGGACGGCGATGACGCCGCTGGCCTGACCCGGATTGCCGACGTCGCCATGATGGCTGCCAAGCAGGCCGGCCATAATCGCTATCGCTTCTATCTGGGTGAAATGGGGGCCAACGCCGGCGAGTACCTGTACTTGCAAAACCAGCTGCGCGGGGCGATAGCGCGCAACGAGCTCTTTGTCGCCTATCAACCCCAGATCGCGCTGCACAGCGGTAGGATGATAGGCATGGAAGCGCTGCTGCGCTGGCGACACCCGGAATTCGGTCTGGTGTCGCCGGGGCGGTTTATCCCCATCGCCGAGGACAGTGGCCAGATTGTCGAAATTGGCGCCTGGGTGATGGCCGAGGCCTGCCGCCAGGCTCAATCCTGGCGGGCAAGCGGCCTCCTTGAAGTGCCTGTTTCGGTCAATGTCTCGGCGTTGCAGTTCCGTCAGGAAACTTTTGTCGATACCGTGACCGAGACCCTCGCCGACTGCGACCTGCCCGCGGCATTGCTCGAACTTGAAGTGACGGAAAGCCTGTTGATGACCAACCGCGATCAGGCCCAGGACAAGCTCGACCAGCTTCACCAACTGGGGGTGGGCCTGGCCATCGACGACTTTGGCACCGGCTATTCCAGCCTGTCCTATCTGCGCCAGTTCCCTGCCCAGCGCCTGAAAATCGACCAGTCCTTTATTCGCGACCTGCCCGACAACCAGGATGCTGCAACCATTGCCCGGGCCATTGTCAGCCTGGGCCGCAGCATGGGCATGAGCACCATCGCCGAGGGGGTGGAAACCGAGGAGCAGGCGGAATTCCTGCGCAGTATCTGGTGTGAGGAGGCACAGGGCTATCTCTACGCCAAGCCCATGGCGAGGGATGACCTGGAGGCCTGGCTGGCAGCCCGATCGGCAGATACCAATGACAGCTCTTCATATTGAAGAATCATCAGGATAAGTCCATGGCAAAACGAAAACCTGCACAGACAGCTCTCGCCAAGGTAGCCACCGGCTTCAAGGGCTTTGACACCATGACCGGCGGCGGCCTGCCACAAAACCGCATCTCGGTGCTCGCTGGCGGCGCGGGTAGCGGCAAGACCCTGTTTGCCATGCAGGCCCTTGTACACGGCATAAAATCCCGCGAGAAGCCCGGGATTTTTGTCTCCTTCGAGGAAATTCCCGCCAGTATCCTGGACAACTTTGCCAGCTTCGACTGGGGCCTGGCAGACCTGGTGGCCAACGGCCAGTTGCTGATGGTGGATGGGCGCTGGGATGCGGATACGGTCCTCAGCGGCAATTTCGACATCTCCGGCCTGTTGGCGGCAGTGGAAAGTGCTGCCAGGGCGAAAAATGCCGGATTTCTGGTGCTCGACGGCATCGACGCCCTGCTCACCATGCTGCCCCAGGCCAACGACCCCAGGCGCGAATTGATTCGCCTCCAGGCCTGGACCGAGCGCCTCGGCTTGACCACCCTGGTCTCGGTAAAATCATCCGGCAATCCCCAGTCCCACAGGCTCGGCAACGATTTCGAGGATCTCGCCATGTATATGGCGGACTGTGTGGTGATCCTGGAGCGCTCCGCCACTGACAATATCTCCAGCCGCAACCTGTTTATCCAAAAATACCGGGGCTCCAACCACGCCCAGAACAAGGTGCCCTATGTGATTGGCCCGCGGGGTATAGAGGTGGAGCCGGTGGAACCACGTTCCGGTGGCTTCGAGGTGTTTACCGACCGGGTTGCCACCGGCATCGATGAGCTGGACAGCATGTTGCGCGGCGGCTTCTATCGCGGCAGCACCACCCTGATATCCGGCTCCCCCGGCACCGCCAAAACCACACTGGCCGCCACCTTCGCCGAGGCCTGCTGCCTCGCCGGCGAGCGCGGCCTGTATATCTGCTTCGACGAAGCGCCAGAGGAAATCGTCCGCAATGTGGCCTCGGTGGGCATAGACCTGAGCCGCCATATCAACAGCGGCAAACTCCACATGGAGGGCTTTGTCGCCCGCTCCTCCAGCGCCGACCTGCTCACCAGCCAGCTGCTCAACCTGCTGGCCAGCCAGCAACCCGGGTTTCTGGTGCTCGATCCGGTGTCGGCGTTCAACCTGTCCGGGGGCGACAACCTCAGCTATAACGCTGTGCGCCTGATTGTTCAGCACTGCAAGCAGGCCGGAGTCACCATTGTGCTTACCAGCCTGCTGGATCAAGCCTCAGGCAATACCGAAATGTCCAAGGCCCATGTCTCCACCCTGTGCGACAACTGGCTGCACCTCTCCTACGTGATCAATGGCGGCGAGCGCAACCGCGCCCTGACCATCGTCAAGTCCCGCGGCACGGGCCATTCCAACCAGGTGCGGGAAGTGATTATCGACAACAGCGGCGTCAGCCTGAAGCAGGTCTACACCGAGCAGGGCGAGGTGCTGATGGGTTCATTGCGCTGGCAGCGGGAAGAGCAGGGCCGACGGCAGCGGGAGGCGGACAAGCAGGCCGCAGAACGCCGCTACCGGGATGCCCTGCGGGCAACGGACGATATCGCCCAGCGCATCGAGCAGCTGCAGCGGGAGCTGCAGGAAAGGCGCAGCGATCTCGCCCGCATCGCGGAAGAGGGCAGAGCCCTGGAAGCGCAGGACGAAGAACAGCGCAAAGTCATGGCAGAACTGCGCCGCAACGCCTCTGAAGACAGCGTCCCTGGCGGAGGCAGCAGGAAAGGACGAAAGAAAGGCTCATCGGGCGCCCAGGCCGCATCCAAAGCCGGAAAGCCGCAAGCCAAGGGCAAGGATACGAAATCTCCGGGAACCGGGAGGTCATCATGAACGCCGGGAAACCATGCTCGCAAGGGGACGCCGCCTTAAAGCTGACCTTTTATATTGCCGGTAGCGGATTCTTCAGCCGCGCCGCGCGGGCAAACCTGGACGCCCTGGTGGCCGAGCTCGGCGCCGGCACCGATATAGAGGTAGAGATAGTCGATGTCACCCAGGCCCCGGAGGTCGCCCTGGCCAAGGGGATTTTTACCACCCCGGCGCTGATCGCAAACCTCGGTAGCGCGCAGCTGCGTTTTATCGGCGACCTCAGTCAGCGGGAGAAGGTGCTCGGCGCCCTGCGCCAGGCGCTGTAACGGCGGCAACCGGGCTGTTATTTCTACCAGGACATCCGCCCGTCTCCGTCAAAATAGCTGCCAGTGGGGCCATCAGGCCCGAGGGTGGCGTACTTGACGATTACCTGCGCAGCCTGCTCCACCGTCTGGAAACCCTGGTGCTTTGTCATGTCGGTGGCGGTATAGCCGGGTTCCACCGAGTTCACCCTGATGGGGGTGTTGATCAACTCAGCAGATAGCAGCGCCGTAAAGGCATTGAGCGCCACCTTCGACATGCTGTAGGGGGTAAACAGACCCTGGTGGCCAATCCAGTGGGGGTCCGATAGGCAAAACAGCGATCCCAGAGTGCTGGAGACATTGACGATGCAGCCGCTGTCCGACTGGCGCAACAGGGGCAAAAAGGCCTGGGCGGTGAGGATGGCGCCAAACAGGTTGGTGTCCAATACCTCTTTGAGTTCAGCCATACCAACTTCACTGGGCAGGCGGTGAAACAGGCCAATCCCGGCATTGTTGACGAGGATATCGAGCTTGCCGAATTCCTTTTCGACCTGCGCAGCGGCGGTACCGATGGAGGCTTCGTCGGTGACGTCGATGATCAAAGCCATCACATCAAAGCCCTCAGCCCTGAGTGTGTCAGCTGCCGCTTCACCCTTGGCCGCATCCCGCGCACCGATCAGTACCCGTACGCCCTGCTGCCCCAACTGGCGCGCCGTTTCAAAGCCGATGCCCTTGTTGGCGCCGGTGATCAGGGCCAGCTTGGGTTCTGTGGTAATCAGAGCCAGTTGAGGTTCTGTCATGGTGCTTTCCTTCTGTATTTACCAGGCCTCAGGCGTTTGCAAGGGTTCGGTAGGCGGATACCAGGCCTTCCAGCTTGTCCGCTGTGGCGCCGTGCAGGAGGATCTCGTCAGCACCGGCGGCGCGGTATTCCCGCAACCGGGCTGCCACTTTGGCGGCGCTGCCTTCGGAGGCACCTTCGCTGATCCAGTGGGGCGGGATCAGCGCGCTGGCCTCGGCCATTTTGCTGCGCAGCACATCGAGGCTGACCTGCTGCATTTCCAGGTCTTCCAGGCCGGTGGCGAGGATCGGTTCAAGTTGCTGCGGGTCCCATTCATTGGCCAGCAGGATCGGCATGGCCATTTCCTTGTGGACAAAATAGGTGGCGGCGCGCACGTAAATGGCGGCTTTGGTTTCTTCGGGGCTAAGGTCCGGGGCCACCACCACAGCGGCGATGATTTTCACGCTGGCTGGATCGCGGCCAGCTTCTTCGGCGGCTTTGCGCACGATGGCCGCCGAGCGTCTGACCCCGTGGGGCGTCAGGAAGGGGTGGAGGATAACGCCGTCAAAATGGGCGCCCGCCAGGGCCAGGGTTTTTGGCCCCACCGCCGCCAGGTGCAGCGGCGTGGTTCTTTCCGGCAGATCGGCAAAAACCATTTCGGGGAATTCACCGGCAGGGCCGGAGTAGCTCACAGTTTCACCGGCCCACAGGCGGCGCAGGATCGACACCATATCCGCCATGGACTGGTTGGTCTGGGGCGGTGCGCCGATTTTTTTCCAGCGACCCACCACCGAACGCGCCACGCCCATTTCAAAACGCCCGCCGCTCAGCCCCTGCAAGGTGGCAGCCATGCCCGCCAGCACCATGGGATGGCGGGTGCCGAAGTGGGTGGTGCCGGTAAAAAAGCGAATGCGCGAGGTGGCGTGGGCAATGGCGCCCAGCATGGCGCCGCTCTCTTTGGTTTCCCAGCGCTCTGAAGCCCACACTGAGCCAAGGCCAATGCGCTCGGCTTCCACCGCCTGATCTACCCCGACAACGGGGCTGGGCGCTTTGCCTGGCAGTACATAGCAGCCGAGTTCTTCAACGACATGGTTCATTAGTTGTGTTTCCTCAAGTGAAAGGTTGTGCCTGCCCGCAGCAGGCTGAACAGGCTATATTGTCATGAATCAATCAGCGGGCATGGTCGCAGCTAGAGGCCAGCTTGGCAATCAGTGCGGGCGAATGATCACTGCAGGCACATGACTGCGAGCAGGTGCGTCCGACGCTGAAACCGGTTTCTATTGGGGTGGTGAAAATATCTGTGCAGCGGTAAAGTGGATGCACAAGGCACTGCTTTAACTGCGCAGCAACTGGCTGGCATGACTGGCTGACATGAAAAGACGCCAGATACACAATAATTAACTGTCTTTGTCGCTCTGTACCATCGTTTTTCACTCCGCAGGAGACCACAGGTCATGGCCGATTTCACCCTGAAGATCAACGGTAAACCCCATCAGATCAGCAATATTGAGCCCGATACCCCGCTGCTGTGGGTGTTGCGCGACACGCTGGGCCTGGTGGGTACCAAGTTCGGCTGCGGCGTTGCCCAGTGCGGCGCCTGCACCATTCACCTGGATGGCAGTGCGGTGCGGTCCTGTTCGATGCCAGTCAGTGCAGCTGCCGGGATGAATATCACCACCATCGAGGGTCTGGCGAGCGACAAGGGCGAGCTGCATCCCCTGCAACAGGCCTGGATCGACAACGATGTGCCCCAGTGCGGTTACTGCCAGGCGGGCCAGATTATGTCGGCGGCAGCGTTGCTGGCCAGCAATCCACAACCCACCGATGCTCAGATTGACAGCGCCATGTCCGGCAACCTGTGTCGCTGCGGGACTTACCACCGCGTCAGAAAATCCATTCACGATGTTGCGGCCAAAGCAGTTTCCGCAAAAACGTCTGCGCCAACAGCGGGGTGAATCATGACTCACACAAGCGATAAACCAGAAGGAATCACGGACTATTTTGCCTCACTGATGGCGGATATGACCCCGGCGGCGACAGGGTTCAGTGCGCCGGTTGTCAACCTCAACCGTCGCAGTTTTATGCAGCTGTTGGGCATTGCCGGTGGCGGCCTGGTGCTGGGATTCTCCCTCAAAGGCCCGCAAGCCCAAGCTCAAGAGCAAGGCGCGCTGGCATTCAATGCTTACCTCCAAATCAGGCCTGATGGCAAAGTCATTATCCAGGCCCCCAACCCCGAGATTGGTCAGGGGGTAAAAACATCCATGCCGATGATAGTGGCGGAAGAACTGGATGCCGCCTGGGATGACGTGGAAGTGGTGCAGTCACCCATCAATGCGGCGGCCTACGGTATGCAATTTGCCGGTGGCTCACGCTCCATTCCGCAAAACTGGGATACCCTGCGCCGTGCCGGCGCCAGTGCCAGGGCCATGCTGGTGGCAGCAGCTGCCGCCCGCTGGAATGTACCTGCCAGCGAGTTGATCACGGCGGATACCGCTGTCCATCACCGCGCCAGTGGTCGCTCCGCCGCTTATGGTGAACTGGCCGACGCTGCTGCCAAACTGGAGGCACCGCAAACCGTCAGCTTCAAGGCCGTCAGCGACTACAAGCTGCTGGGCAAGCGCATCAGCGGTGTCGATAACCTGAAAATTGTCACCGGCCAGGCGCTGTTTGGTATCGATCAGGTGCAGGACAATCTCGCCTACGCCGTCTACGAAAAATGCTCTGCTACCGGTGGCAAGGTGGTCAGCGCCAATCTCGAACACATCAAAACCCTCAAGGGGGTCAAGGATGCATTTATCCTCGAGGGCAATGGCAAAACCGGCGAGTTGATGCCGGGCGTGGCGATTGTGGCTGACTCCACCTGGGCGGCGTTCAAGGCCAAGAAGGCGCTGCAAGTGGAGTGGGATCTGTCCGCCGCCTCTGATGAAAGTTGGGCTGATATCAAGCACCAGGCCATGCAGCTGGCAGACCGTGTCCCCGCAACGGCCCTGATGGAAAGCGGCGATGTGACTGCGGCCATGACAGCCAGCGGCAATAAAGCAGTCGAAGGATTGTACACCCACCATTTTGTCGCCCATGCACCCCTCGAACCGCAGAACACCCTCGCCACCTGGAACACGGACGGCAGTATTGAAATCTGGTCCAACACACAAATGCCGGGCCGCGCAGTGACAGCGGTGGCGGGTCTGCTGGGCATAGGCGAAGACAAAGTCACCCTGCACCTGATCCGCGCTGGCGGCGGTTTTGGCCGCCGCCTGATCAATGATCCGGTGTGCGAAGCCGCCGCCATTGCCCAGCGAGTGAAGGGCTCGGTCAAGCTGCAGTGGACCCGGGAGGACGATACCAGCCGGGATTTTTTCCGGGTCGGCGGCTTCCATGCCATGAAAGGTGCGGTGGACAGTAATGGCAAGCTGGTGGCCTTTGAGGATCACCTGATCAGTTTTACCGAAAACGGCGATGCGCCGGTGTCCGGCGGTGCCCTGAACCAGCTCGGCTTTCCCGAAGGTTCCTGCAAAAACGCCCGGCTGGCGCAAACCCTGCTGCCGTTGCAGATCCAGTGCGGCCCCTGGCGTGCGCCTGGCTCCAACACCATTGCCTGGGCGCAACAGAGCTTTCTGGGTGAGCTGGCAGCAGCGGCAGGGCGTGACCAGCTTGAGTTTTTACTCGAAGCCCTGGCGGCCATGCCCGAGCCAAACCCCCAGGCCACGAGTCCGGCCATGAACAAGCATCGCGCTATTGCCACTGTCAAACTGGCGGCAGAAAAAGCCGGTTGGGGCAAAACCCTGCCTGCGGGCCGTGGCATGGGCGTGGCCTTTTACTACAGTCACGCGGGGCATGTGGCGCAAGTGGCTGAGGTCAGCGTCGATGACAATAAACGTATTAGCGTCCACCAGATTACCGCGGTGGCGGACGTTGGCCCCATTGTGAACCTGAGCGGCGCCGAAGCCATGATGCAGGGCTCAGTGGTGGATGCCCTGAGCACCTTGGCGGGGCAGAAGATTACCTTTGAGAACGGGGTGATCAGCCCGTTGAATTTTGACGGTTATCCGCTGCTGAGAATGAACCAGGTGCCGCCGGTGGAAGTCCATTTTATCCACAGCGACAACCCGCCCACCGGGCTGGGGGAGCCCGGTATCCCGCCCCTGGCTCCAGCCATCGGCAACGCCATTTTTGCCGCCAGCGGCCAGCGACCGCGCACCATGCCGCTCAGCGAGGAAGGCTACACGCTGGTTTAACACCCGCTGCAGGCTGGCTGCATTACCACTTATTCCAATCACCAGGGATTGCCATGACAAAACTGACAGACAAGGTAGCACTGATCACCGGCGCTGGTTCGGGTATCGGTGAAGATGCCGCCAAGGCGTTTGCCCGCGAGGGCGCCCGGGTAGTGGTGGCGGGGCGACGCCTCGACACCGTCGAGCGTGTGGTGGTCGATATTCGCAATGCGGGTGGCGAGGCCATTGCCGTGAGTGGCGACCTGGAGCACGAGAGCGATATCGCTGCGATGGTGAATGCCGCCATCAGCCACTACGGACGCATTGATGTGCTGTTCAATAATGCCGGGCTTACCAGTCAGGAAGTGATGCAGCGCGATCGCGACGTGGTCAGCATGGATGCCGACGTCTGGGACCGGGTGTTGCGGGTCAACCTGCGCGGTCCGGCGCTGATGGCCAAGTACGCCATTCCCCATATGATTCGCCAGGGCGGCGGTTCGATTATCACCTCCGGTTCCGCCCGCTATTTTCAGGGCGATACCGATTACACCGCCTACGCCGCGTCAAAAGCCGGGCTGGTGAGCCTCAACCAGAATATTGCCGCCCAGTATGGCAAGCAGGGGGTGCGCGCCAATATCCTGGTGATCGGCATGATTCTCAGCGAGGCCGCGGCCAGCGCCTTTCCCGAGCCGTTGCGTTCGGTGATGGCCGATAACCACCTCACGCCGTTTCTCGGCCAGCCGTCGGATGTGTCCGGCGCTGCGGTGTTTCTCGCCTCCGATGACTCACGCTTTATTACCGGACAGCAGCTGTTTGTGGATGGCGGTATCACCAGTCATTCGGCTGCCTTTGCTGAAGTGCGCAAGCTCACTACGCCGGAGCAGTAAGCAAGAGAGACGTTGAATGGGAGATGGCAGATGGACGGATATCACGTCTCCCGTACAACATCTCCCTCTCTGTCGCTACTTTTCTGCCTGTGAATAATTCACGTTTGATTAAATCCACTGACACTAAACAATAACAGGAGTAACCCATGGCTCAAGATACCGTGCAACGCATGGGTATGGATACCGCCAACCTCAGCGGCGCCGACAAGGCTGTCCACGACTGGATCGCCGATCATTTTGGCGTCGCGCCGCTGACATTTTGTCGCCAGATGCGTTGGCGCATGGCCTGGGAGGCCGATGTCACCGTCGACGGCGAGGTGCGGACCGTACTGGTGCGCGGCAGTCGCGGTGACGATTATGTGGGTCCCATGACCATGCGTCAGGAGGCCAGTGTCCACGAGGTGCTGGAACGTCACGGCGTGCCCGCGCCACGGGTCTACGGCGTGATCGACGAGCCCCTCGCCATCGTCATGGAAAAAATCCCCGGCGGCATCAACTCCGAGCTGATCGCCGACCCCAAGCAGCGCAGTAAGGTGCGGCGCGAATTTATTGAAGCGCTGGTCAAGCTGCACAATATTCCCGTGGCAGAGTTTGGTGAATTTGGCCTCAAGTTGGGAAAAGATCCGAAGGAGTCAGCCTTTACTCTCTACCAGTCCTCCATTGATATCGTGCGGGAAAAACTCAACTATCCAGTGGGTTACGTGGAGTTTGCCGCCAGCTGGCTGGAGCGCAAGAACCCAGCTGGCCGCCAGCGCGTCGGTTTTGTCACCGGCGATGCCGGGCAGTTTATGTACGACGGCGACAGGCTCACCGGCCTGATCGATTTCGAGGTGGCCTATGTGGGCGATCCGGCGGCGGAGTTTGCCGGTATGCGCCTGCGCGATACCACCGAGCCGCTGGGCAGTATTTCGGAGCTGTGCGATTACTACGAAAGCCTTACGGGTGATCGCATTTCCAAGGCCCTGATCGAATACCACAGCGCCGGTTTTGCCGCCACCAACAGCATGCTGATGTGGCCGCTGATCTTTGATCCGGCTCCCGATCTCGACCTGCTGTCGTACCTGCAATTCACCATTGCCACCAGCCGCTGGGGGCTGTCGGGCATCGCCGAATTTGAAGGCATCAAGCCCGAAAATCCCCCCGAGCCTGTCGCCAGCGCGATTGCTTTCCCCGCTCTGCTGCCGCACCACAATCACTGGATCAGTGCCATCAAGACCGATGACGGCACTGCCCGCTACCAGCTTGACAGCGCAGCGGATATGGCCAAATACTTGGAGAGGGTCAATCTGTACGGCGGTTCCGTGCTCGCTGCCGATCTGGAGGATGCGAGGCTCCTCACTGGTGAGCAGGTCACTACTCGAGAACAAGCTGACGCCGCAGTGGACGCCTATGTGCGCCGTGCAGGTCCGGAGGATGACGCCAAACTGATCCGCCACTTCCACCGCTGGCTCTACCGCCAGAACTTCCTCCTCAAGGGCTGTGGACACCAGTCCTACCTGACGGAGACCAACCTGCAATACATTCCGCCGAGGGCAGCGGATAGCAATGGTGCTATTGCCTGATTGACCTCGTCATCATTCGGAGTTTTTTCCGGGTGATGACGAAGTGCTGGCAATCACATACCCTCAGACTTCAATTTTCGGGTAGTAGTTTTCCCCGCCCAGCGCCTTCAGGTCGTTGAGCATATTGCCCTCATAGACCCGGTTGGCATCCAGATCGCTGGCGTCTTCAAAGGACCAGGCCTGGCGCTTGTAGGTCCAGTTCAGGGGTTGCAGGCGGTGTGCCTCGCGCCAGTGGGTAACCGCGGCGGCGTGGTTGCCGTTGAGGTGCAGATGCTGGCCCAGTTCAAAACGGGCTGCGGCTTCTGCCAGAGCGGGTGAACGCGGTTGCGAGCGGGCGATTACTTCATCGGCTGACAGCACGTACTGGCTGGCGGCGCCTTTTTCTACCCAGTCCTCCAGCATCTGCAGATACAGATCGGTTTCAAAGCGCATTTTTTTCACTTCCCGGAGAATCTCCGCATGCTTCTGGGTCACCTCGTCGATGGTGTCCCAATCCTCCAGATCGTCCAGTTCCATCTCGGTGACGGGGGTACGGCCAGGCCATGAGGGCTCGGGTGGGCGCACGATCATGCCGTTCTCATCAATCCAGATGCCGTTGGGCACATTCACCACGCCGAACAGCTCGCCGACGATATGGCCCGCATCGATCAGTGCCGGGTGGCGTGGATTGCCCGCCTCAATCCAGGGGCGTGCAGTGTCGGCGCCCGCGGTATCCATGGCGATGGTGACAATTTCCAGCCCCTTGGGATGCAGCCTCTCGCGCAATTCTGCCCAGATGGGATTGTCGGCGCGACAGCCGCACCAGGATGCCCAAGTGGTGAGCAGTACCTTTTGCCCGCGCAGGCTGGCGATATCAAAGGGCTTGCCGTCCAGGTCCGGCAGCACCAACTGCGGTGCCTCGGCGCTGGTAAGGGCGCGTCCGGTTATCCCTGTTTCAGGCCCCAGCGCCCAGAGGTTGTTGTCGGCGTCGTGAATCAGTGGCATGCCCAGGCGTTGCGCCAGCACCGGGGCGTTGAGAGAGCCATCGCCGTTGCGGATTTCCGCTGGCAGGGGAATACAGCTGTCACCCTTGCAGGCACCCTGGGGTTTGATGGCCCAGCCAGTGCGGGTTTCAAACTGCTGCTGGTCGATGGCAAGTGAGGTGAGAATCATCGGGCTGGTCCTTCCAAAAAGATGGGCTGATAGAGGTGGCTGTTTGAAATGTGATGACGATCCTTGCCCAGTTGCCGATCCGGGACAAGGTCAAGCGATATCGCCCGGTTGCTTGACGTATCGATCAGCACCGCCTCCGTCATGCTCTCAGTACGCCTGTGCAATCATCGATACCGCTTGCGGGTGGGCGATATCAACTCTGCTACTGCTGTCAGCCTTGCCTGCCCTAGGCTGTCGGCCTGTGTTTCGTGCCGGGCTGTCTGCACCATCGCCCCCATCACACCGCTTTGCCAAGTACTTGACGTCAAGTCACCTGTATTCAATAACAACGAAGATCTGGAGAGAAATCAATGCGTAAATTGCCCTTGGCTGTTGCCATAGCTGTTGTATCCGGCGCCGTATCCCTGCTAACGAGTACTGTCAGTATTGCTGCTGAACAGAATGCCAGCCAAACTTCTGCTGAGGCGCCAGGCCGCGAGATGTACCTGGAAGAAGTGGTCGTCACCGCCCGCCGTCGCGAGGAGAGTTTGCAGGGCGTGCCGGTGTCAATCACAGCCCTGTCCGCCGATGCCATGGAAAAGTCGTCGATCCAGGAAATGGAGAATCTCACCGCTGTGGTGCCGGGTTTCCGTTTCAGCTTTGAAGGCGGGGCCAACAATATCTCCATGTCGCTGCGTGGGCTGGGTATCATTCCCATCGGCGAAGGTGTGCCTTCGGTGGTGATGTACAGCAGTGATGTGCCCCTGCCCAAGGTGGGTGGCAATGTGCCCACCTACGACCTGGAGAGCATCCAGGTGCTGAAAGGTCCGCAGGGCACCCTGTTCGGGCGCAACACCATTGGCGGCGCGGTGCTGATTACTCCCAAAGCACCAGACTATGAACAGGATGCCTACCTGCGGGTTGGCGCCGGTAATTACGATTCCTCCCTTGTCGAAGGGGCGGGCAATATCACCCTGGTGGACAATGTGGCGGCGCTACGGGTGGCGGGGCAAATGCGCAAGCGTGGCCCCACCGAAGAAAACCTCGATACTGGCCCTGATCTCAACGATGTAGACCAGAAAAGCCTGCGGGTATCGCTGTTGCTCGAACCCGGCGAGAACTTGACCAATACCCTGGTGTTCGATTACTTCAAGGCTGACCAGCGCCCCGGCTCCGACCATGTGGTGGGCTTTAATCCCGGCGTGGTGCAGGGCGCTTTTACTCCATCTCTGGGGGCAGGCATTGCCACGGCCTATGAACAGGCAGTGGCCCAGGCGGCACTGGCTATCCAGGCAGCTGGCGCCCACAAGGTGTCCAATAACTTCCACAGTGATGGCAACCACCGCGCCCATGAATTTAATTCTGAATTGTGGGGTATTGCCAATACCACTGAATACAATGTCGGGGATATTACCCTGCGCAATATTTTCGGCTATCGCCGAGTATCCAGCACCATCAGCGCCAACACCCAGGGATTTGGCACGGTGACTGGTCCCCTCGGCCCTCTGGTGATCTACCATCTCGCCTCCCAGGATGAGAAGGAATACTTCTCCAACGAATTTCAGATCCTTGGCAATACAGATAGGATGGAATGGATCGTCGGCGGATTTTACAGCTATGACGAACCCACCGCCGGCATGGGTACCAGCGCCCAGGCGTTCAACTTCCTGGATTTTGGCCCCTCCAATATCCACACCACGGCACTGACGGAAAACGAGAACTACGCCGTATTCGGCCAGATCGGTTACAGCCTCACCGAAGCCCTGACCCTGAACCTGGGGGCACGCTATAGCTGGGACAAGATTGAAGGTTGTGGTGTGGGTGGCCGCAGTGAATACCTCACCCCAGGCGAGTGCGCCGACTCCGGTGTGGGTATCGTCAAAAGCGATGGCAGTGCCCCGACCTGGACCCTTGGCCTCGATTACCAGGCCACTGAAGACCTGTTCCTCTATGCCACCCATCGCCGTGGTTATCGCGGGGTGAACATCAATACACCGCTGTTTTTCTCCCCGGCCACCACTGGCGGCACCAATCCAGGCTGTATTGTCGGAGGCGGCCAGTGCCCGGACCTGCGGCCCTTCCAGACAGTGGAAGAAGAGCAGATCGACGACTTTGAAGTGGGCATGAAGTTCGACTGGAGCGCAGCCGGGATGGTGGGACGTACCAACCTTTCACTGTTTCACACCCGCTACGGAGATGCCGTGCAGTTCGTGAATGTGAGGGGCACAGTGCCCACCTCCGCCCCGGACAGCCCCACCCGTGGCTCGGTGGCAGTCAATGCGGCAGACCTGACCATCAACGGTGCTGAACTAGAGCTGGTGGTGTCGCCTACCGATGCCCTGACTCTGTCATTGAGTGGTGCCTACATGGACCAGACCGTGGATAAGGTGAACGTTCCTGCCATCGGCACCCAGGTGTTGAGCAAGGATAACGTCACCCTGCCCACGCCGGAATTTTCCGGCACGGCAGCGGTACGTTATGTGCTACCTTTCACTCCCATGGGTGGCGAGTTGTCGATGAGCGCTGACTACTACCACACCGCCAAGTGGGACGCCCAGTCGGGTGTTTCACTGCCGGGCTACGATCTGGTCAATGCCCGCGTAGATCTGGCTGGTCTGGCCTCGGGTACGCTGGCGCTGGCACTGTGGTCGCGCAACCTGCTGGATGAGGAGTACGCCACGGCGCCAGGCACTCTGCAAACCAGCCTGCCGGCAAAAACGGCGTTTTATGGTGATCCGCGGACCTTTGGCATCGAGGCAACTTACCGTTTCTAACCCGTGACGAAACCCCAGCGGGACCTGCTTGTCCCGCTGCTCAAGGGCGGCATTGCTGGCTTTTGACCATGATACGGAGATGCACATGCACACGATTCAAGAGGCGTTTCAAACCGAGTCGCCCTTTTTCAGTTGTCTGGACAACCAGGCGCTGGGCAGCGCCTATGATATACAAATCAATGAGTTGCGCCTGCCGAATCCGGGAGAAGGTGTATACCGTTCCGACAGCCACTGCTTTCTGCAGTACGTGGTGTTTCGCGATCAGCAATTGCAGGGCAGTTATCCCAGTCGTCTTGCCGAGGGCAATGTTGGCCAGTTGATGTTTGTGCCCCCCGGTGCAACTCTCGAATGGCACTGGTCGACAGGCCGTCAGCGCGCAGTATCCTGCATGTTCGATCTGGAAAGCATCGGCGCCTTGGGCAACTACGACTGGAACTGGGCTGAGGTTGACCTGTCGCGCACGCTGGATATCAGGAATGATTACCTCCTGCTGGGTATGCGCAAGCTGGCGGAGGAGGCGAAATGCCCTGGTTTTGCCAGCGAGCTGCAAATTGAAAGCACCCTGACCCTGATGGCCTTTGAGTTGCGCAAACAGTTTTTTGCAGGCCCCCATGAAGCCCATAACAAAGAACTCCAACGCAGCGACGTCCATGACAGAGATAGTCGTCTCGGGCGAGCGCAGTTGCAGCTGATTCACAATTACATTGAGTCCCACTTGAAAACGGATATCACGGTTGCCGATATTGCGCAGCAGTGCAATCTGTCGCCCCGGGCTCTGGCCACACTCTATAAAAACACCACAGCAACGACCCTGCGTCAGGCGATTGCCCAGGCGCGTCTGGACAGGGCGAGGGCCATGCTCTCCAATCCTCGCCTGCTGATCAAACAGGTGGGCTACGAGTGTGGGTTTCGCGGCGCTGCGGCTTTTGTTGCTGCTTTTCACAAGGCCACAGGGATGACCCCGGCTCAATACCGACAGCGTTATTCCTGACGGGCTTTTCACAAGCCGTTTTTCATCAACAGCAATCAAGTTTCCGAACATAGCATTGGCGCTTGCTTGTTTTACTGCGTCGCCCTAGCATCCTCGCCATAACGGATAACGTACCTGGAGATAACATGACCTTTGTTGTAGGCGATGGCTGTATTAACTGCAAACACACGGATTGCGTCGAAGTCTGCCCTGTGGACTGTTTCTATGAAGGCCCGAATTTTCTGGTGATCCATCCCGACGAGTGCATTGACTGTGCGCTGTGCGAGCCGGAATGCCCCGAAGAAGCCATTTTTGCCGAGGATGAGTTGCCCGCCGGGCAGGAAGTGTACCTTGAGCTCAATGCCGAACTGGCCGAGCTTTGGCCCAACCTGACCCGCAAGAAGGACGCCCTGGCTATAGCGGACGAGTGGAGCGGCAAGGAAAACAAGCTGGCCTTCCTGCAGCGCTAGAGGTCAACACCGGGTTCCCAGGGCGGCTTTTTTTCCATTCAGACTCAGGCTAAGATGGCAGCAGGCCGCCACTATTACGATATAAGATGGCCTCCTGTACTGATAACAACCAAAGGCCCACAAGCATGGATAGTCTTGATCGTCACGAACCCGGTAAAACAGAAAACCCTCTTTCCAGACTCGCGCAGGTCCCTGACTATGTGCCCTCGGGACTGGTCTACGACTACGATTTTATTTTTGACCAGGGGCTGAATGAGGATCCCCAGCAGCGTTTCCAGGCGCTGCATGCGGAGGCGCCGCCGGTTTTCTACTCGCCCCGCTATGGTGGACACTGGGTCGTGCTCAGCAAGGCAGCACTGCACGACATCATGCTCAACTACCAGGATTTCACCAGTTCCAACCTGATGTTGCCGCCAGCAGAAGTGGGGCCGGTACTGATCCCGGCAACCTTTGATCCGCCCCAGCATACCGCTTACCGAATGCCGCTCAACAAGCCCTTTTCGCCTGCCGGGGTTGCTGTGCATGCCGAGGCGATTCGCGCCCTGGCCATTGACATCATTGATTCCGTGGCGCCAAAGGGTGGCTGCGATTTTTTGCTCGATGTGGCAGAGCCATTCCCGCCGACCATATTTTTCCGCCTGGCGGGCATTCCCCTCGACAACTTGAGGGAGTTTCGTCACCTGGCCCAGGAGTTTATGGGCTCGCCGCAGGCGCAGGTGCGCGAAAACGCCTACCGGCGTATCGGAGAGATCCTCACCGTCACCGTCAAGGCGCGCATGGAGAGTCCCCGCGACGATGTGCTGAGCATGCTTGCCACCCAGGACTTCGGTGGCCGCAAGCTGGAAATGGAAGAGATTCTCAACTATGCGGTGCTGTTGTTTATCGGCGGTCTCGATACGGTGGTCAACAATATCAGCTTCACCGTGCGCTATCTGGCCCAACACCAGGAATTACAGGCCTCCCTGCGGGCCGATCCGTCGCAGATTCCTGCCGCCATTGAAGAGTTTTTGCGCCTCTTTGCCATCGCCACACCGATGCGCACGGCCACCCGGGATATGGTTTTTCACGGCATTGATGTGCGCAAGGGCGATCAGTTCCTGCTGCTCACTGGCGCTGTCAATTACGACCCTGAGGCTTTCAGCGATCCCGCTGAGTTTTGCCCTCATCGCAGTGAGCGCCATATTACCTTCAACCAGGGCGTCCACCGCTGCATCGGCGCCAATCTGGCGCGGCTGGAATTGCGCATTTTTTACGAAGAGTGGTTGAAGCGGATCCCGCAGTTTCGGCTCGATCCACAAAACCCACCTACCTTCAGTGGCGGTTTCAGTGTGACCGTGGCGAGTTTGCCCTTGCTGTGGTGAGGGTTGCTGAGTAGAAACTCTAAATAAAAAGGGGATTGTTAAATCCCCTTTTATTGTGTAAATGGCTAAGTTTTTGCGACCCTGTTTTTGGCTGTAATCTTCAGGATAAATTTTAAGGTATTAGCCTTATTTTTGGTTTTTGCCTCCCATCATTGTCCTGATACTGGATCAGGCTTGCTTGCTTCTGAAACGACAGGCTGAGTGGCTCTACTCTGTCATCAAGCTCAGTTCATCGAGCTCAGTCCATGAGCTCTGCTCATAAAACGTTGGGCATAATTTCCTCGGCAACCCAGCGCATTCTATCGAGATATTGCTGGTATTCGGTCAGTGCTGGCAAGGGGATGATGGTTTCTGTGACACCCAGGCCGGTCAGGTAACCGCACAGGTCCACCAGTTGCTGCACATTCCAGGGGTCGATTTTCATGGCATCTTCTTTCTCTACGTGCCCTTCACCCAGGCGCATCTGCTCGATGGCGAAAAACATCTCCAGTGGCTGGCCGCGATAGTCGGCATGGGAACGGACAAAATCCAGTGCCTCGGGAAATTTTTCCGGCGGGGTCAAAAACGGAATCCAGCCATCGCCCCATTTGGCGATGCGACCCAGTGCTGGCGGGCTGTCGCCGCCAAACCAGATCGGCATGTGGGGTTTGTGGACCGGTTTGGGGGCGAAGGCCGCGTCGCTGAAATTGACAAATTCCCCTTCAAATGACGGTGATTCATCATTCCACAGGGAATAAATCGCGGCGATGTACTCGTCGGCCATTTTGCCGCGCTTGTGGAAAGGTACGCCCATCATGTCGAATTCTTTCTTCAGCCAGCCAACGGCAAAAACCGGTGTTGCCCGTCCGCCGCTCATCCAGTCGAGGGTAGACCAGGCTTTTGCCTGTACTACCGGATGCTGGAGCGGCAGGATGGTAATGGATGACTGCAGTCCGATATGTTTGGTGCGCCCGGCGATGGCGCTAAGCGCCACTGTGCCGTGATGCCAGAAAGCGCCACTGGCATCGAGATGGTCGCGCGGGATGATGAAATGCTCGCCCATCAATGCCTTGTGATAACCCAGTGAGTCGGCAAGTTGCATGGCCTCACCGACATCGTTGCCATCCATCTCCAGTTCCCAGGGTTGGGACATGGCAGGTATTTCGAGAGTGTGAGGTATTGCGATACAGATTTTCATGGCATGTTCCGTTTATTGTTGTGGGTTTTGGTTGCTGCTGTGGGATGGGTAGATTGCTGCCAGGCTGCTCAGCCTCAGGCGCGCTCGTCCAGCAAGGAAGTGGTCGGATAGTAAGTCTCTCGCCTTGTTGTGGCAAACACATCGATACCCTGTCATTGAAACCGGCCTTAAGCAGCCTTGTTGCCGGTGGCTGGGTGGATCCTGTTGACACATAAAGGCACCCGCCTTATTCTCGCTCAAGTAGGGTGCTGTCTAACAATAATCATCAAATATATAGGTCTTATTCCATGCCACAAACGCGAATTTGCAGAATTGGTCATCTGGTGGAAGACATTGACGCCACCATGACCGCCTTCAAGAAAGTACTTGATTTTGACTACCGCATTTCGGATGTGGGGGATTTCCCCCTCAAGGTGTCTATCGGTGAACACGGGTTCGAACCGATTCAGCTGCTCAGGGATTTCCGTTTTGAAGGTATCGAAGGCCCCTTCCTTGAGGTGGCTCTGGAGCTGGCTGATGTGGAAGCCACCAAACAAAAACTCGAAAGTGCTGGCTACAAGGTGCTTGCCCCCAACTATCTGCCCAACACCGATACCTGGGAATACCTGTTCGGCCCCGAGTTTCACGGCATCCCCATCATGATTGCCAATATCGGTGATCAGGAGGCAGCGCTGGGTAATTTTATCTCCCTCGAAAAAGCCCCCTGCCCAAGGCTCGGTTGTGTGGTGCTGGCAGTGGACAATGTGGATACGGTGGCAAAGGACATGAAATTCTTTTTCGATACGGATTTTGTCGCCACCGATGCGGGCGGGCTTGGCAGCAGTGCGCTGGTGGGTATTCACCGGGTGAAGCTGGTGCAAAAAAACGGCGCGCCCGTGGAGGGAGAATTCAAGGCGTCGCTGGCTTCATTCGAGGTAATGTGCGATGACGTCGAAGCAGTGCGCAAGAAATTTGCCGCTGAAGGTGTAGAGCCGATACACAGCCGCACGTTCAGCAGCGGTCGCAAGGGCTATTATTTTGGTTCACGGTTCCAGGATTTGCCGCTGGGCATCTACGATGCCAGGGACGATGCTGAAATGATCGGCAAGCACTGAGTCGCGATATCTGCTGAGCAGCAAGAGCTATGTTGTACAAGAGCTATGCTGTAGTTGTCACTACCGGCATTCAACTCGCCCTTGCTTTCGGTTTCACCGCAAAAACTGACCAGGAATCACAATAATGAATAACAGACTGGAAGGATTGGTAGCCATTATTACCGGTGGTGGTGGCCGTATCGGTGCCGCCACGGCGCAGCGCATGGCTGCCGAAGGCGCCAGGGTAGTGGTTGCAGATTTGTTCAAGGAGGCCGCAGTCAAGGTGGCAACAGCCATTGGCGACAACGCCCTGCCACTGCATTTTGATGCCAGCAGTCCCGAATCCATCGAGGCCCTGATCGCTGACACGGTGGATGCTTTCGGGCGCATTGATATTCTCCACAACAACGCGGCGCTCACCGATCTGGATCAGCTCAACCTCGATACCACTGTCATAGATACGCCAATCGATATCTGGGACAACACCCTGGCAACCAATGTGCGCAGCTTTTACCTGGCGGCCAAACATGCGATTCCGCATATGCTCAGCCAGGGTGGCGGTTCGATCATCAACACCGCTTCCGGTGCTGGCATCATGGCGGAAAACTCCCGTATAGCCTATGGCGTTTCCAAGGGAGCCGTGATCACCCTGACCAAATACATTGCCACGCACCACGGTCGCCAGGGTGTGCGCTGCAACGCCATCGCTCCGGGTTTGATCGTCAATGAAGAGCTTGAGCAAAAAATCAGTGACTTTGTGAAAATCACCAAGCGGCATCTGCTCGCCAAGCGCTCTGGCCGGCCAGAGGATATTGCTGCACTGGCAGCCTTTCTGGCTTCCAGCGATGCCGAGTTTATCAACGGCCAGACCATCTGTTGTGATGGCGGATTGCTGGTGCATACACCGGCCATGGCTGACGTACTTGATATGTCTGACGAGTCGTGGGGACGTTAGTGTTGTACTGGATTCACTATCCTCTACGCATTGAGACATGTCGATAATGTCCGTTACCGACCAGGAAAATCCGCAACGACAGATCGTCCCTGAAACCGAGAATATTCTCGCCGCTGTTCCGAGAACGCAGGTTATCTGAATGGGGAATTTATTGCGGTGGATGGCGGCCTGAAGCGCTCGGTGCTGTAAATTCCGCTATTTTCTCCGCTATCAGTAGGTGACAGGGAAGGGCACCTGGAACAGGCCTTCAATATTCTGGATCATTTCATTCCAGAACATCTCTTCCGTGGGGTATGGATCACTGCCTGAGCGCAGCAATCTGTCACGTTCGGCGATGTATTCCAGCGACAGGCTGGAGGCCAGCCGCAGGCGAATATTGAACACCTGGGCGGGCAGGTGTGAATAGCATTGCTCCAGCCTTGTCATGATTTCCAGCGCTGCCGGTTGCGGCACACTGGTCTGGAAAAACGGGTGAATATCCTTGTCGAGGTGCATCAGGCGCAGCAGGAACTGGGCGCAGGCGTTTTGCTCCTCCAGGGTGAAAGTCTCCACCATCGGCAGATATAAGGCCGCCAGCAGATTGCGGGCACAGATGCTGCCCTGGCTGTCCTTGAGCATCTCGAGCTTGGCCTGCCGCGCCTCGTCGAGGCGTGGCAGGCGCATGTCGTATACCGCCTGCACCAAACCGGGCTTGTCGCCAAAGTTATGGTGGATGGCGGATTTATTCGACTGACCTGCTGCAGCAATAATCTGCCGCAGGGAAACCCCTTCAATGCCGTGCTCGCCAAACAGCTGCTCGGCTACTTCCATCAGTTTGAGCGCGCCCTTGGAGTAGCGTTTTTCGCTCATGACTCCCGCTGTGCCCCTGACGTGGATGGAGGTGAAGGCAATGGATTCACTCAGCCGCCTTCAAACATGGCTTTTGCCAGTGCCAGCACATTGTCGATTCGTTGTTTGCGGGCGGCCATGATGGCCTCGTGATCATCGCCGGGAATGCCCGTGGGGAAAATATAGATCGGGCCGATATTGAGATTTTCGAGGGAGGTGCGCACCACATAGTCGGCATCGAGTACACCGGGAATCGCATGGGCCAGATCACCCAGGGTGCGGTGCAGGGTGGGGGTGTGCATCAGCGGCGCAACAGCACTCAGTACATCGACACCGAGGGGCTTGAGCTCAGTCCACATGGCTTCACAGAGGTTGAGGCTGAAGCCCTTGCAGGCGGAATAGACGCCGGTGCGGGGCTGGCCGCCGATGGCCTGGCCGGAACCCATCAGCAGCAGGCCGCCGCGACCGCGTTCAATCATCGGTTGCATAAGGATATGACAGGCGTCCATGGGGTTGTGGACATTCATATTGATCAGGTTGTGCCAGGTGTTCAGATCTCCTTCCGCGAACAGCTTGCCTGCGGTGTCGGCACCGGCATTGGACACAAACAGGCCCACTTCGAGATCGGCAACGGCTTTGCACAGTTGAATACCGGCGTTGGCCAGGCTGAGATCCAGTACCACCACCCGGGTTTTTACCCCGTAGGTTTTTTCCAGGGTTTCGCCGAGGGTGGTGAGGACGCCGTGGCGACGCGAGACCAGCACACAGTTAATGCCGGTAGCGGCGATCTGGTGGGCGAACTGCTCGCCGGTACCGTCGGAGGCGCCGGCAATCACTGCCCAGGGGCCATACTGGGCGCAAAAGGCGGCGGGGTTATCAATCAGTGGTGTCGTCATGGCAAGTCTCGTCTTTTATGTGTTGGAAAGTCGGGTTGATCCGAGTGTGGCTAGGTTCTGTTGACGTTTGGGCATCAGCGCTGGCATGTCTCAGAAAACAGTCGGCAATGGTAATGGGAATGACGCCCCTTTGCCACTTGGTCGCAAGGCTCCTGGTTGCAAGGCTCCGCTGCCGCAGCCCGTGATTGTGGTAAAAAGAGTAAAAGCCGGGAATCAGGTATGTGGATGTAAAACCATTGTGAATTTGCGGACATTTCGGTGTCCCGGCCTTGAGCCTGTTCTTGTCATTAAGCGCTAAAATTACCTTTTGATTCCGACAGTACACGTAAACAGGTATAAAAATGAGCGTAAAAAAACTGGACCATGTGAATATAAGAACGGCCCGCCTGCCAGAATGCATCGAGTTTTATGGCACGGCACTGGGTATGAGCGTGGTGCCGCCACCCATGACCACAGACCTGTCAAAAGGCGCTTATTGCCTGGATGAGGAAGGTCTGCCGGTGGTGCATCTGGTGGCTACCGGGCTCTTTGTTGAAGGTGCTGATCCGGTGCGGGGCGCCGCGCAGCGGGGCATGATCGATCACTTTGCCCTGTCCTGTAGCGGCAATGCCGAGGACTACAGCCAGCGCCTGCGGCAACACCATCTGGATTTTGATGAAATGGATGTGCCCGCCATTGGCATGCATCTGATCTTTGTGCGCGACCCTAACGGGGTGCTGGTAGAACTGGGATTTCCCCTGTGAAGTGAACCGTCACGACAGAAGGTGGCTCCTGTCGTGACGGAGTTGGGGCAACCCTGCGGTCAGTAAACAGGTTCCAGTTTTACATGGGAGGCGGATTCGCCAATGGCGGTGTCGCCGTACACCTGTACCCGGCGCTCTATTTGACTGGCGAAAAAGCGCATCAGTTGCTGATTGTGCTCAGGGCCCGCGCTGCGCACAAAGGCTTCCAGTTGCTCCTCCAGCTGTGCCGGATCGTCATAGCGCCTGCCGAGAATGGCCTGTGCCTCCTCCCGGTCGATACGCTCCAGCTCGGGTCCGTACTGGTCTACCTTGGCGATATATTCCGTCAGCCTCAGGGCCGCGAACTTGCGGGCTTCCTGCACGTCATCCGCAGCGCCGATTTGCTTCACAGCATCGTCGAGCATTTTCATCAGCGCGGCGTTGACGGTGGCAGGGGCGATCACCCTGGCTGGTTTTTCCACTGTCACACCGAGGTTTTCCGCCATGATATTGATCAGTGAGCGGCGCAGCGCCAGATCCCACTCAGTGTAGACATCGTGGGGGTCGCCGGGCTGGGGATTGCCGATGGAGCCGACAAACTGCATACAGGCCACCGTGGCAAACAGGGCGTGGTGGTAACGCATCACCTTGATATCGAGGGGTTCGCCGGTCACTTCGGCATAGTACTGGCAGAGCGGCCCGATATCGTCGCCCATGTGTTCCACCGACTGGCGCATGGACATGGTGGCCAGGTCGGTTAGCGCATCGCCCACCATGGCAAATTCAAAGTCATAGAGGCAGGTGAGCTTGCCGTTCTCGAACAGAAACTGGCCGGCATCGAAGGCGATAAAACTGGGTTTGGTGCGGTGGGCCGGAATGTTGGCGCGCAACCAGCGCACCGCAAACTCAATCAGTGGCTCGGGCTTTTTCTTGTGACGGTTGTAGAGGGGCAGGTAGGCATTCAGCCCCGCCAGGGCGATATCTTCGGCGCCCTGGGGGATGTCAATGCCGCGCGCAGCAAAGGCCTCAAGGGGCAACTGGTGCATACGGGCAATGGCGTCAATGTACTGGCGGGCGATGGAGCGGCGCTCCTCATCGCTGGCGGCAGTGGATACATCGCGGGTGCCCGGCACGGTTTCCATGATGATGGCTACCGGGTCTTCGCACATGCCGTAGATATGGGGTACGGGAACGCCGTGTTCTTCCAGCACTTCAATGATATCCGCTTCGCGCTTGAGCTCAGGAAATGGCAGTACATCGCTCTGGCGGTCACCGCGGATATGGACGTGGAGAATCTCGCCGTTGCGGTCAACGTCCACAAACCAGGCCGGACGCCAGCGAATCTGGCGCTCCATGGCAATAATCTTGCCGCCGGTAAGGCGCTCCACACAGGCGCGCAGCTTGTCTTCGTCGCTAGCGGTGTTGTCAGCGCCAAGGGCTTGAGAATCGGTCATAATCGGGTTCCCTGATGGTGGTGTTATGTTTTGTATCCCGCTGGATTTGTCGCCCACAATACTGCTTGGGATTGGCGTCGCAGGGGTAGATAGGCAGGCGATGATAGAGGTATCCATTAATGTAAGTCAAATGACTTACAGTTGGGCGATAGAGGCTGTTTTTCATCGCTATAGCCCTCTACAGGCTGTCCTGGTGCAGCCGGTCTGTTAAGGTGAGTCCGCTGCCATCCCCCATGACGGTAATGACGGATGGGATTCAGGGGGCAAATTTCACTCAACGGAGAATAGAGGATGGACAAAAACCCGTGGCAGGGAGCATCAAACTCCCGCAACCTCGAAGACGATATAAAAGAACTGATGAGAAAATTGCCGTCGCAATTTTCCCTGGTATTGATTCCCCTGGTGCTGATCCTTGTGTGGGGGTTGTTCAGCAGTTTCTACACCGTGCAGCCCGAGGAACAGGTAGTGGTCAAGCGCTTTGGCGCGGTGGTCAACGTCACTGATCCGGGCCTGCATTTCAAGATTCCCTTTGGCGTCGACCGCATCCAGCGGGTGGCTTCAGCCCGGGTGCTGAAGCAGGAATTCGGCTTTCGCACCGCGGGCCAGATCGATAACCGCACCCAGTATTCCAACCAGGACTTTACCAGCGAATCGCTGATGCTCACCGGCGATCTCAATGTGATCGATGTGGAGTGGGTTGTGCAATACCGCATCCAGGACCCCATCAAGTACCTGTACCAGCAGCGCAATCCTGACCGCACACTGCGGGATATCTCCGAATCGGTCATGCGCCGGGTTGTCGGCAACAGGCTCGGCTCCGAGGTGCTGACGGTAGGGCGGGTAGAGATCGCCATGGGCGCCAGGGACGAAATACAGAACATCATGAATCTCTACGATTCCGGCATCCATGTCATCACTGTTGAACTGCAGGATGTGGTGCCACCCCAGGCGGTCAGGCCGGCCTTTAATGAAGTCAACGAAGCGCGCCAGGAGCGCGAGCGGATGATCAACGAAGCCACCAAGCGCGCCAACCAGCAAATTCCCCGCGCCGAGGGCGAGGCCCAGCGCCTGATCGCCGATGCCCAGGGTTATGCCGCAGAGCGGGTCAACCATGCACTGGGTGAAACGGCCCGCTTCAATGCCATGCTCAAGGAATATTCAACCGTGCCCGAAGTCACCCGTTCACGCCTCTATCTGGAAACACTGACCGATGTGCTGCCGCGCATTGGCCAGATCATGATGGTGCAGGATGACCAGATAGGGCCGCTGCCACTGATGGATGTTGGCAAAAAAGCCAAAGGAGCCGCCAAATGAAATCGTTTGTGACTGGTGTTGTTGCGCTTGTCGGTGCTTTTGTTCTCTATTCCTCCGCCTTTGTTGTGGATGAGGCTGAACAGGCGATTATTGTCCAGTTCGGTGAACCGCAGGGTGAAGTGATCAGCGACCCGGGTCTGCACTGGAAGTTGCCCTTTGTGCAGGAGGTGCGGCGCTACGACCGCCGCCTGCTGATCTGGGACGGCGACGTCACCCAGATTCCCACCCTGGGCCGTGAATTTATCCAGGTGGATACCACTGCGCGCTGGCGGATTGTTGATCCCCTGCAGTTTTTGCGCAGCGTGCGCGATGAGCGCGGTGGCCGCAATCGCCTCGATGACATTATCGATTCCGTGGTGCGGGATATTGTCTCCGGTACCGAGCTGGAAGAGATTGTGCGTTCCGGCGACTGGAGCGTCGATGTCGAGGAACTGGATGAAATTGAGCAGGAGCGGGATGATGTAGTCCTCACCAAGCGCCCCAAGCTGGGCCGCGAAAAACTCGAGGCCGAGATACTCAAAAGTGCATCGCGGCTGATGCCCGAGCTGGGCATTGAGCTGGTGGATGTGCGTATCAAGCGCATCAACTACATTGATTCCGTGCGCCGCCAGGTGGAAAACCGCATGATCTCTGAACGCCAGGCCATTGCCGAGCGCTTCCGCGCCGAGGGCCAGGGCCGGAGCCTGGAGATCACCGGCGAAATGGAGCGCGAACTGCGTGAAATCAGTTCCGAGGCCGCCCGACAGGCGGAAGAAATTCGCGGCAAGGCTGACGCCGAGGCGATCCGCATCTACGGTGAAGCCTTTGGTGCCGACCCCGAGTTTTACACTTTTATCCGCACCCTCGACACCTACAAGGCGCTGGGTAAAAACTCGACCCTGATGATTCGCGCCGATTCGGATTTCTTCCGCTATCTGGAAGATATCAGCCAACCTTAAATGATCAACCCAGCCTGCAGCGGGGAGTCAATTGCTGCAGGCTGGATAATCAATGGCATGGATAGCGGCTGCTGCAAGTTTGAACGAGGGTGGAGCAAAGGGCGTCACCAGCCCCTGTGATCACAGGGTCAGATGCCTAAGCGTTTCGTGACTTGTCATGCTGACTGACTAATATCATTACCACGGTAAGCATATAGCAGGAGCGGTAATCATGGACTTTCAGCACTACAAGCAGTCATTGATCGACATGAGCCAGAAGGCCATTGATGTGCTTTTGATGACGGAAACCTATGCGCAGCTGGGTCTGGTGCTGGCGATTTTTGGCTTTGCCTATGTGGTGGCCAACCGCATCAGGCACTATATACCGGTACTGGCAACACCTCAGCCTGATGTGCAGCTGAAATTATTGCAGAGGTTTTTCAGTAAACTGGGCAATCTGATTTTTCCCCTACTCACCATTTTGATCCTCAGTATTGTGGCCGAAATAAGTGCGAAAACCCTCGGTCAGTCCTGGCTGCTGCAGTCGGCCCTGATTGTTGCCATGCTGCTGGTGTTCAACGCCCTTATTCGCGATCACGTCAAACTGGATTTTCTCAAGTTTGTATTTCGCTGGGTGGGCTTGCCATTGCTGTTCCTGCACCTGGTCGGGTTGCTGGCGCCACTGATTGAAATTCTGGAATCCCTTTCCGTCACTATCGGCAATATTGAAGTCTCCATGTATGGCGTCCTGCGGGTTACCTTGTTTGGTTCGCTGCTGTTCTGGCTCGGCAGAGTGTCGAACAGTACCGGCAAGGAGATTATCCGACGCCAGGAAAAACTGGATTTCCGCACCAGGGAAGTGGCAGCCAAGTTACTCGAAGTCGCCATTTTCCTGATCATTTTTCTGTTGCTGCTGCAGGTGATGGGGATCAATCTCACGGCCCTGGCGGTATTTGGTGGTGCGCTGGGTGTGGGCCTGGGTTTTGGCTTGCAGGCGATCGCGTCAAACTTTATTTCCGGCATTATCATCCTCCTCGACCGTTCCATTTCCGTTGATGACTACATTGAACTGGAGGATGGCAGAACCGGTATTGTCCGTGAACTAACGCTGCGCTCCACCACGCTGGAAACCTTTGATGGCAAGGACATCATGGTGCCCAATGAAAAGTTCATGACGGAAAGTTTTACCAACTGGACTCACAAGGACAAGAAACAGCGCTATCGGGTCGACTTCTCGGTGGCCTATCACAGCGACGTGCGCAAGCTGGTGGAGATTATCAAGGAAGTGGTCGCCTCCCATGAGCAGGTGATCAGCGGGCCGGATATTCCCTTTGAAGAACGGCCCGACTGCGAAATTGACAGCTTCGGCGATTCCGGCATCAACATGTTTGTCGAGTTCTGGATGTACGGTATCGATGACGGCAAAAACCGGGTCGGTGGTGACCTGCTGTTGATGATTCTGGAGACTTTGCAGGAGCATGGCTTCGAAATTCCATTCCCGCAGCGGGAAGTGCGGATTCTCAATAACCAGTCGGGCAAGTGAAATCAAGGACAGGTACTGATTTTATCCAGGCATTACCGGCATAGTTGTCTGGCCGGTGAGAAAAATACGTCCCCAACAGTTATCAAAGCGCTCCAGTCCAATGTTCAGCTTGCTGCTGGTAACTACCGGTTGGCAGCGGGGCTATTTAAACCGGGCTTGTCGAGATGGAAGATTGATCAAAACTGCATTTTGGTCTTCTTCTATTCTGATCACCTTCCCCATCTGCAACAAACTGCTGAGCTTTTACCGTTAGCATTGGAGCAACTGGCTGTTTAAGGTTTCAAGTCAGGTTGCAAGCTCTGGGTGCATATGCATCCAGGGTTTGAGTTTGCTGAATGTCTGAGCGGCGCGCATGACTTTCAAATCGGCAAATCTGGGGCCGATGATTTGCAAACCTACAGGTACTCCATCGACAAAACCACAGGGAACGGAAGCAGCGGCCAGGCCGAGCACATTGACGATATAGGTATAGCAGGTGCTGATATGGCTGGCGTAGTAGGGGTCCAGGTAGGGTTGATCCCAATCTGCGCTGGGGATTTTAGGCGCCACGATACCGAGGGTTGGCGTGCAGATAAGATCATGCTTCTCAAAGATGCCATCCATCCAGTGAGCGAGTTCAGCACGGTTTTGAAGCGCCTGTATCTGTTGTACTGCGGTTATTTTGGGTCTCGATTTAACCTGTTCGAGCATCATCTTGGTGGGTGGTGTTAGTTGCGCTTGCTGCTCGGGCGTGAAGTCCAGCAGGCGGCCACCGCGTTGATAGGAGGTTTCGTTAATGGTGAGGAAGACGCCCCAGGATTTTTCGTCGGGAAGGACAATGTCAGGGTTGTCGATGATTGCGCCAGCATCTGCGAAGAGTTTTGCCGCTGTAGCGACCTGATTCGTCACTCTTGGCTCAACATCTGGGATGCATCCCCAGTCCTTCGACCAGGCAATGCGATAGCCTTTGATGTCTTTGTCCAGTTCACCCAGAAAGTCGGGGCTGGATGATTCGATGGCGCTGGGGTCGCGGTGATCCTTTCCAGACATCACCTGGATAAGCGCTGCCGAGTCCCGCACATGCAATGACATGGGGCCAGCCGATGCCATATGCACAGGACGAGGGATGCGCATGGGCAACCGCCCGGCACTAGGCTGGAAGCCAAAGACACCGTTAAAGCAGGCGGGTATCCGGGTGGAGCCGCCGCCATCACTGCCAATGGAGAAGCATGAAATGCCCGCCGCCACCGCTGCGCCAGAGCCGCCGCTTGATGCCCCGGTAATACGGCTGGTGTCCCAGGGGTTGTGTGTCTCCCCGGCAAGTAGCGTTTTGGTGCGCGGGAAAGTGGCAAATTCGGGGGTTTGTGTTTTGCCGAGTATGATGGCCCCGGCCTTGCGCAGCCGTTCCACCAGGATTTCGTCGCTGTCGGGGATGAAATCCTTGTAGATCATCGAACCCTGCGTGGTGCGAAGCCCCTTGGTGTCATACAGATCCTTGATGGAAATGGGCAGTCCGTGCAGAGGGCCGAGGCTGTCACCGCGCATCACCGCTGCGTCGGCGGCTTTGGCCTGGGCGCGGGCACCTTCGTGATCTATGGTGATATAGGCGTGAAGTGTTGGCTCCAGGCGGTCTATCCGCTTGAGAAAATGGTCGACGACTTCGACGGGGGAAATCGCTTTTTTGGCGATCAAATGTCGCAGTTCGATCCCTGACATCCAGGTGATATCATCGGTCACGGGAGCCGTTTTAGCAGCAAGCGCGCCGCGGCTCGCCACCAGCGCAGAGGTTGCCAGCGTGGCCTTTAACAGATTTCTGCGCGATACAGCGGTTTGATTTGAGTCGCTCATAAATTATCCCCTGATTATTGTCCTGACGGGTGGAAGTGCTTGCACAACTCTATTCCGAACGATACGGTTTCGAATAGCTTGTTGCAAGCTTTTTACAGGCCGGAATGTGATGCTTTATAAACGTTGATAAAGGAAACCGTTATTGTGGATAGACGGAATATTTCACCCAAGGATCTGTCAAAAGAGCGGCTTGAATTGCTGGTTGATGAGGCCACCAAGGCCTTTCTGGAAAAGGGCTATACGGGCTGCTCGGTCGACCATATCTCACGTACATCCGGTGTCAGCAAGAGCACAATCTACCGGCATTTCCCCGACAAGGAAGCACTCTACGAAGTTGTCAACCAACGCATTGCCGACGAGCAGGCCGACCTTGTGATGGACTTTGATCTGGACAGCAGCAAACCCGGGCAATCCCTGCGCGCCTATGCCCGGCATATTTACCACGTAGACACCAATCCGCGGTTTCTGGAGTTTTTCCGCATGCTGATATCCGAGGCAGGGCGTTTGCCGCAGCTGACAGCGCGCTTGCGCGAGCGGGGTATTGCCACAGTGCTGGGGCGACTGACGGACTTTTTCCAGGGGTTGATTGACGCCAATAAAATGTCTCACCCCGATGCGAGGCAGGCAGCGGTTACCTTTTATGTGCTGGCGAGAGGCAATTTCCGGCCACTGCTGGGAGTGGAGTTTGATTTGGAAGTAGAGTTAAAACGCCTGGATGTCGATATTGATATCTATCTCAAGGGCTCAGGCATTCGCTAGATTGGCATGTCAACTGCTGACTCCAATCACCCTTCATGCGCTTGGTGTTTGAGCGCGCCCAGGTTTGCTCGATTATGCTGAAGGCAATATTGTCTTCAGCACAATCGAGTAATCAACCGAGCGCTTTTGTGCCGTTTGGCGGCTATCAGTCCTGACCGTTGACCTCAGCGACAAAGGCCTCTGCCGTCGGGCTGTTATGAAAATAACGCTCCAGCAGATGGCCGCTTTCAAAGGTGTAGGTTTCGATACTGGGGACAAAGCTGCCGGGCTGGGCAAGGCGGTGATTCTTGACGTAGCAGGCCACTTCGTTGCCGTTAATCAGCACTTCTACCAACTCTATGGCGATGTGTCCGCCCCAGTCATTGCACATTTTGCGCAGCGCCTTGTAGCCGTCGTTGATTTTGGGTGCTCCCACAAACTCAAAGATCAGCCCGTTGGGCGCAATTTCCCGATACAGTGCTTCAAGCTCATCGGCTTTGGCAGCGTTCCACAGTTCGATTTTTTGCGTGAGAAAATCGCGGATGGCAGTTTCATTGGGGTTGGGCATGGTGACTCCGGCAGTAGGCATTTAAGAAGTCGCCACCTTAGCGCCGGCGTTGTAGCGGCTCAATGATTGACTCTTACGCTGAATGCAAAAGCCCTATAGACGAAATGCCAGATAGGGGTCGTTGTCGGGCCAGTGCGGTTTCCTGGCAGTGCCCTTGATAAGAGTGGTACGTGTCCCCATTGGGTGACCTGCCACAGGTTACTCAGGAAATTGCTCAGGTTTTGCACGGCTTGGGGCGGTACCTTCAGGATCAGTCAGCACAATGATGCGAGTGCATTTGCCTCGCTTCGGGGACTCATTCTGGGTTAGATCCCAAGATGATGTCAGCGCTTCCAGGGCGAGGCCTTGGGTTGAGGCTTGCGTCAGCACTACCACTACTGGCTGGTAGCCCGAATTTTGGGCACAAAAAAACCGGGCAGTTTATACCCGGTTTTCTGTAAATGGTGCCCAGAAGAGGACTTGAACCTCCACGACCTTTCGATCACTAGCACCTGAAGCTAGCGCGTCTACCAGTTCCGCCATCTGGGCGTCGAAGGGATACAGCTGACTTCCCGTCGAGGCGCGCACTTTACTGAGCGACCGGACGATTGTCAATTATGAAAATGAAAAATCTGTTAATCTCTTGGAACATTTGATTGTCGCAGACCGAGAGATATCGTTGAAAAAATCATCACTACCCGCTGACCCCAATGCCGAGCGCGAAGCGTCCAACTATGAAAAGCCCATTGCCAGCCGCGAATACATTCTGGAGCTGCTGGGCAAGAGCGTAGGCCCCCTCACACACGAGGAGCTGTGCAAGGTTCTCAAGCTCCGCGATGACGACAGTATCGAGGCCCTGCGCCGCCGTCTTGGCGCCATGGTGCGCGACGGCCAGCTGGTCAGCAACCGCCTGGGGGGCTACGGCACCCTCGACAAGATGAACCTGATCAAGGGCCGGGTTATTGGCCACCCGGAAGGATTCGGTTTTGTGTCCACCGGTGAGCCGCAGGATATTTACCTGTCGAGCCGCCAGATGCGCCGGGTCTTTGACGGCGATGAAGTGCTGGTGCGGATCTCCGGTGAAGACCGGCGTGGTCGCCCTGAGGGCTCCATCGTCGAGGTGGTTGCCCACAATACCGAAAAGCTGGTGGGGCGCTATTTCGTTGAGGGCGGCATGTACTTTGTACGCCCCGACAACCCCCGTATCAGCCAGGACGTGATCGTGCCTCCCGAGGCCAGCGGCAACGCCAGCAGTGGCCAGATGGTGCTGGTGGCCATCACCAGCCAGCCTTCCCGCGATCACCTGCCCCTGGGGCGTATCGTCCAGGTGCTGGGCGAACACCGCGCGCCGGGCATGGAAATCCAGCTCAGCCTGCACAATTACAATATTCCCCATGAATGGCCTCCCCAGATAGAGCCGGAGCTCGCCGCCATTGCCCCGCAGGTGCAGGAGAGCGACTATGCCAATCGTGTCGATCTGCGTGATATGCACTTTGTCACCATTGATGGTGAGGATTCCAAGGATTTTGACGATGCGGTTTACTGCGAACCCCTGAAAAAGGGCGGCTGGCGCAGGAAGAAAGGCGGCTGGCGCCTGATGGTGGCCATCGCCGATGTCTCTCATTATGTGCACCCCGGCAGCGAGCTGGACAAGGAAGCCTGGAAGCGCGGTACCTCGGTGTACTTTCCTGGCCAGGTGGTTCCCATGCTGCCGGAAAAGCTCTCCAACGGCCTGTGTTCGCTCAACCCCCAGGTGGATCGTCTGTGCCTGGTGTGCGACATGACCATCAGCCCCTACGGGGAGGTCACCGGCTACGAGTTTTTTGAGGGGGTGATGCACTCCCGCGCGCGCCTTACCTATACCCAGGTGGCGGCCATGATCGCCCAGCGCGGTGACAGCAACAGCTCGGTTCGCAAGCAGTTTGAAGGCGTTGTCGAGCGTATTGACCACCTCTATGACCTCTACAAGGTGCTGCGCAAATCCCGCGAAGAGCGCGGCGCCATTGACTTTGAAACCGGTGAAACCCGCATCCTCTTTGACGCCCAGCGCAAGATTGAGCAGATCATTCCCCAGACCCGCACCCAGGCACACATGCTGATCGAGGAGTGCATGCTCTCTGCCAACGTGTGTTCGGCAAAATTGCTGGAAAAGAGCAAGCTGCCAGCACTGTATCGCGTCCACGAAGGTCCGGGCGCCGAGAAGCTGGCAAAATTGCGGGAATTTCTCGCCGAACTGGGTCTTGGTCTGGCCGGAGGCGACTCCCCCACCCCGACGGATTACCAGAAGGTGCTGTCACAGGTGGCGGGCCGGGCCGATGCCCACGTGATTCAGCAGGTGATGCTGCGCTCCATGAGCCGCGCCGATTACCGCCCCGAGAACGAGGGCCACTTTGGCCTCAATTACGAAGCCTATACCCACTTTACCTCGCCCATCCGCCGCTACCCCGATCTGCTGGTGCACCGGGCGATTCGCAGCCTGCTGCGCAGCAAGAAGCGCATGCGCGGTTTGCGTCGCGTCGATGGCGCACCACTCCTGACGGCAGCCCGGTCCTATCCCTATGACGCCGCCTGGATGTCAGAGGCGGGCGAACACGCCTCCTTCACCGAGCGCCGTGCCGACGAAGCCACCCGCGATGTGGAAACCTGGCTCAAGTGCGAATACCTGCTCGACAAGGTGGGTGAGGAATACACCGGCATTGTGACCTCAGTGGTGGGCTTTGGCCTGTTTGTGGAGCTCTCCGATCTGTTTGTCGAAGGCCTGATCCATATCACCGGCCTGCCCAAGGATTATTACAACCATGAGCCTGCCCATCACCGCTTGGTGGGCGAGCGCACCCGCAAGGTGTTCCGCCTCGGCGATACGGTGCGGGTGCGGGTGACCCGCGTGGATCTCGAAGAGCGCAAGGTGGACTTTGAACTGCTCGAGGATGAGCGTGGTAAACGCGGCAAGACCAAAGCGGATTCTGAGACTACAGGCAAGCCGCCACGGGACAAGGGTCGCAGCCGTAGTGGGGGCCGCAATGCAGATCGCCCCGCGGGCAAAGGCGGTAAAAGCCGTGATGCTGGCAAGCCGCCGACCGCGAAAGAGGCGGGCTCTGCGGCCAAGGCTGACACTACAGCAAAATCCGGAGCCGTTAAAAAAGCGACAACAGGCAAAAAAAAGGCTCCAGCGGATGAGGGTGGCGCTGCCGACACGGCCAAGCCCAGCGGCAGAACCAGACGCAGAAGGCGCTAGAACATCATGGAAAAAGAGTCAAACCAGCCCGCCGGGCAAGAGTGGGTATACGGGCTGCATTCCGTTCAGGCGGTGCTGAAAACCGAACCGGAGCGAATCACTGAAATCCGCGTGCTCAAGGGGCGCCACGACCAGCGCCTCAACAAGATTCGCGCCCTCGCCGAGCAGCACGACATTCCCATCAGTGGCGCCACCCGCGATGAGCTTGAAGCCCTGGCGCCGGGCAACCACCAGGGGGTCATTGCCCGCTGCACCACTGGCGATGTGCGCGATGATCACTACCTGTTCTCCTTGCTGGAGAGGCTCGATCATCCGCCGATGTTGCTCGTTCTCGATGGCGTGACCGACCCCCACAACCTGGGTGCCTGCCTGCGCACGGCGGATGCCGCCGGGGTCGACGCGGTGATCGCCCCCAAGGACAATTCTGCGGGCATCACCGCCACCGTGCGCAAGGTGGCGAGCGGGGCTGCGGAAACGGTGCCCTTTGTGGTGGTCACCAACCTGTCGCGCACCCTCAAGCAACTCCAGGAGCTGGGTGTGTGGATAACCGGGACTGACGGCGATGCGTCCTCGACGCTGTTTCAGGCCGATCTGAAAGGGCCTATGGCGCTGGTCATGGGCGCCGAGGGCAAGGGTATGCGCAGACTGACAAAGGAACATTGCGACGTGCTGGTCAACCTGCCGATGGCGGGCTCGGTCAGCAGCCTCAATGTGTCGGTGGCCGCCGGTGTCTGTCTTTATGAAGCAGTGCGACAGCGGCAAGGGCATGGCCAGAAAAAGTGAGCCTGGCGAGGATGTGTTGGCTATGAACCTGAACCGCGATCAATGGTCAGCAGCAGTGAGCCACTGGCAAAAGCCAGCAACTATCAACAACTGGAAACAACCAGTCATTAGCTAACACCGGACAATAATGAAAAACCGGCTGATCACAGTACCCAACCTTCTCAGTGGCCTGCGGATTGTTCTGGTCCCGGTGTTGCTCGCCCTCGCCTGGCAACAGATGCAGATTGCATTCCTCGCTGTTCTGGCGGTTTCACTGTTGTCCGATGCGTTGGACGGTTACTTTGCCCGGCTCCTGCACCAGGAGTCGGATCTTGGCGCCAAACTCGATAGCTGGGGCGACCTGCTGACCTACGGCGCCATGATTGCCGGCCTCTATCTGGCCTGGCCACAGGTGTTTGATCGCGAGAGATGGTTTCTGGCGCTGGGCGTGGGGTTTTACCTGTTGCCCACCAGCCTGAGCGTGCTGAAGTTCGGTGAACTCCCCAGTTATCACACCTGGTCAGCCAAGCTGGCCGCGCTGTTGCTGGCCCCTGCCTACTACCTGTTGACCTTGCTGGATATGTCCCTGCCCTTCAGGGCGGTGATCGTGCTGCATGTGTGGGTGGCACTGGAGGGGGTATTGATCGTCTTGATGCTGCGCCGCAACCAGTACAACGTGCCCACTTTTATCCACGCCCGCAACCTGTCGCGGCGGGCGAGGGCGAGTCTGCAACAGCAGTCAGAAAAGCTGCGCGTGCAGCGGGATAAAATGCGCCAACGCCGCGCCCAGCGACAGGACAAGCGTCGGGGCCGTTAATCGAGTCTGCGTATTAACGACAGTGCTGCAAAGTCGGCCCTGACAGCAGGAATCTGCCAAGTTTTATTCTGGCTTGGGGAAAATACAGTGTCGGGCAAAGTCGCTGGCCTCGTTGACGGTCCAGTCACCAGAGGGCTTCTCCTTCATTGCTTCACACCAGCGTTCACTGCCAACTTCCGGTGCGCAGCCACTCAGTGCTGCAAGGGTCAACAACAATGTACAGGTGGACAGCTGCAATCCCGGGCTTTTGATTTTCATGGCATTTCCTTGGCTGGGTGAGATGACGCTATCCTAACAGCTGCCACGGGCCTGTCTACTACCGGGCTGGCAGCGCCGCGTTCCCGACTGTTCAGTCCAGTTCGCCCTGGCACAGGTATTTGGTCTGCATATAATCGTCCAGGCCGTAGCGTGAGCCCTCGCGCCCATAGCCGGATTCCTTGACGCCGCCAAAGGGTGCTGCTTCACTGGAAATCGCCCCCTCGTTGATACCGATAATCCCCGCTTCGAGTTGCCCGGCTACACGCCAGATGCGCTTTACATCGCTGCTATAAAAATAGGCGGCAAGACCGAATGGCGTATCGTTGGCGCGGGCAAGCACATCGGCTTCAGCGCTGAAGCGGAACAGTGGCACCACCGGGCCAAAGGTTTCCTCGCAGCTCAGATCCATCTCGGCATTTGCGTCGGCTATCACGGTGGGCGCGTAGTAGAAGGGGCCGTTGGCAATCTCATCGCGGATCGAGTGGCCACCGGTGATCAGCCTGCCTCCCTTTGCCAGGGCATTTTGCACATGGCGCTCGATTTTCTCGATGGCGCGGCCATTGATCATGGGGCCTATTTCCGCGTTCTCATTGCTGGCGGGGCCAACCTTGAGGGCGGATACCCTGTTGCCGAGACGCTGGGCAAAATCGTCGTAAATGCCGTCGTGAACGTAAACGCGGTTGGGGCAGACGCAGGTCTGCCCGCCATTGCGGAATTTACTGCGCATCAGGCCATCCACCGCGGCATCCAGGTCGGCATCCTCAAAGACGATAAAGGGCGCGTTGCCGCCCAGTTCTAGGGACAGTTTTTTCAGGGTGTCGGCAGATTCCCGGGCGAGGTGTTTGCCCACCTGCGTCGAACCGGTAAAGCTTATCTTGCGCACTCGCGAATCCGCCAGCCAGCTGCTGACAGCGGCAACCGTGTTGTCCCGCGAGGCGGTGATGATATTGAGGACTCCGGCTGGCAAGCCGGCTTCCTCCGCCAGTTTGACCAGTGCCAGCGCCGTCAGCGGCGTGTCCTCGGCGGGTTTCGCCACCACGGTGCAGCCAGCGGCCAGGGCCGGGGCGATCTTGCGGGCAATCATGGCGAGGGGAAAATTCCACGGTGTGATGGCGGCCACCACACCCACCGGCTCCTTGAGAACCATCTGCTTTTTGCCGGGCAGCAGCGCGGGCAGGATGTCGCCGTTGGCGCGCACCGCTTCCTCGGCAAACCATTCCACATAGGAGGCGCCGTAGGCCACCTCGCCGCGGGCCTCGCTGAGGGGTTTGCCCTGTTCACGGGACATGAGTCGGGCCAGATCCTCGCTGTTGTCCAGGATCAGGCTGTGCCAGCGCTTCAGCA
>LADM01000079.1 GCA_000961645.1 Gammaproteobacteria bacterium BRH_c0 | reverse complement strand
ACGGATGCGGTGAACATGGATCAGTTCAACTGGCTGGATCGCAAGGTCGATGACAACCACGACAAGGCGATGGCAGGTATTGCCATATCCAACTCGATGCCGACTGTTCTGCCCCGTGAAGGTAAGCGCTTTGCCATGACCATGGGCGGCGGTTTCTACGGTGGCGAGGAGGCCGTAGGTGTCACCGCTGCAGGCCGACTGAGTGATCGGGTATCCGTTCACGGTGGCTTCGGTGCGGCTACAGGCCAGAGTGAATACGGCGGTAAAGTGGGTGTGACTCTGGAGTGGTAATAATCAGGGTTTGATACTGCGCTGAAATAGCCCCCGGTGCCGCAAGGCCCGGGGGTTTTCCGTATGGAGTGAGGATGAATCGCTTTGTCCGAGCAGTCTGTCACTCACGGCGATTATGGGCTTGGCTGGGTAGAAATCTGGCTATTTATCGACACTCGCTCTATTTGACAGACAAGTGAAGCATCCCGCCTTTATGGTTGCGGGTGCGACAGGATAAAAGAGATAAGACAAATGGCTCAAGCGTCGAAATGGTTGAGCCTAACAAGGAGTGGAGGATTGCTCAGGACAGTATTTCGCTGCGGAAACGCTTTGGCGTCTTGCCTGTTGCCTTGCGGAATACCTGGGAAAACGATGACTGATTGCTGAAGCCGCAGCGGAAAGCCACTTCCTTCACCAGGCATTCAGGTTGTGACAGCAACAGCTTGGCGCGGTTAATGCGCACTTCATTGATGTACTGGCCCAGTGTGCGGCCCGTGGTTTTCTTGAACATGCGCGACAGGTGACGGCTGCTGACTTCGCACAATTGCGCCAGTGTTTCGACACTGAGCTCCTCCCCGCCGGTATTGACCACCCGCTCCTCGATCAGGCGCAGATGGCGGGCCGACAATTGCCCCGTCGCCGTATGACTGACTTCGCGCAGGGTGCGGAAATGTCGGCTCAGTTCCACCATCAGCACCTGTACCAGGGAATCCACCAGTGCTTCGCGGCCATAGCGGGGTGTCATCACTTCTTCTGCCAGGCGCAACAGGTAGGTGCGGATATTCATGTTCTTGATGTCGAAGCAGGCGGCCAGTTCCAGCGGTGTCCACTCCCAGTTGATATGGGGCGCAAACAGTTCCAGGTCGAACAGGCAGCAAATCTCCCGGTAATCACCGACCCAACCGCGCACGAAGGATTCCTGCCCGGCGGGCACAAAGCAGCAATTGCCAAAGGCAGTAAAGGCGCGGGGATTGGTCTGGCCAAGATATCCCACCTCCATGCCCTGGGGGCGGGGGCTGAGAGCAAGGCTGAGGTAGCACAGCTCCATCCGCACCGGGTTGGGGGGCAGCGGTTCGTGGAGGTGAAAACGCCTGATTTCCACGTCAATCCCCGGCCTGGAGATTCTGCCCTCAATGGCATAGGCGGAGATGGCCTTGGGGATACTGCTCAACAGTTTTTGCTGCCAGTCAGATTGCTGGGACGCAGTGGCTTCGTCTGGTGATTTGCTGGTGCTGTTGCCCATGGTTGTTATCTTTTAATGATGGTAACCGGGAAAGCGTTTCCTTGTGGATCGATCGCGCTGTGTTTTGACTGGTTTGAGCCCCGGGATGCGCAAAGGATTGTCCCGGGGCTTGTATCCTGCTGCCGGTAAAGGGCAAGGCCTATTGCTTGGCCGCACCAACCATCTGGTAGATACCGGCGCCGTAAGCCATCATCTTTTCCATGCTGAGATTGCGGAACGGCGTCATCGGGCACATGGCATTGGCCACGCTCCACAGTGGCTCGGTCTGCTCCATCACCTCCTCAATACTGCCACAGGCTACAAAGGCCAGCACCATCTCGTCGGGCACCTTGTCGAGCACCGAGTTGACATCGCTCTGACGCACAGCGGCTTCCTGGCAAATGCGGGCTTCGTTGAGGAAGCCGTGGGCCTCAAACAGATCCTCATAGGCCTTCATGCCGGCGTAATAGGCCACAGTGGGGCGCGAATCATCGATGGCCTGCTTGCGGTCAGTGTTGATGGCGACCCAGGGCCAGTAGGTGATGTCGATATCCTCGCGCTTGCGGCCAAATTCTGCCAGGGAGCGCTCGATCAGCGGGCGGATATGGTCGTTGGTGTACTGCACGGTCCACAGCGAATGACCCTGCAAGCCGTCGGCAACTTCCAGCGCCAGACGCGCCATATTGTCGCGCATGGCACCGATGGAGATGGGAATATGCTCCCGTACGGGTGGTGCGGTGATGATCATTTCCTTGTAATCCGCCTTGTAGTAAACGCCATCGTAGGGCTGCAAGCCCTTGTGAGAGCCGGACACTACATGGCGCACGGCGGCGACGGTGTCGCGCAGGTGAGTCATCAGCTTGTAGTTGGGGGTTCCGTGCATGCCCACTGTTGTGGCCGGCAGCGAGCTGCCCAGGCCCAGCATAAAGCGGCCTTCCGAGATGCGGTCCATATCCATGGCGGCAAAGGCTGTTTCAAAGGGGCTGCGGGCAGCGGCCACAGCAACACCGGGGGAGAGTTTCAGGTGGCTGGTGCCACAGGCTACCGCCGCCAGCGGCGCAAAGGGCGGGCCGTAGATTTGCAGCATAAAGGCCCCTTCAAAGCCGGTATCCTCCATCTGCTTGCCCATTTCCATTAACTGGCGACCTGGTGCCACGGGCAGTACGCCCCAGAATTGTCTTTCCTTGCCGACGGCATTGACGGGTTTTGTTCCGGTTTGCGACATGAATGGCTCCTGCATGTGATAGGTATATTTTGCAGGCAATGGTATCACTGTTGCGAAGTGGTGGTAATGGCGCAGCGGATGGCAATTTCCTTCCAGCCTTTGAGGCTCATTCCAGGGGGTGATTTTCCTCTGGATTACAGCCGTTGCGGGGTTTTGAAGGTTCGTCGAGCTTGATGTCTTTATCTGAACACTGTGTCACTACCCGGATGGTGATAAAAACAGCGTCGCGCTGCTTTTTACTCTATGGTTACCGGTCCCGATCCACAGTGAATTGGCGGGTGTTACCATTGCCCGGCAACACAAACATAATCAAACCGGAGTAGCCAATACCATGAGCAATAACGCACAAGATGAAAAACTGATCCGCGGCCTGGAAGTGGTCGACCAGGTTTATGCCGACCCCAGCCTCACCGCCCAGATGGCTGCCGGTGGTGATCAGTTGTGGACCAGCGAAACTATCCGCCACCTGTTTGCGGATATCTGGGGCCGCCCCGGTCTGTCGATTCGCGACCGCCGCCTGCTGGTGATCGGTGCCACCACCATGCTGGGGCGCGCCGACCTGCTCGAAGTGCAGCTACGCGGCGCCATCCTCAACGGCGAGTTCAGCGATGAGGAACTGGACGAAATGGTGCTGCAAATGGCCTTTTATGCCGGCTGGGGCAATACCACTGCCCTCAACCGCGCACTGGGTGAAGCGCGTCGCACCAGCGCTGAAATGCAGAAAAACAAGTAACTCGCCGGTTCAGGCCGGAATTTTCTCGTGGATAACAGCAGACCGGCGGGCGGGGAGGCGGTTAACATCCAACCGCTTCCCCTGCGCGGCGCTATTACCGCTGGTATGTGTTGGCCCTGCTCACCGCTTCCCAGGTGTGCAGCTATATGGACCGCACCATCATCGGCCTGGTTATCGAGCCGGTGCGGGCCGAGTTTGGCCTCTCTGACGGGCAGATGGGCTTCCTCTCCGGGTTGGCTTTTGGCATTGCCTTTGCGGTGACTGCACTGCCATTCGGCTGGCTGGTGGATCGCTGCAATCGCGCCAAGTTGCTGGCTTTGGTAGTAGCCGCTGTGGAGCCTGCTCACCATGCTGTGCGGCATGGCGCAAAGCTATCTGATGCTGCTGGCCAGCCGTATGTCTGTTGGAGCGGCTGAAGCGGGCGGTTCGCCTACCGGGGTCTCCATTATCTCGGATTATTTCGCCCCCAAAGAGCGCTCGTCTGCCATCGCTATCTGGTACAGCAGCGCCACCCTGGCGGTGATTGTGACTTTTCTGTTCGGCGGTTACGTCGCGCAACATTACGGCTGGCGTGCCACTTTTCTGTTCGCCGGTATTCCCGGGCTGGTGATAGCCCTGTTGATATTTTTCACCTTGCGGGAGCCGGTGCGCGGTGCCCGCGATCTCGTGATTGAGGGTGCCACAGAGCGCAAACCCCTGGGTATGAAGGAGGGGTTTGCCTATGTATTGCGCCGCCGCGGTCTGCTCCATTGCATGGCCGGGATTATCCTCGCCGCTGTGACTGTGTCGGCCATGTCGATCTGGACGGTGACTTTTCTTACCCGCTTTCACGGCCTCGATATTGCCCGGGCCGGGGTGGTGGCGGGAATCGGCCTCGGCCTCTTCGGCTCCTTCGGTGGCATCGCCTGGGGATTTATTGCCGACAGGCTCAACAGCGGGTTGCGCGGCTTTCAGCCCGGGCGAATTGCCCTGATGTGCGCTGTCACTACTTTCCTCGCGGTGATTTCCGGTGTCGCGGCGGTGCTGGCGGAGTCGACCTTGCTGGCGATCGGCCTGATGTTTATCTATGCCATGTTCAAGACTGCCCACAACGGCCCGGCCAACGGCTTGTTGCTGACCCTGGTGGGTTCCCATGTGCGGGGTTTTTCTGTGTCTACCCTGCAGATCGGCACCAGTCTGGTGAGCTGGGGTATGGGGCCACTGGTGGTGGGATTGCTGAGCGATTCGATTGGCGGGCTGGAGTCGCTGCGCTGGGCGCTGGCGCTGACCCTGCTGATCAATCTCTGGGCCGCCGCGCATTTCATTATTGCCGCCCGCCATGTGGCGAGCGATGTCGGCAGAACCCAGGAACCTTGATCCGGCATTCAGATACTGACCTGGAAATTGTTGTTCATATGCCGTGATTGTCTCAAGGTGAACATCCTGTAGCCCGCAATGGGATTCAGCGCATCGCCCAGCTTGTGCAATGGAGTACGCTGGGTGCTACAGCCCAAGCGTCTGCTTCTGGCCTGGTCTATCCCCATAATCCGCAACTGCCAGCAGCATTGCTTACAGAGAGATGAAATAATGAATGTGCCCGTCGATTTCTCAAAAGTCCCCGACCATGTGCCCCGCGAGCTGGTGCTGGATTATCCGCTCTGCGCCCGCAAGGTGGTGTATGAAAACCCCTATGAAACCCTGATTGCCAGGGTCCACGAAGGTCCCAAAATTTTCTACTCCACCGAGGTGTTCCCCGTTCGCCAGGGCGGCTGGGTGGTGCGCGATGCGGAATTTCTGCGGCAGATTTACGGCGACAACGAGCATTTTTCGAAAAGCGGTTTTACCCAGATGGCGGCGATGATCGGCGAGCAGTGGGATGTGATTCCCACCGAGCTGGACCCGCCGCGCCACACCGGCTTTCGGCGTGCCCTGAACGGGCTGTTTACCCCCAACAAACTGGCGGAACTGGAAGGCAAGGTGCGGGAGAGGGCGCGTGAGCTGGTGGCGAATTTCAAGGATCGCGACAGTTGCGATTTTATCCGCGAATTTGCCGTTCCCTACCCGGTGATGATCTTCCTGGAACTGCTGGGCTTGCCGGTGGAACGCATGGACGAATTTCTGGTATGGGAAAACCAGATCCTTCATTCCGCTGATCCTGAAGTGCGCAAGCACGGTGTGCGCTCGGTCAAGGCGGTGCTGCTCGAGGCCATTGAAGAAAAACGCCGCAACCCTGGCCATGACCTCATCACCAACGCCCTTAACCTGCAGGTGGATGGCAAGCCGGTCTCCGAGATTGAGGTGTTTGGCCACTGTTTCAACCTCTATATCGGCGGTCTCGACACGGTTGCCTCCATGCTCGGCTGGCACTTTTACCATCTCGCCACCCACCTGGATTTGCAGCGCCAGTTGCGTGCCGAGCCCTCTCTGCTCAAGCCCGCCATCGAGGAGATGCTGCGTGCCTACGGCGTGACTACCACATTCCGCATCTGCATCCGCGATTACAGCATCGGCGGCGTGACCTTCAAGCCCGGTGACCGGGTGGCGATGGCCACCCCGCTGGCATCCCGCGACCCCGAACAGTATGATGACCCGCACGAGATTCGCGTTGATCGCAAACCCAGACACCTGACCTTTGGCTCCGGTATCCACAGTTGCCTGGGCTTGCATCTGGCGCGCAGGGAGATTCTTGTCGCCATGGAAGAAATGTTTGCGGCACTGCCTGAATTCAGCGTCAAGCCCGGCGAGAAAATCCCGTTTTTTATCGGCAGCATTCACCACCTGGAAGGGTTGCCCATCCAGTGGGCCTGAGACTGCCGCTGACCCCTTGAGCTGTGCCGGTGGTCATCCCTGTGGGGATGTTATCCGTCATGCCACGTTTGATGGAAATCAGGCGGCTCTGAATAATAACCAACGAGGTGAACAATGAATGCAGTGAGTCAGGCAGCGACCAAGGAAAAAATGAACGCGGCCTTTGTATCCTTGAGCAAGGCCTATGCCGGTAATCTCGATGATCCCTATCCCCTTTATCGGCAGCTGCGGGAAAAATGCGCGGTTTACGACGGCGATCTGGTAGCCGATTTTGGCGTGCCCTCCCTGGCGGCGGGCCGCGATGGCAAGCGCAAGGTGTTTTGTCTGCTCAGCTACGAAGCGGCCAGCAAGGCGCTGCTCGACCCGGAAACCTGGTCCACCGAAATCTGGCGCGAGGCCTTCGATGGCGTGCTGGGCGACCCGGTGTTGCTGTACCTGTCGGGCGATACCCACCGTTACCACCGCAATATGCTGGCCGGTATCCTCTCGCCGGTGGCTATCCGCGACATGGTGGACAAGCATTTTGTCCCGACTCTCGAAGGCATGGTGAAAGGCTTTGCTGACAGAGGCAAGGGCGAGCTGATGGCAGACTTTATTCTCGATTTCCCCATTCGCATCATCTACAAGCTGTTTGGCCTTGCCGATGATGAGCAGAAGATGGACATGTTTGCCGCCCGCGCGCTGGTAATGGTGCTGGGGGCGTTGATCGATCCGCGCAACCCCGAGGAGATGAAAGAGCGCATTACCAACGCCTTTATCGCCAACAGGGAAATTCACGACGAGATCCTCGATACCGTAAAAAAACGCCGCGCCACGGGCAATTTTGACGGCAACGACATGATTGCCCAGCTGCTGCGCTACAGCCGTGAAGACGGTACCAAAATGGATAATGAGGAAATTACCCAGTTCCTGCTGCCCAACCTGTCGGCGGCGGGGGAGACCACCAGCCGTGGTTTCGCCAATATGGTGGCGCTGCTGCTGGAGCGTCCCGAATTGCTGGAGCAGGTACGCAATGATCGCAGCCTGATCCGCCAGGTAATCGCAGAAACCATGCGCTATGAAGGCTCTGTATCGGTACTGCCCCGCATCCTCACCCGCGATGTGGAGATCGACGGGGTGAAAATGCCCGCCGGTTCCGGCGTCAATGTGCTGGTGGGAGCGGCGAATCGCGACCCGGCAGCCCACGACAATCCCGAAGAATTCAGCCTGCAAAAGCGCTCGAAGCAGGCACTGTCGTTTGGTTTTGGTCCACACATGTGCATGGGGATGCCGCTTGCCAAGGTAGAAATGGAACTGGCACTCAACACCCTGCTGGATATGCTGCCCAACCTGCGCTTTGATCCCGAGGTACCCTATGAGGGGATCAAGGGTATCCAGTTCCGTTCTCCATCTGCCATCAATGTGGTGTGGGATGTACCCTCAACCCAGGCTTAGGCAATGTCTGCAGCTACTTTCCGGTTGAGATGCCGAGGCAACCTACGTTACGTCTAACACACTTGCGCGACAGCGTTTATCACCTTAGGAAACTCTGATTAATTCGCCTGTGATTTTTTGCGATAATTCCACAATCCAAAAACCGCTGTGAGTCACTAAACATGCGACAACCCACCCTGACGGAAGGCTTTGAAAAGTACCGTAAGAAGACCCGCAAGGAGCAGTTCCTGGAGGACATGGAAACCATCATCCCCTGGAAAGAACTCACCGAGGTCATCGAGCCGTTCTATCCGAATCCTCAGGGTGCGGGCCGTCGTCCGGTGGGAGTTGAGCGCATGCTGCGTATTTACTTCCTGCAGCACTGGTTCAATCTGTCCGATCCCGGCGCCGAGGAGGCACTGTACGACTCCCGCGCCATGCGGCACTTCGTGGGCATTGATCTGGGCAACGAGCCGGTACCCGACGAGACCACCATCTGTAAGTTCCGCCACCTGATGGAGCGGCACAACCTGGGGGATCAGCTTTTCCACTTGGTCAATGAGTATCTTCAGAAGAACGGCCTGAA
>LADM01000033.1 GCA_000961645.1 Gammaproteobacteria bacterium BRH_c0 | reverse complement strand
CGCTGACGAGCGCGGCGCGCTGCAAGGCGGCGCTGATGGCGGTGGCGCCCAGGTCGTAGGCGGGCACATCCCGCAGAGTGCCGCCAAAGGCGCCGATGGCAGTGCGCACGGCGGCGATGGCTACGATATCGTTTTTCATGTTGAATCCTGGCTCAGTCGAATTTGGGTTCGCGTTTTTCCAAAAAGGCCTGTGACGCTTCTTTCGATTCCGGCAGCGCCACGGCGATATTGGTAAACAGTTGCTCCAGGCGATAGCCTTCATCCACTGGCATCGCCGCCGAGAGCGTGATGGCCTCGCGCATCATGCGCAGCATTTTCGGTGCTTTTTTCGCAATGCCATCGGCGCAACGCAGGGCCTCGGACAGCACCTCGGCCACGGGCAATACCTTAAGTACCGAACCAACCCGGTGCAGGTCATCAGCGCTGACAGTCTCGCCTGTCAGTGCCATATAGCGCATCATCTTGTCGGGGATAAAACTGCCCGCATGGCGGGTGCCACCCAGAGTGCCGACATTGATTTCGGGCACGCCAAAGCGGGCACCCTCGGCGGCGATGACAAAATCGCAGCACGATGCCAGCACCATGCCCGCCCCCAGGGCGGAGCCGTTGATAGCCCCGATCAGTGGCACCGGGCTATGGCGCAATGCCTCGAAACAGGCGCGGTAGATGACCGAGCGGTCAAAGGAGGACTCCACCGTGCGCTCATTGATTTCCTTTACATCGGCACCGGCGCAGAATATCCGCTCACCGCTGCCGGTCAGCACCACGGCGCGGATGTCCCTATTCTGCTCCAGGCTGCGGAAGAGATCGCGCAACTGGGCGAACATGGCGAGATTGAGTGGATTGGCCGGGGGGCGATTGATGGTCACCACCAGTACATGGGGGTGGTCTTGCGGCATCTCCGCCAGCAGTTGCTGTGGCTGGTCGCTCATGTCGGCATTCCTCTCAGCAGTCAGGGGCAGGCGGCACAGTGATAATCCGGGGATAAATTGCGCCGCGATAAAATTGACGATCAGTCAGTTATACTACGTTATCAGCGCTGCCGCTGGCAAGGCAGAACCCGCTGGGCACCATCGGCATAAAAGCCTTCACAGAAAAGAAAACTGACATTATGATAGTTTTATCTTTCATCCAGATCACATATTCCAAGGCTACATCATGAAAAACCCCATGTCCCTCGAAGGGCGCACCATTATCGTTACCGGCGCCGGTCAGGGCATCGGCCTGGCCATCAGCGAACTGGCCATGGAGCTTGGCGCCAATGTGGTGGGCGTTGATCTTAATGGCGACAATCTGGCAGCCATTGCCGACAAGCACTCGGGGCGCTTTCTGGCAGTGGCTGGCAGCGTGGCTGACCAGACCCTGGCGGAGCAGGTCGTTCAACAGGGGATTGAACAGTTCGGCGCTGTGCACGGGCTTGTCAACAACGCCGGTATCGGCCGCCCCGCCATGATCCACAAGATGACCCCCCAGGAATGGCAACAGGTGCTGGATGTGCATCTCAATGGCTCGTTCTTTTTCACTCAGGCGGTGGGCATCCACATGCTGGAGCGGGCCAAGGCCGGTGACGACAATCCCGGCGCCATCGTGTTTATCTCCTCTGACGCCGGGCGCCGTGGCAGCCTCGGCCAGATCAACTACGCCGCCGCCAAGTCGGGCATGTTCGGCATGGCCATGACTGCCGCGCGGGAATGGGCAAAGTTTGGCATCCGCTCCAACGCCGTGTGCTTTGGCCTGGTGGAAACCGCTATGACGGAAACCGCACGCAGCGAGCGCTTCCGCGACACCTACCTGGAGCAGATCGCCATGGGGCGTTTTTCCAGCCCTGAGGAAGTGTCTGTACCTGTGTGCTTCCTGCTCTCCAGCGGTGCCTCCTACATTACCGGGCAGGTACTGTCGGTCAATGGCGGCTATACCATTGCTATGTAAACCGGTTGCCCTGTAAAGCCCTTACCCCAGGATTCTTATGACGTCGCCTTTTACTTTCAAACCCCTCGAAATTCCCGAGGAACTCACACCCCTGCGCCTGCGGGTGCGGGATTTCCTCAAGGACATCGGCAAGGACTGGTCAGGCTGGAAAGTCGGCCACTCCTGGACCGGTTTCGACAAGGAGTTCAGTCGCGCCGTGGGTGCCGAGGGCTGGATCGGCATGACCTGGCCGAAACAGTACGGCGGCGGCGAACGCAGCCACCTCGAACGCTTTGTGGTGGTGGAGGAAATGCTCGCCGTCGGCGCGCCCCTCGGCGCCCACTGGTTTGGCGACCGCCAGAGCGGCCCCCTGCTGCTGCGCCTGGGCACCGAGCAGCAACGCCAGCGCTTTTTGCCGGAGATAGTTCGCGGCAATGCTACCTTCTGTATTGGCCTCTCTGAACCCAACGCGGGCTCGGATCTGGCCGCCATCAAATCCCGGGCAAAAAAAGTGCACGGCGGCTGGCGCCTCAGCGGCACCAAGATCTGGACCACCAATGCCCAGCACAGCGACCTGATGATCGGCCTGTTCCGCACCGGCACAGGCGATGAAAAGCTCAAGCACCAGGGGTTGTCGCAGTTTTTGATCGACATGAAATCCTCCGGCATTGATGTGCGCCCGATCCGGGATCTGACCGGCGAGGCCCACTTCAACGAAATCTTCTTCGACGACGTGTTCGTGCCCGCCGATATGCTGGTGGGTGTCGAAGGTGACGGCTGGAGCCAGGCCACCTCGGAGCTGGCCTTCGAGCGCAGCCAGCCCGACCGCTTTATGAGCTGCTTTCCGGTACTGCCGCCCCTGATCGACGATATTCGCCAGCAAGGGAATATTGATCGCCTCTCGGCCCGCAAGATCGGCGCCACCCTCGCCGACCTGGTGATCCTGCGGGAAATGTCGCTTTCGGTACTCGGACAGTTGGCGGAGGGCCACGCCCCCGCCCAGGAGGCGGCGCTGGTGAAGGATCTGGGCAACAGCCACGAGCAGCAGATCCCCAACCTGGTGCGGGAACTCGCCGACTGCCAGGCCACTATCGAACGCGGCAATCGTCTGAGCGAGTTGCAGGGATTTTTGACACAGAACGTGCCGTCGTACTCTTTGCGGGGCGGTACCCGGGAAATCCTGCGAGGCATTATTGCCAAGGGTCTGGGGTTACGCTGAGGCTATTGAGATGAGTAACACTATGAACGACGAAACAAGCATCGGCACCCTGATGGCGGAACAGGTCGAGCGCCTGCTCAGCCGCGAAGTCACCCGCGAACGGCTGATCGCCGTGGAGCAAGGCACCTTTGACACCCCCCTGTGGCAGGCATTGGAAGAGATGGGAATCACCCTTGCCCTAGCGCCGGAAAGTGCCGCTGGCGCAGGACTGAGCTGGCAGGATGCGGAGCCTACACTGAGGGCCGCTGGCAGCTGGGCGGCCCCAGTGCCGCTGGGCGAATCCCTGCTGGCGACGTGGGCGCTGGGCAGTGTAGGCCTGGAGATACCGGAAGGTCCGATAGCTGTGGCCGAAGGGGTGTTCCGCCTTGACCACAACCAGCACATTAGCGGCACTGATGCCCTGGTGCCCTGGATTCAGCACTGCCAGCATCTGGTGGTAGTAGCCGAGCAATCCGGCCAGCGCTTTGTTTGCCTGCTCAACCGCGATGAGGTGAGCCTGGAAACAGTGGAAACCTTCGCCCGGATTCCTTCAAGCCGGGTTGTCGCAAGCGGGGCAACTCCCGTCGCCATTGCAGCGGCGGATAACATTATTGGCGAACTGGGCCTGCTGCCCGCCCTCGCCACCCTGCGCACTGTGCAGATCGCTGGCGTGCTGGATCGCCTGCTGGCCCTGTGTGTGGAATACGGCAACACCCGCGAGCAGTTTGGCCGCCCCATCGGCAAGTTCCAGGCCATCCAGCACCTGATCGCCGACATGGCCGCGCAAACCGCCGCCGCCCAGGTGGCGGGGCTGTATGCCTGCCGCCAGATCGATAAGGGCAACGGCGAATACGGTGCGGCCATCGCCAAAGCCAGGGGCGGCCTCGCCGCCACCCGGGGAGCCGAAGCGGCCCATCAGATCTTCGGTGCCATGGGCTTTACCGACGAGCATATCCTCCACTACTACAGCCGCCGCCTGTGGCAATGGCGCGACGAAGCGGGCAGCGAGCACTGGTGGGCGGAGCGTCTGGGACGGCGGGTGCTTGCCCAGAGTGGGGATGAGTTGTGGCGCGGTATTTCAGGCTGAATCTTGAGTTGCACGTAACACGTTTCACGTAACACGTTTCACGCAAGACCGGCATTCTGGAGGGCCTTGCATCGCGTTTATGTCTCTATCACATCAGGGCGTGACGGCACTATCCGCGTGTTACGTGTTACGTGAAACTCAAAGCTCACAACAGCGACGTCCCCACCCCCCCATCAATCACCAGGCTCTGGCCCGTCACGTAATTGGCAAACTGGCTGCAAAACAGCGCCACAAAGGCGCCGAAGTCGTCGGCGTTGCCAAAGCGACCGGCGGGGATTCTCATCCACTGCAGGGCCTTGTCGATCTCCTCCTCCAGGCTGGTGCCGTTTTCATCGGCCTTGGCCTGGTAGACCGCGTGGATACCATCGGTGTGGTGCATCACCGGCAGCAAGTTGTTGATGGTCACATTGCGCGAAGCAACAGCCTTGCTGACCGCCACGCTGTAATTCACCAGTGCGGCACGGGGCGCGCCGGAGAGAATGCGCAGTTCGTGGGGATACTTCACCGCACCGCTGGTGATATTCACGATACGGCCCCAGCCGCGCTCGGCCATGCCGTCGATGGTGGCTTCGATAAACTGCACCGGCGACAGCAGGCCAGTCTCAAGGGATTCTCGCCAGTGACCCTGAGTAATGGTGCGGCGGTCGGGGGTCATCGGCGGCGGAGAGCAGGTGCCTACCAGAATATCCGGCGCCGGGCAGGCGGCAAGCACCCGTTCCCGGCCTGCATCAGTACCGTGATCCGCCACGATGGGAGTGACGCTGGCTCCGGTCTCGCGAACGATTTCGTCACAGGCGGCCAGCAATCGCGCCTCGCCACGAGCCGAAATAAACAGCTCCACTCCCTC
>LADM01000046.1 GCA_000961645.1 Gammaproteobacteria bacterium BRH_c0 | reverse complement strand
GTGTTCATTTTCTTCATACATTTTGCCCTAATTGCTGACGCATTAATTAGTGTTAACACGCCCTAGATACCATCTCTCATAGCAAACCACAGTGCGTCTCGTGACAAGATTGTGGTTGGCTATGAAGAGAGAGTCTCTAGGAGGCCTTAAAACTTCAAGCTGACACCTAAGGTGTAGGCACGGCCTATTACGTCATAGGTGGAGCGGTCTGTAGCACCGAATCCAGTCCATTCTGGAGGCTTCTTATCGGAAAGATTAGAAACTCCTAGATTCAGAGACAAATCATCACTAAATTCATAGCGACTGAAAAAGTCAAAATAGGTTACAGAACTTACCCCGGGTTGATTAAGGCTTGTACCAACATTGAGATAGTGGTCCATGCTGCCAATATAGCGTGCCTGCATGCCAACCATTAGAGGACCATTAAAATAGCTAATACCTGCGGTTCCTTTCCATTCAGGATGTGAGAGTCCACCGGCCGAATTATTGCCAATAGTCCCCTTGTAGTCCACCAAAGGGGAATCCTCCAATTGGGCAATTGCATACTTATTGACATGTGTCAGCAGAAGCCTAAGAGAAAGATCACCAGCATCATTGGAAAAACCTAGGTTATTCAAACCAAATGACCAATCAACCTGAAAATCCGTACCACTCATGTGATATTCAGCAAGATTGACAGTGGGAGTGCGCAACTCAAAGAAATTTCCAGTCGTCGTTTCCCTAGTGATCAACTGGCAAAAAAAGTTATCGTTTGAATAGGAAGGATTGCCACCATCGGCATTGAAACATGCACGAACTGCTTCCCCTCCAGGAATAATGCCCATGGCATCCTTAATATTGATGTCATAATAGTCTACAGAAAAAGACATAGAGCTGAATAAATCCGAAGCAAATTCGGGACGAAAAACCACCCCCACGTTGTAGCTGTCACCAATCTCTTCATCCAGCGCTGTATTGCCGCTAATCAGAGATGGGACACCTGTACCCGAGGTCTGGTATGAATCCACGAGCGCCTCTTGAATTCCCTGGGCTATACAGAGCTGGCGCACCAACTGAGCATCCGGTCCAGTTCTGTAAACACTGTTGTTAGAGCACGGATCTCCACCACCCGCATTGATGTTTCCCAGCCCAGCGGAACCAGAAGCAGCAGGTGCGAAGAGTTCACCAATTGATGGAGCTCGTATTGAACGTTGTTGGCCAGCACGAATGAATAGCGATTTGACAGGTTGCCACTCGAATCCAATTTTATAGGACTCAGCTCCACCAATCGAATCATAATCCGAATAGCGAAATCCGAGGTTCATATCAAGCCGTTCCACCAAAAACATATCTGAAAGTAATGGTATCAATAGTTCAGCGTATATTTCTTCAGCTTTGGTGGAGCCCTCGGAGGGTGCCGTGCTGCCGATGCCCAGGCCTAGAATATCCTGTACGCCCGTTGCTGGATTTTTAACCAGCCCAGCATCCGGACGATACTCGAAACTATTTTTCCGATATGCAAGTCCTGCGGCAAAGCGCAAATCACCAGCGGGTAATTCAAATAAATCACCCTGAATATTTATCTCACCAGCATCCTGCTCCAGCACCTGGCGACTAACTGGATCACGCCGCAGCAACTGTCTACAGGACTCGGAGACGGATAGTAACGGGAACAGATTCAAACCACCTTCACACATACTCACCCCACCATCAGGAGCGTTAATCAGTGCGAGAAATACTGGCCGGGAAAGCTGATTAACCTGTGTCTGATCTATCGTCGTACGTCCTGTGCTGAAATGTGCATCCCATGTCCAGTCTAAAGATGGGATGCTTCCTGACAACCCATACTGAAGCTGCCAGGTATCATTATCCACACGAGACCCAGATCTCCCAAAAACATAATCTAGAGGATACGAGACGTAAAATATGTCCGCATTAGGATTACTCCTAGAGTCAAGAATATCTCTAAGATCTTGAGGTATGAAGGCATTACTTGCCGGAATCATTGGCGGCTGGTTGTAAAGTGCCGGGCCGCTGGTCCTATTTGAAGTCTCGAATGTGGCGAAATTGAATTGTGCAAATGCTTCAATATTCGGTGTAATTTCGTAAGTACCGCGCGTAAATGCTGTATACCTTTCCAGCGGGAGGGAAAGAGTCGTGTAATCAGAGTCGTTATTCCATCCTAATGATCCCGCCGCATCCTTGACAAACCTGGCGCCCGGAATAGGTTTAAAGTTAGCTCCGTTCCTGGCAAACAGCGTTCCGTCTGTATTCATGCCAAATACCGAGAAAAAGGGCGGCACTTGCGCTGGATCTGTAATGCCATAGCGCTGAAAAACTGTAGCAATTGCGCCTGCTGAGGGCAAATTGGTGCCACTTGGAGCAATAAGCCCTATAGGGTAGATAGGGAAAGGGGCATCTTCATCAAAAAAGGAGCGTGAAGATGTAGGAAAGATTTCCTCCCTGTCAAAAAAGGAACCGGAAACCACCAAATTACCACGCCCATCCGCGAAATTACCCCCGAATGTGACACTGGCATCAACATTTTCACCATCACTTTCATCCGTTATTCCACCTCTAACATCAAGCTGGAAACCGGAAAAATCACGCCTAGTCTTGAGATTGATAACCCCAGCAAGCGCATCTGATCCATATGCGGCTGATGCGCCGCCAGTAATAATTTCAGTACTCTCAATCAAGGCGGTGGGAATACCATTCAAGTCAATGGCATTATAAATATCAGAGGGTTGTAGTCGCTTGCCATCCAGCAACACCAATGTGCGACGACTGCCCAACCCTCGCAGGTCTGCTTTGGATTGACCGCCTTCTTGCAAATCCCGTCCCGCCGTTGTACTACTTGACGAAGCGGAGAGCTGTGGTAGTTGATTAAGGGCTTCACCCAGCGTGGCCTGGCCTCCAAATCTTAGTGATTCCGTATCAACGGTTACAATTGCACTTTCGGCATCGTAATCCCGTCTGGCTATGCGGGAACCAGTTATAACAATCTCTTCAATCTGTGATTTTTTATCTGCACTTTGGTCAGTAGTAGATACTTCTTGTGCAAATAGTTGACTGACCGAGAGTATTGAAAAAACAGGAATTGCAAAAAATCGAACAGTTAATTCGAGCATGTTTTTCATATGTATTCCCCGATAATAATAGTTAAAATAACGAAGAAATAATGGTGTTGGTGTATATACCAAACCAAGATTAAACAGGAGGGCGCTCGTTCCTGGGAAAGGCCTTCAGGAATGCATACGCAACCCTGAACATCTTGGCTTCACTACCAGGACGGCCAATAATCTGCATTCCAACGGGCAATCCATCAACAAAACCAGCTGGTACGTTGAAAGCGGGGAAAGCCAGCCAATTAAACATCCGGACATGACTGACATAGGTAGCACCAAAGTTTCCGTGTGGGTATTTCTCGTGCTCTTTCGTCCAAGCGGTATCCCAATCTTCAATCTTGCGAGCGACTAATTGTGCAGTTGGAGCAAGAATCACATCGTGATCTCTGAATATGTTCATGAATTTGTCATAATTGCGGCCTCTTACTGCCACTGAGGCCAGATATTCCTCTTCAGACGGCATTTCAGCAGCACCCCGCATAAATCCCCCAAAAGCGCGGCTGGCTAACATACTGAGGCGATCAGAAGGGTCTTCCCAAGTCTCATTTAAGATAACAACCTGCGCTCCAATTTCATTGAATCCCATGGCTGCATTGCGAATCGCAGCAATAACCCGCGGGCTTTCCTCCAGAGCATACATAGATGCATATCCAAAATCATCGGTCCAGGCAAAACGCATCCCCTTCACCCCATTATCGATATCAGAAAGAAAATCGGGTGTCGGATCCTGTAAGCTAAAGAAGTCGCGACCATCCGGTCCAGACATCACCTGGGCCGCTATTGCCGCGTCACGAATATCTCGACACAAGGGACCAGTACTGGCCGATAGTGCGAGCGTCGGCGAGCCAGGGTGTATCCAGGGAATACGTCCAGGAGTGGCCGCTATGCCAACGATGCCACAATAGGCGGCAGGTAACCTAGTAGATCCACCGCCATCAGATCCTATAGCGATGGGAACAAGGCAAGCTGCAGCCGCGCTTGCTGAGCCAGAGCTTGACCAACCAGGAGTACGCGACGTGTCCCAGGGATTAGTTGCTTCAACATCCCAGTTAAACTGGCGATTCGGAGTGAGTGGATGATCACCTCCAGAACCTCTTTCAGTATTTGTACCAAACATAATCGCACCGGCTTTTCGCAAACGCTCAACCTGCACGTCGTCTCTTGGGGATTTAGCAATATATTCCAAACGACCAATATCGAATTTCGGCAATCCTTTGATAGCAATATGGTCTTTTACCGAAACGGGTATGCCGTGTAGCGGGCCAATTGGCTTCCCCGTCAGTAACGCCTTTTCAGCAGCCCGCGCCTGTTGCCTGGCGCCTGCATGGTCAAGGGTCATAAAAGCCTGCAACTTACCACCCACAGCCTCAATGCGATTAAGAAAGTGTTCGGTCACCTCCACCGGAGAAATATCCTTCTTCGCGATGAGGTTCCGTATCTGCCAAGCGGGCATCCATGTCAAGTCATCCTTGCCACTTGCAGCAGCAATGGATGAGTGGAGCAAACCTCCGCCGGCAGCCAATAGAGCGCTTCCTGCTATGCCTCTAAGCAGAATGCGGCGGGTCTGGTCCGGTTGTTGATCATCAGTATGTGGTTCGTTCATTTGCGTTTACCTGTTATTGCTCTAATAATGAGTGTTGAATCAGTGGCCTACAGTCGTTGGATCCTTTTCACGCGTGTTGCTTTTTTGCAGTCAACACATGGGGTTTATCAACCGCAAGAACTGACATTTTATAATTTTTCGATTCAAATAGCGGATATCCCGCGCAGGATCCGTCTTGAGTAAACGCCAAAGTTTGCACTTGAACAGCCGCTGGTTTCTTCAATCTAATCAACACGGATTGCTATTGCTATGGATATTTTTCAAAATCGCGTGCACTTTTTAGTCTGCTTACCAGGTCGACTCGTTAAACTTCATGCAATTTTCGTCATGTTGATCCCATAGTATCGGGATAAGATAGGTATACAGAAATCCGCTATTTGCCGTTTTTTATTCACTGACAGGGGAGCCTGGGTTTTGTAAACCAGGGGAAAGAATGAAATGCTGAGGCTAGTAGCAATATCCTGTCACAGGATTCATGCCGTGTATTTATTGCCCAGACTTCTGAAATGTGTCGGCGAAAAGCCGGTTTGATTCTTGAAAAAGCGGCTGAAATAGGCGTAGTCAATAAAACCAAGATCAAAAGTAATTTCATTGACTGTTTTCATCGAGCTGAGCAGTTCTCGTTTCGCTTCGAGAATCATACGCTTGTGCACTAACTCCAGAGGTGTAAGCTCTGAAAGCTGTTTACAGACTTCTATCAGTTTGTTGCGGGTAACGCCCAGCATCTGGCAATAACTTTCAATCGTTAGATGTTCTCTGAAGTGGTTTTCAACCAGGATTTGATATTGGTACAACAGGCTGGTATCGGATGAGTCCATTTTAGTCGGTGGCTGCCAGCCCTGCAGGAGTTTTGGCAAAGTGCTTTCGACCACGACTACGAGTATGTAGGCCATGATCGCAGCGTCACAACCTAAGCCAAAACGCGCAGCGGCTATGGAAACCTCTGTAAAGATTCTCTTCCGTTTCTCTCTCTGGTGTTCTCCTGTCAAGTCATCATAGGTGTAAGGCTTGTAATAGGACTCCCAGAACGAAGAGGGCGTTGTGAACATGGCCTGGGCCACTCTCGTCCTCAGGAACAGCTCGGAGCCGGAAAAAGCAAAGCCATCAGTATCCGGTGTCAATCTGAATTGATAAGGACAATTGGCGGGCAAAACCAGCAGAGAACCTGGAGCAAGTCTCAATTCTTCATTATCAATCAGAACGCAACCCCCACCCTTTTCAAACAAAAATTGCTGGCGCCTGTCGGGACACCGCTGTTGCACAGACATGTCCTGTGAAACCAGCAGTTCGCTTATTCGGCGACAATCTATTTGTGATATTCCGTCAAGATTTTGCGCTCCCTGCCTGTCTCTGCTTAATGACTTCAACATTGGCAAATTACCCGCTCATACTAAATATTATCGACACAAGAATTCTCTTACATCTTATTTTCGTTTGAATAAATAATCCATTTGCTCTCGCGCGTCAAGCTTTTCAGGCCAGCGCAATGGCTGCGGAAGACTGCCTGTGGAACTCAACCGCTGGCAGGCTAAGAGCCCCGCCAGCGGTCAACAGTAGCACGAATTGTCAGGCCACATACGCCAAGAGTATGGCTGCCTCCCTGCCTTAAACAACGGAGTAGGACTCTGCGTTAAAGCCTGCAGCGCTTTTCAGATTCAGCCAGAGCGATCAGGACCTGAAACGCCCACCATCGACAATCAGCGTATCGCCGGTGTGATAGCTGGAACAGTCACTGGCGAGGTAAACGACTATACCCTCCAGATCTTCCGGTTGGCCGGAGCGGCCCATGGGAGTGCGGGCGGATACCGCCGCGTCGATCTGCTTGAACACTTCGGGATCTGCCTGGGTCATCTCGGTGGCGATAAAGCCGGGAGCGATGACATTGACGCGCACACCATGGCAGCCCAGTTCTGCCGCCATGGTGCGACCCACGGCGTCGAGCCCGCCCTTGGCGGCGGCGTAGTGGGACATGCCCGGTACACCGTAAAAGATCGACATGCTGCCGCAGATAATGATCGAACCGCCCGGATCTCCCGCTTCGGAGCGTTTAACCATATGCCGCGCGGACTCCCGCAGGGTATAGATGGCACCGTGGAGGTTGATATTGAGCAGGTCGTGGTACATGTCGGAGGTCATGTCGCAGATGGTGTTTGAGCGGCTGGCCACACCGGCATTGACCACCACGCAGTCAAGGCGACCCATCTTCTCAACCGCTGCCGCCATGGCATCGATCACTGCCTGCTCGGAGCCAACATCCACAGACTGGGACCACAGGCGTCCGCCATACTGCTTCAGGGTATCCAGCGCGGCCTGGTTTTTGGCGTCGTTGCGACCCCAGATCACAATATCGGCACCGGCTTTGGCCAGTCCGCGGGCGTAGGCGAGGCCGAGGCCGGAATTGCCGCCGGTGACCAGCGCCACCTTGCCGGTCAGATCAAACAGATTGTTAGCCATTCATTTTCTCCAGTTGTGTGTTGTTGACTTTAACTATCCAGCAGTTGTCGGTTGTATCTGAGTTTCACGTAACACGTAACACGTTTCACGTAAGGCTTGGCTCGTGCCTCTCCCGACCCTGCTGCGGTGCCTGCCAGCTTGCATAATCCACCAGGGTCTGGAACCACTGCAAAGACGTGTAACGTGTTACGTGTTACGTGCAGCAACTTCAGCGCGGCGGCAGGATTTTCTCCTCTCGCCAGCGCCTGATCCACTTGATCACACTCTCACTGGTATCGACGCAATCGCTAAATCCCGCCTGGCGCAGCTTGATGGTGCTTGTCAGTACCGTGCGATCACAGTTGTTGAGGGCGAAATCCGCCAGGGCGCAGGATTCTCCCAGAAATTCCCGCCAGTCCACCGGGGCGGCAAGCCCGTGGTGCTGCACCAGCTCGGCCCACAGGTCTGCCTCCTCCGTTACCGCTGTCACTATTGAGCGGGCTTGCGGTGGACCCGTTTCCACACCGATTTCGGCGGCGATCTGCGGCCACAGGTCGGGCCAGATGTAGGTATCGCCGTTGGCGATATTGAAGGTCTGATCACGGGCCGTGTTGGCCTCCAGCGCCCAGGCCACCCCTTTCGCCAGCAACTCGACATCGACCATTTCCATCACCCCATCACCCGGCACTGCGCCAGGGAACGCCAGGGGGTGCCCTGCCGCTTTACAAAGAGAGGCAAACACCGCAATGGCCAGCAGTCCGTTGAGGTTGCTGCCCATGCCGCCACCGGCAATGGTGGGGGCGCGGAAGGTGGTCCAGTACCAGTTGCGACCCTTGGCTTGGTCAGATTTCTGACGCTGCCACAGGTAATCCTCCTGGCGGAAATAGAAATCGTCAAACGCCGGGCGCGGCAGGGATTCCCGCAGCGGCACGGCAATATGGCCGGGGTAGTGTGGGCCATAGGCCTTGGTGCCGTGGATCGCCACCACCTGTTGCAGTGTCGGCGCCACGGCAAACAGCGGCTCCAGCAGATTTTCAAACATCTGGCCGTTGCGGGCCGCATGGTGGGGATCGGTCCAGCTGGCCACCAGGTCGCCGGGGGTTTCGTTGATCGCCGCATAGACCACATGGGTTACCCGCTCCAGTGCGTTGGCGGGATCGGCAATACTGGCCTGGCAAGCCAGGCTGTCGAGCAGATCGAGAGAGAGGTGAGACACCCCCGCAGGCAGGTCGGGCGGCCTGCGCCGCGACACGGCGATCACCTGGCAGTCGCCTGCTTCTGCCAGGCACTGCACCACAGCGCCGCCAACAAAGCCGGAGGCGCCCACCACCAATACTGTCTTGCCGTTCATCTCACCATCCTGTCCTTATTGTTATGCAGTCTGTGGTGGCTACTTGACCTCCACCTTCACGGGGAACTTGTCGAAGTAAAACTGGAAGTTCTTGCGAATTTCTGCCGCATCGACGCCAAAATCCCGCTTCAGGTTGTAGACCACCTTGCCATGTTTGCCCCGTGGGTGGGCATCGAGGTAAGAGTGCAGTTCCGCCAGCGCCTGGTCGGTGAGAGGCAGATCGGCCTTGCGGTAGATTTCCTTCAGCACTGCATCCGTATCCGCCATCATGCGGTCGAAATAGACGTCTACTATCTGGGCTTGCGGCAGGCTGTCGTGATCGCGCACGCAACCCTCCAGGAGACGCCTGTAGCGGTCAATCCAGTAGTCGCGGTAAAGCTCGGCATCCGGCGACTTGCGCAGGATGCGGTGGGCATAGCAGGACATGGTGATGGCCGACTGGATGGACGCCACCGGATCGCGGTGGGTGATGACAAAGGTGGCGTCGGGGAAGGTCTTGTACAGCGTCGCGAGCTGTTCCATGTGCTGGGGACACTTCATCACCCAGCGATTGGGCCCCTTCAGCCAGGTCAATGCCTGCATGGCTTTTTTCATGTAGGCGTAAGTGCCGCTCTGGTCGTGGGCGAAGTAGTAATCGCGCCAGCGCGGCACATGGGCCATCCATTCGATCAGGTAGGAGGAGAAATCGAGCGCCTGTAGCTCGATATCCTCACTGACGTGGTCGGGGGAGAACTCGTGCATGGCCTTCATATAGGGCAGCAACGCATCCTGTTGCTCCCAGCCCTCTGCGGCGCGTGTCCAGCGCGGATCAACGCCGTCGGGGCCGATCTTGTCGTCTTCGGTGGGGATGGGCGCGATGGCCTCCCACCAGGGCAGTGAGCGCAAGCGGGTATCAGCGCTGATCAAATTCAGCAGATTGGTGGTGCCGGAGCGCGGCAGGCCGGCCACCAGTATGGGCCGGTCGATCTTGATATCGAGGATCTCCGGGTGGCGCTTGATCAGATCCTCCAGGCGCAGCCGGGTCGCCGCGTAGCGGGTATACATCTGCAGGAAATTGAAGCGGGTGATGTTGGTTGCGCCGCGGTCTTCGTTGATGGCCTGTACCCAGACATCGAGCCGCTCACGAAAATCCTCAGGGCCGAAATACGACAGGCCGGTCTGCTCCATCGCGTCATTGAGGATGCCCTCGGCGGTAATCACCACCGGGTTGGCTTCCATGGCCTCGAGCACCTGCGCCTGGTAAGGGGTAAGCACCGGATTGAGCAGGTCGGTGACATCGATAGTATTGCTGTCGCTCATGGGTTTTTCCTTTTATTGCTATTTGTTGATGCTGTTTACTGGCAATGGCAGTGGCAGCAGTGCCGGTTTCGGGGCAGTCCTTGCCGGTTAAGCTTGGAGGATCGTCAAATCTGCACGGCGGTGCAACGGCTTTCAGCGTTATAGTCACCGCCAGGGTGAGTTGAGGTCCAGTTCTGGCAAAAGATGGCGCTATTGATAAAAGTTGGGACGCTATCAGCGCACTGTGTTCAGGCCACCATTAACGGAAATAATCTGGCCGTTGATAAAACGCGCACCCTCCCCCGCCAGAAAAACCATCACCGGAGCAAAATCCCGGTCGGGATCGCCCAGCTTGCCGCCCACTGGAACCAACCCGGCCATCATGGCGTCGTGGGCGACCAGTTCAGCGGCACTGAAAGTTGCGCGATGCTCCTCGTACATCGGGGTCCACAGGGCTGGCACCAGGGTGTTGGCGGTAACACCGTGGCGACCCCACTCGTGGGCGATGGTGCGGGTCCAGGAGATCACGGCGCCCTTGGCCGCCGAGTAATGGGCGCCATTGACATAGGGCACCAGTCCCGCGTCGGAGCCAAAATTGAGTATGCGCCCGCCCTTGTCCTTCATATGGCGGTAGGCAGCCTGATTGGTGAGCATGGTGCCGCGCACATTGACATCAAAGATCAGATCCCATTCTGCATCGGTGATGTCCTCCGCTGCGGTGTGGCGCTCGACACCGGCGATATTGGCCAGCACATCCAGACCGCCAAGCTCATCCACAATGCGCGCAAAGGTACTCTCCACCTCGCCGCGCTCGGCAATATTGCAGTGGTGGTAGCTGGCCTTGCCCGCTGCCGTTTGGTTGAGCTCAGCGGCGAGTGCTTCGCCCGCATCATCAAGCACATCCACTAGCGCCACCGCCGCGCCGTGGGCGATATAGGCTCGCGCCGCCGATGCGCCAATGCCCCGTGAAGCGCCGGTGACGATGATTTTTTTACCCTGAAGATCCATAGTTACTCCTGATGATTTTTTATTATCAGATGGTCCGACAGCAGAGACCGACTTGAGTGTTACAGGGCTATCTTAGGATAGGATGCAGCAGCCGCTGTCGGAGCAATAATCTGTTCTAGCGTTCGACAAGACAATAACACAGCCCGGCGATTGGACTACAGTACTCACCCATTCCCCTAACCTATAGCTTCCACCCTTAGCTCTGGAAGATGACGTCCAGCATTTCCAGTTTGCCATCTATAAAGAACACTGTTTCACCAGTATCGGGTAATGACCCAGTCCTAGGGGGTGTTAACAATTAAAGTCACTTCCAGGATAATTCTGCCATTCACGGATGTTATTTTTGTTGAGCTATGGCGCGCAGATTATTAAGAGAAGATCAATGGACTCGTATAGAGCCGTTGTTGTCGGGGAAGTCCGGCGATTGCGGTGTGACGGGAAAGGACAATCGTCAGTTTATAGAAGCAGTGCTGTGGATTTGCCGCACAGGTGCCCCTTGGCGTGACTTGCCTGCGGAGCTGGGGAACTGGCATACGATTTATACCCGATATAACCGCTGGTCAAAAAAGGGGCGCTGGAAAGCCATCTTCGAAGCCCTGTCGGAGGAGCCGGATTTGGAATACTTGATGGTGGACGGCTCAATAGCGAGAGTTCATCAACATGGTGCCCCCAAAAAAACAGCCAGGACAGCGAAGCGGTAGGCAGGTCTCGGGGTGGATTGAGCACCAAAATC
>LADM01000032.1 GCA_000961645.1 Gammaproteobacteria bacterium BRH_c0 | reverse complement strand
TCAGGGGTGAGGGCGGTCATGGCATCGGCAGCCTGCCGGGCGATGCGGGCACCGGCGAGATTCAACTCCCGCACCAGGCCCTGGGTGCCGTAGTCGAGCTGGGATACCGCAGTCGAATTGAAGGTATTGGTCTCAATAATATCCGCCCCGGCTTCGAGGTAGGCCGTATAGATTTCACCAATAATCTCCGGCTGGCTCAACACCAGCAGGTCATTGTTGCCCTTCAGATCCTGCCCCCAGTCGGCAAACCGCGCACCGCGAAAATCTGCCTCGCCCAGCTTGCGGTTCTGAATCATGGTGCCCATGGCACCATCCATGACCAGAATCCGCTGTTTTGCGGCGCGGTGGAGTAGGGCGATGCGGTGCTGGCGGTTTTGCTCTGTCGGGTTCAATGGTTTTGCCTTGCAGGTTGGTGAGGTGTTTGCGTCAAAAAGGGGCATATTCTAGCAGACGCCGCTGTACCTTGCTGGCAGCGCTTTTATCTGTTCGCGACGACGCTATTCTGTGACAGTGTATTGAGGGGTTGGCGGCTAGCTGCTAGAATACACGACTAAATTAGTCAGGTATAACATATGTCCGAGCAACAGCTGATTTGCAATATCGAAATTACCGAGAGCGCCCAGCAGTATCTTGGCGAACTTCTGGCCAAGCAGGACTGTGAAGGCATCGGCATCCGTATCTTTGTCTCCGACCCCGGCACCTCCAAGGCCGAGACCTGTATTTCCTACTGTCGCCCCGGCGACGAAAAGGAAGAAGATGAAATTCTTGAGCTGAATGGCTTCAAGGCTCATCTCGAAAAACGCAGCCTGCCCTTTCTTGAGGACGCCAAGGTGGATTACGCCGACAACCGTTTTGGCGGCCAGCTCACCATCCGCGCCCCCAATTCGCGCCTGCCCAAGGTCAGCGATGACAGCCCGGTGGAAGACAAGATCAACTACGTTCTCCACACCGAGGTGAATCCTGGTCTCGCCGCCCACGGTGGCAATGTCTCGCTGGTGGAGGTCAATGACGGTGTTGCCATCCTGCAATTTGGCGGCGGTTGTCAGGGCTGCGGTATGGTCGATCTGACCCTGAAGGAAGGTGTGGAGAAGTCGTTGATGGAAAAGATTCCTGAACTCAAGGCCGTGCGCGATGTGACCGACCACTCCGACACCACTAATGCCTATATGTAAAACCTCTTTTAGCCCGCATTAAAAAGCCCACAAATGTGGGCTTTTTAATGCCTGTGAAACAGTAGATATCAGCTGTTTCTGCCGGGCAGTACATCCCTGATCTTGTCCCGCAGTGCGCGCAGGGCTGATTCTGTGGTCGCCCAGTCGATGCAGGCATCCGTCACTGACACACCGTACTTCAGATCGTCGAGATTGGCAGGAATCTTCTGGTTGCCAGCGTTGATATTGCTTTCAATCATGGCGCCGCAGATGGACTTGTTGCCCTCGGCAATCTGGTTGCCGATGTTTTCCAGCACCAGCGGCTGCAACTCGTGATTCTTGTTGGAGTTGGCGTGGCTGCAATCCACCATGATGCGGGGTTTGATGCCAGCCTTTTTCAGCTCCTGTTCACAGAGGGCGACACTCACCGAATCGTAATTGGGCTTGCCGTCGCCACCTCGCAGGACAATGTGGGAGTAGGGGTTGCCGCGGGTGGTGATGATCGACACCCGGCCCTCGGAGTTGATGCCGAGGAATCGGTGGGGGTTGGTCACCGATTGCAGGGCGTTGATGGCGACCGTGAGGCCGCCATCGGTACCGTTCTTGAAGCCCACGGCTGACGACAGACCGCTGGCCATTTCCCGGTGGGTTTGCGATTCGGTGGTACGGGCGCCAATGGCGGACCAGGCGATCAGGTCCTGCAGGTACTGCGGAGAGATCGGATCGAGGGCCTCCGTGGAGGTGGGCAGCCCCAGCTCACTGATATCCATCAACAACTGGCGACCGATATGTAAACCCTCCTGAATCTTGAAGGAGTCGTTCATGTAGGGGTCGTTGATCAGGCCCTTCCAACCGGTGGTAGTGCGGGGTTTTTCAAAGTAAACCCGCATCACTACCAGGATGCTATCGCTGACTTCGTCAGCCAGTACTTTCAGGCGCTGAGCGTAATCTTTGGCGGCTTTCAGATCGTGGATGGAGCAGGGGCCCACCACCACAAAGATGCGGTGATCCTTGCCATCGAGGATGTTCTGCACGGCTTCGCGGCCTTTTGCCACGGTTTCCGCCGCCTTGTCGGTCATCGGAATCGCCTCTTTCAACGCCTGTGGCGTGATGAGGGTTTCCTGTGATTCGATATTAAGGTTTTCCAGCAAACGTTGAATCATGATCTGTTCCTGTAGCCAATACGTTGTAGCTTTCCAGAGTGTAGGGCCAGTCGCTGTTACAGCACTTTCCTGAAACTCACCAGCCTGAAAATCGCCAGCCTGCACCGATAAGGCGGCCATTCTACTGTATCGCCATGACAAAATGGGGAAATTCCCCCTATGCCAGCCATTGACGCAATCAATGGCCAGCAGTTAGCTCTGGTTCAGCAGCGGAGCAAAATGGGGGATAAGCGGGAAGTACAGGGCCGTACGGATTTCGCCATTGTGGCGGTTGGCCATGATGGCTTTGTAGCGCTCCAGCTGCTCCCGGTATTCGGCTTGTTGCCGGGCGGTAAACGCATCGAGGGATTCCCCGGGTAGCGGCTGCGCGGTTTTGTAGTCGATGATCCACAGCACGCCCTTATCCTCAAAGCAGCGGTCGATAATTGACGTTTGCGGCAGGGCATCCCTGATATCACCTGAACTGGCGCTGTGGCCGAGTGCCAGTTCACAGGCGCTGTGGGCATGGCGGTGGTCCAGCAGCCAGCGCCCGGTGGGATCGTTGAGCACCGAACTGACAGCGTGGCGGAGCATGGCAACGGCCGCGCCTGTCTCGACCAAACCCAGCGCGCGCAGCTGCAATTCCCAGGCGGGCACTTGCCGGGCAATGCGCTCGGGGTTCCAGGTGTCGACCCCTTCCAGCACCATGCGTCTCAGGGTACGGTGCAATATGGTACCGGTGTGGCGCGCCTCGTGATTGTTGCTGTCCCTCTTGATTTCAGGGGTGTGGGCGGTATGTCCGATACTGTCGCTGCGTTGTGACAGAAAGGGGTTTTGCCAGGTTGGGACCAGTCGCATCAGCTCGTTGAGTGCGCCATTGGGTGCGATATCGTCGTCGCTGGCGTCATCACTTTCATCGTCGCCTGGGCTGCTGGCCGCATTTGCCGGGTGCTGGAAAACAGTCGCACCGGTATTGCCAAAACCCTCGGCAAAAGCGGGCCACAGACTCGCCAGCAAGCTGCCTGCGGCAGGTGATTTGGCTGGTTGGGTAAACAGCAGATGGAGGCGCCGGATGGCGCGGGTGCAACCCACATACAGCACCCGGGCGTCTTCGAGGCGGGATTTGAGGGTCTTTTCCTGCTTGAGGTGGCGCACCAGCTGGCTGGCGCTTTTACCCGCCTGTTCCCTGGTTGACGCCTGCTCTCTGGGTGACAGAGGCGGGGCAATCAGCAGCTGGCTCTCACCCTGCTCGTTTATGCGCTCTCGCCAGTAGAGCAGGGTGCTATCGTTTTTGCCGCCGCCGCGGTGCAGTCCCGGTATCAGCACCGTGTCGAATTCAAGGCCCTTGGATTTGTGGATGGTCATCACCTGCACGGGGTTGGGGTGTGAGTGATCCGGCGCCGCGTAGAGTTTGCCCACCGCATTTTCGAAGGCTTCCGCGTCGGCAAGTGAAGCACCCTGGGCGTGACTCTCCAGCAGGTCAAAAAACTGCTGGCACCAGGCCATCTCATTGCTGCTGATCAGGGTGGCCGGGCCACCCAAAGCCAGCCATGCCCCTTCGACCCAGAGACGCAGGGGTTTGCGCAGGCGGTTATCCCAGGCGGCTTTCAGCACACCGGCGGTGCGCTCCAGTGCGGCCTGTCCCTGGGGTGAAAGGGTTGCGGCGACGGTGGGGGAAAAGACCTGGCCAGGCAGCCAGGGAAAGTTGGTATCCCCTGTGTCTTCAATGCTCCTGCCTGCGTTGACGAGACTGTGCAAATCCTTCAGATCAAGCCCGCACCAGGGCGCCCGCAGCACCGACAGCCAGGCGATGCGGTCGGCGGGATTGAGCAGCGCACGGGTCAGGGACAGCAGGTCTATCACCGGCATGCGGCTGGCCAGGGGGTCGATATCGGTCGCCTCCCAAGGGATGCCGGCCTGGTAAAGTGCGCCGAGAATGTGCTGCAAATGGCTGCGGGCGCGGGTGAGGATGGCAATCGAGCCCTGCGGGTTGAGCGCGAGCGCCCGCTGGACATGTTCTACCACTACCAGCGCTTCGTCGGCGGGGTCCGCTGGCTGCTCAAAAATGTCGAGAGTAATGGCACAGCCCTCAGCGCTGTCCTTCGCCGCCAGTGCCGGGGAGTAGGGCACGGCGCCCCGGGTAACGTCCTGGCGCTGGGGAAACACATGGCGGAAACTCTGGTTGACCCACTCTACCACTTTTGGGTCAGAGCGAAAGTTCATAGCCAGATCAAGGGGTATCAACTCAATATTGTTGACTGGTGCGGCCCGCGCTTCAAGAAACAGGCCGACATTTGCGTTGCGAAAGCCGTACAGGGACTGCATGCCGTCGCCGACGATAAAGAGGGTGCGGCCATCCCCTGCTTGCCAGCCATTGATGAGTTTTTTGAACAGGTTGAACTGCAGTGACGAGGTGTCCTGGAATTCGTCCACCAGGATATGGCGGATCTGGTAATCCAGTTTCAGGGACAGCTCGGTGGGATCATCCTCTTCACCCAGAGCGTTGAGGGCGGCCAGGGTAATTTCGGTAAAGTCGCAGCTGCGGCGCTCCTGGAACAGCAGGGAAAGCTCGCCGACCAGGCGGGGCAGCAGCACGGTAAGGGCTTCGAGCAATTGCCACTGATTGTCGCTGTAAAGGGGCGCAGGCAGGTTGCGCAGATCCTCCAGTTGTTCGAGCAGGCCCGGCTGGGACTTGCACCAGTCAATCACCGCTTGCAGCTGGTCCTTGCGTCGCTCCGCCAGATCGGGAAACAGGGAGTCCTTTTTAGTAGGGAAGCCAACTCGTTTGTCGACCTTGGCGCGCCAGCCACCAGCCTGGGTGAGGAACAGATCCGTGACCGCCTGCCAGTGCGCCAGATTGGCGGGGTCAGGGTTGGTGGCCGGCAGCCCCGCCATACCCAGGCATTGGCCCAGGGGATGTTCAAGATGGAGATGGTGGAGATTGGCGGCGGCATAGTCGCACAGCTCGCCGATTTCTCCGGCGACTGTCAGCAGTTGGCTGCGGGTGGCCTGCAGACATTCCTGCACGGTTTGTTGCAGGGCATCTTCCAGCGCTGCCCGCGCACCGCGACTGCTGAGAATGGGTTGCAACCACTGCTCGCGCTGGGCCAGCAGGGATTCCAGCAGGCCTTCAAGGCTGGGCAGGTTGTTGTCCAGGTGGGCGAGTAGCAGGGCGAGGCTGTCCGCCACCGGGCCGGGCTTGTCCAGTTCCGCAAAGAGATTGCGCACCGCTTCGCGGTAATAGACCTGGGGCTGGTCGGCGGGTTCGGGCAGCTCGCCAAGCTCGGTTTCCACCGCCAGTTGCCGCGCCAGGCTGCGGCACAGGCTGTCGATGGTCATGATGCGCAGGCGCGAGGGGCTGGCAATCAACTGCCACTGGTGCTCCTCATCGCGAGCCAGTACCTGGCGGGCGTCCTCCCAGATGGCTCTTTCGTAGTCACTTTCAGGCGGGGTGGGGTCCATTCCCCGGCGCAGGGCGTTGACAATACGCTCGTGCATCTCTGCCGCCGCCTTGCGGGTAAAGGTGATTGCGAGCACCTGCTCGGGCTGTTCGCAATCCGCCAGCAGGCGCAGGGTGCGGCGGATCAGCAGACCGGTTTTGCCGGAGCCGGCCGGGGCGCTCACGGCAAAGGACTGCTGGATATCCAGCGCCTGATCGCGAATGCTCTGATCATCAATTGCGTGATTATCAATTACGTGATTATCAATAGCGTGATCATGATCACTGGCGGTGTGATTGGGCTTGCTCATGGCTTGCCCCCTGTGGCGGCCTGCTCCCCGGCCTTGAGCCGGGCGATGCGTTCCTGCTCGGGCCAGCGGTTCAGGGGCTCCAGCGCGGCGCCGTAGAGTTGCGCACTTTTGCTGTAAAAAACCACTGCTGCCTGGCCTTCGAGGATTTCATTCTTTATTTCAATCAATTGGTTGCGCCATTTATCTAAAGCTGATTTCCAATCCCCGTCCAGGCCGATTCTGGTCAGGGGTTTGGCGCCGGGAATCATCTGGCCATCAGTGGCAATCCCCTCAAAGCCCACAATTCGGGCATTGACCAGGCCATAGCCGACAGCGGCAAGGGGTTCACCCGTCGCCAGGGCGTAGAGGGCCAATTGTGGCTCCGTTAGCCGCTCGCCAGCCAGGGAGCCGATAGCCGGGGTGCTGGTCTTGTAGTCGATAATGACCTGCGAGCCATCCGCAAGGCGGTCGAGGCGGTCGATACGCACCCGCAGCAGAAAACCCCCCAGATCCAGTTCACAGGCGCGCTCGAGGGCTTCGACAGTGAAACTGGCGCGCGCCAGCTCAGAGTTGAGCCATTCCAGCAGCAGGTGGCGGATGCGTTGCTGTTCGATGTACAGGTAGCGCTCCCCCAGCTCCACAGCCGACAGCGGGGAATGGCGCAGGAAGCGTACAAATGCGCTCTCTATGGCGCTGGTTAGCCGTTGTTCACGTTCTGCCTCAGTGAGTGCGCCGAGGGCATCCAGGCCAGTCAGCTCGCGCCAGAATGCCTCCAGGCTGTAGTGCAGCAGATTGCCACGGTCCATATGGCTCAGCCCCATCGAGGGTGTTTGCAGGGGTTCTGCCCCCAGCCGGTAAGTGGCGAAGGCATTGAACGGGCAGTTGGCCTGGGCGGCGATAAAGCCGGCTGCGCCGCGCAAGGGAGCAGTGAGGGGTTGCAAGGCAGGGCCAGTGCTATCCTCGATGATTTCCAGTTGGCGGGCCGCGCCAATACTTGTCATCCAGGGGTGGATGGCGTTTTCCGGCGGGGCTGTGAAGACGGGTAAACCAGCCAGCAGCGCAGCGGGCTGGAAATGCACATCGCCCTCCTGGCTGGCATGGCTGAATACCACGTCGTCGGCGCTGGCGCAAAACAGGGTAAACAGTGAATTGCTCAGTATCAGCTCCCGTTGCGGAGAGGCTCTGGGCATCGACAGCGCCCGCTGCATGGCGACTGGCAACAGGGGGTGCGGTTCGGTGGCGGTTGGCCAGTGACGGTCGTCCATCTGCATCACCCACAGGTGGGAAAAGTGCAGCCCAGCCGCTTCGAGAGTGCCGAGAATCTGTATCTGGGCATCCGGGGTCTGGGCCTGGAAACCGCTGTTGGCGGCCAGACGCTGCAACTGTTGCAGGGCTGAATCCGAAGCCACGCCATCCGCCACCCGGTCGAGCTGTTCAAATTCGTCGAGCAGGTCCTGCCAGTGCTCCCACTGCTGGTATTCCAGACTGTTGAGGGGACGCTCCCCCGGCCAGCCGAGGCTGTTCAGCTGCGCCTCGAAAACTTCCCGCCAGCGCCGGAACGGCAGTTTGCCAGGCTGGCGGCGCAGTGAATCCGCCAGCTGGGTGAGGCGCATGGCGAGGCTCGCGGGCTTGCTGCTGCTTTTGCTATTCCCATCAGTAGATAAAAGGGACTCCATCTCACTAATCAATCTGCGCAGCAGTCCGGTAGACAGAGTTGGCTGGCTGTAATCAAGCACCGCCACAACAGCCCGGCTGCGCAGTGGGCCTTCCGCTTGCGCTCGTCCCCAGAAAGGATTGTTCAGTAGCTGGCAAATATCCTGCGCTGCCAGCTGCGGCCGGTTCAGTTGCAACAGCTCGAGGGCAGCCTTTACCACTGGCGCGTCTGCCAGGGGCGTGGTGGCGGAGATATTGAAGGGCAAGGGCCGGTAGGCGCTATCGGGCCAGCACCAGGACGGGTCGATGTGGTGCAGGAAAATTCGCTCTACCTTGGCCCGCAGCTGGGCCAGATCCGGCACCACCACGCCTATCCGGGCATTCGGGTTGGCTGCCGCCTGGGCCGCTGCCCAGCGTGCAGCACTGGCTATTTCCGAGTCTATGTCCCCTGCAATGTGGTGTTTGATATCTGAATTGCGAGCGCCCGCCTGGAACTGTTCGAGGTCGCTGGAGGCGGTGTCCAGCACCGCCTGGTAGAGGGGTGAGAGGGATTGAAACCCCACCAGGCAGATTGCGTCGACAGTGGCCACTGCGCCCTGCTGCAATCCATCAAGGACTATTGCTGACCGCTGCGCGGCACTGACCAACTGCCTGTCAGCCAGCTGCTGCTCCCAGGCCAGCCCCCAGCGCAGCAGGGTTTTGGCACCCTCGTGATGGCTGTTCTGCAACTCCGCCAAGGGCACCTGCCACTGGCGCACCAGCTGCCAACCCCGCTGCGCCAGCTCGGCAAAGCTGCGGGGGTGGAGTGGGACATGATCATCACTGCTGGTGGCGATACACTGCTCCCACAACCACAACTCCTGGGAGGGTTTGATGGGGGTGCCAGTCAGGGCGGCGGGCCAGGCGGCATCCACCAGCTCCAGCCACAGATCCTGCAGCCAACTTTCCAGGGCCATGATCCGTGGCGCAGCCCAAGTGGCTTGTCCGTCCTGCTGGCAGTCGATATCCCACGCCTCCCTGATCTTGCGGGCCAGACGCAGGTTGGGGGTGAGAATCAGGCAGCCCGCATTGATGCGGTGCCGGAGGGGGGCTATATCAAACAATGGGTTGTGCACGAATCTTCCTTGCTGGTGTGATGTTGTACTCGTTGCATAATGGCAGCAGTATCAGCTGCATGTGGGGGAGTATAACCTTCTGTGCCGGGCTACAGATGGCCCTGTCTGGTACAGAGTGAACACAGGAAATGATTGTGACTGATGAGCGTGACAAAACATGTCCGGGAAAGCCCATTCCTTCTTCCACGGTGATGCTGTTGCGGGATGGGGCTGAGGGTATTGAAACCCTGGGCGTGGTGCGCAATGAGCGCATCAGCTTTGCCGGGGCGCTGGCTTTCCCCGGCGGTTCGCTCGATGCCGGGGATTATCTGCTGGCAGCCAAGCTGATACCCGGCGACCCAATGGCTCCCTACCGGGTTGCTGCAATCCGCGAAGTGTTTGAGGAAACGGGTGTGCTGCTGGCGCAGGGGGAGGAGCGCTTGTCAGACCGGTTGCTGGCAACCCTGCGCGCCGAGCTGCTGGCCGGTGAGCTGGGGTTTGATAGGCTGCTGATGGAATTCGATCTGCGCCCAGCCCTTGAAGCGCTGATTTATTTCGCCCACTGGGTCACCCCTGAGTCCTATCCCCGCCGCTTTAATGCCCATTTTTTTCTGGCGGATATGCCGCGCCATCGCCGCGCCGCACACGATGGCGGTGAGTTGGTGGCCTCTTTCTGGATGAAACCAGCTCAGGTTTCCGCCTGGCGCCGCGAAGGCGTACATATTGTTATGCCTCCCACGGAACACAGCTGCACCCTGCTGGCAGGCTTTGACTCTGTGGCCCAGGCACGGGCAGCCCTGGCTGTGCGGCAAATACGGGAAGTGGTGGGTTAAAGTGGCAGTGTCAGCAGCGAGTCAGGGCTGATTCACACGGACAGCAGGTGCAGTGCCAGGGCACCGTAGGCCTTCAGTCCTGTTTCCAGTGGCCCCCTGTCAGCGTCGTAGCGGGTCAGCCAGCAGTCAAATCCAGCGGGATCAGGATGGCCAACCGGCAGATTGTGCTCGCCTTCCAGCAGCGACTTCACGCGCCGGGCAATCGCTGCCCCGGAATCTACCCAGTGAATCGGCCTCGGCGCTGCAGCCTCCAGTTCGTTCTGCAGGAGCGGGAAGTGAGTGCAGGCCAGCACCAGGGTATCTGTAAGTGGGTTGGCGAAGATCGGCGCGAGGATTGCCCGCAGTGTTTCCGGCGCCGGGTCCAGCCCCCGCAGCTTCTGTTCCGCCAGTTGCACCAGTTCGCTACTGCCAACCCGGATGATGGTGCAGTCCGCTGCAAATTCATCAATCAGCTTCTGGGTATAGGGGCGGCTCACTGTGCCCGGCGTGGCGAGCAGGCCAATCACCCGCGACTGCGACAGTTGCGCGGCGGGCTTGATGGCGGGTACCACACCTACCACCGGCTTGCGGAAGTGATTGCGGATATGCGGCAGCGCCACTGTGCTGGCGGTGTTGCAGGCCACCACGACGATATCGGGATCGATGCGGGCAATCAGTGCCTTGAGTACCGCATCGACCCGTTGAACCAGTTCAGCCTCGCCCTTGGTGCCGTAGGGGAAAGCGGCGTTGTCGCAGGCATAGACCAGTTCACAGCCGGGAATATGAGTGCGGATTTCATTGAGGATACTCAACCCGCCCACTCCGGAATCGAACACCAGCACCCGCGCCCGCACTTTATTGGATGGGGCGAGGCGAGGGGCGGCGGCAAGATGGGTGTCGGGACTTGTCATGGCGGGGGATTTTACATCAGTCAGTTCCCTCCCCACATAAAATCTCTCTGCTAGAATGCGGCCATGAATCCAATAATCGATCAGACCGTTTTATACCTTGTGGCCAGCTTTGCTGGCGGCGCTATTGTGGCGGGCCTGTTTTTTTATGCCCGCTTCAGCCGCAGTCACGGAGCAGCCATCAATTCCCTCGATAACGCCCAGCGCGAGCTGGACAGAACCCGCCTCCAGCTCGATGAAGTGAGCGCCCTGAATCAGCGCTTGCAGGTGGACTGCGCCACCGCTAACGCCACCCTTGCCAGTGAGCGCGAGCGCTATCAGGAGCAGTTGCTGCTGTTGCAGCAAACCAAGGACAACGTCAGCCGCGAGTTTGAAAACCTCGCCAACCACATTTTTGAGGAGAAGCAGAACAGCTTCAGCCGCCAGAGCAAGATCGCCCTCGACAGCACGGTAGACCCGCTGCGCAAGGAAATTTCCGACTTCCGCAAAAAGGTGGAAGACAGCTACGACAAGGAAAACGCCGAGCGCAATCGCCTGATCGGCCAGATCGAGCAGCTCAAGATGCAGGCCGAGCGCATTGGCGACGATGCGGTGCAGCTGACCCGCGCCCTCAAGGGTGACAGCAAGATGCAGGGCAACTGGGGCGAGGTAGTGCTGGAGCGCCTGCTCGAACAGTCCGGCCTGCACAAGGGTCGGGAGTACGAAACCCAGGTCAGTCTGGTGGCGGAGGGCGGTCAACGCCGCAACCCGGACGTGATTATCCACCTGCCCGACAACCGCGATATTGTGGTCGACGCCAAGGTGTCACTGCTGGATTACGAACGTTACTGCAGTGCCGAGACCGATGAAGAGCGCCAGCGCCACCTGAATCGCCATCTGGTATCCCTGCGCAGCCATATCACCGGCCTCAGCCGCAAGGCCTATGAACAGCTGCCGGGGGTGAACACCCTCGACTTTGTGCTGATTTTTATCCCCGTTGAATCGGCCTTTATGGTGGGGATGCAGCACGATCACACCCTGTTCCGCGATGCCTACGACCTGGGCATTATTCTGGTGAGTCCCAGCACCCTGCTGGCCACCTTGCGCACCATCCACAATATCTGGCGCTATGAGGACCAGAACCGCAACGCCCAGAAAATCGCCACCCAGGCCGGGGCGCTGTTCGACCAGTTTGTGCTGGTGATTGAGTCCCTGGAGGATGTGGGTCGTCAGATCGACAAGAGCCAGGAGGCCTGGCAGCAGACTCGCAAGCGCCTGGTGGATGGGCGCGGCAACCTGGTCAAGCGTATGGAAGATCTCAAGCGCATGGGTGCCCGGGCGCGCAAATCCCTGCCGGAGGCGATTCGCCAGGATGCCGATATCGATGACAGTGCGGATAACAGCGATGACGCTCTGCAAGAATCCGAATCCGCTCTGCTGCCGGGCAGCCACACCGGTAGCGGTGAATCCCTATGAATAGCTGGCTGATGGTGGCGGCACTGGTCATTATTGCGGCGCTCGCTGGCTATGCGGCGTACCTCCACTGGCTGCTTTATCGCCGCAACAAACCGGCTGACAAGCCAGTAAGCACAAGCGCCGGTAGCAACGCCAAAGTGGGTGTGGTGGACCCTGCCGTGCCCGGTGTGCAGCGCGTGGCCATCAAGCGCAGCCTGTACCTGCTGGCCGATGCGCTGCTCGATGACAAGCTCACCCATACCGAAGGCTGCTTGCGCATCTGTGCCATTGCCGCCAGCCTTGAGGATCAGGAGTTGATTCGCCGCGAATACGGGGTGCTGTTCCGGGTCGCCGAGGCCACTGCCCATATTCCCATCCTCGATGCCTGGCAGGCGCTGTCAAGGGAAGACAAGCAGCGCTTTGACCGCGAACGCAAAGCTGTCGAAGCGAAATATAACGATGCGGTGATTGAAGCCGCGCAGCGCATCAAGGCCCACTATTCCCTCTAGTCGGCCCCTCTAGGCAATCCCCTCTAGACCATCCCCTGGCAGCCTAGCACTTTTCCAGAAGTACACCGCACTCCAGGTGGTGGGTATAGGGAAACTGGTCAAATACGGCGAAGTTCACCACCCGGTGGGTCGTGCATAAGGCTTCAAGGTTTTCCTTCAATGTCAATGGGTTACAGGAGATATACAGAATCCTGCCAAAGCCGCGCGCCAGCGCCACGGTGTCCGGGTCGAGGCCGGCACGGGGCGGGTCCACAAACAGGGTACTGAAGTCATAGCTGGCCAGATCGATATGGCGCAGGCGCTTGAAAGGCCGCACACCGTTGAGAGCCTGGGTGAATTCCTCGCTGGACATCCGCACCACATCAACAGTGTCAATGTGATTCAGGTTTATATTGTAGTTGGCTGAATTTACTGACAGTTTTGACACTTCAGTGGCCAGCACCCGGCGAAAGTTCGGCGCCAGCGCCAGGGTGAAATTGCCGTTGCCGCAGTACAGTTCCAGCAGATCCCCGCCACTGTTGCGGCTGACCTCAAAGGCCCAGTTGAGCATCTGCTCATTGACCGCCGCGTTGGGCTGGGTAAAGCCTGTCTCCACCTGCTGGTAGGTAAGGGTTTTGCCTGCTACCACAAAGGACTCCAGCACATAATCCCTGTCTGTCACCACCTTTTGCCTGCGGCTGCGGCCAACAATATCGATACCCAGTTGCTGGCCCAGATCATGGGCAACCTGCTGCCATTCCTCGCCAAGGGGGCGATGGTAAATCAGGGTCACCAGCACCTGGCCGTCGCGGGTGGTGAGAAATTCCGCGCCGTAGAGCTTGCGCCGCAACAGCGGTTCGCGATTGATGGCCTCCAGCAGGGCGGGCATGGTATCCACCATGGCGCGGGAGCCAATGGGGAAGTCACTGATAGGGCTGGGTTTGTTGTCACCCGGGGCAGTCATGGCATAGAAGCTGCCTTCTCCCTGATGCCAGATGCGAAATTCTGCCCGCATGCGGAAGTGCAGGGGAGGCGATGCAAAGACCTCAACCGCTGGCATGGGCAGCCCGGCAAAAGTCTGGTGCAGGGTGTCGAGCTTGGTGTTCAACTGAGCCTGATAGTGTTCCGGGTCGATCATGTTCACGGTTCATTTGCCCCAAAAGGGCGCAATTATAGTCACACTCAGCGTTAATAACTGCTCAGGCTGAGTTTAGGGCTGGTTCATGGCGTGCAGGTTGACGGTGCTGTTTGTCGACCTGCTTGCATCCGCAGGCATTTAGTGAATAATGGGGCACAAGCAACTTTTTTGTGCGCTGCAACATGGATCGTTTGCTGCCCCAGCCACAGGGGCATTCTTCAATCGAGTTCAGCGGCGGTGATCTGTGCCGTATGCAGGCAACCTGGAGCCAACTTTATGCTATACCACCTGTATGAGATGAATCACATCGCCCTCTCGCCCTTGCGCAAAATAGCCAAGTGCCAGAAGGAAATGCTCGATACCTCCTATAACCCCTTTGCCAATACTGTCCTGCACAAAAGCATTCTGGCGAGCTATGAGCTGTTTGAGAATTCAACGCGGCGCTACGACAAGCCGGAGTGGAAACTGCCCTACACCACCATCAATGGCATCCCGGTGCCGGTCGAGGACAGGGTGGTGTGGTCCAAGCCCTTCGGCAGTCTGGTGCATTTCAAGCGCGCCGACGGCCACCTGGACCTGATTCGCAAGCCCGGCCATGTCGATCCGCGCATTCTGCTTGTTGCGCCCATGTCGGGCCATTACGCCACCCTGCTGCGCGCCACTGTAGAGGCTTTCCTGCCCGACCACGAAGTCTTTATCACCGACTGGACCGATGTGCGCAATGTGCCCACCTCCGAGGGCAAGTTCGATCTCAATGACTATATAAATTACCTTATCGAGATGTTGGAATTCATTGGTCCCGGCGCCCATGTGCTGGGTGTGTGCCAGCCCGGCCCGGCTGTACTGGCGGCGGCGAGCATCATGGCGGAGGACAACAACCCCAACCGTCCCGCCAGCATGACTATCATGGGTTCACCCATCGACCCGCGCAAATCCCCCACCGCGCCCAACAAGCTGGCGGAAGAAAAGCCCATGTCGTGGTTCCGCCGCAACGTGATTCACACCGTGCCCTATCCCAACAAGGGGTTTATGCGCAGGGTCTATCCCGGCTTTCTCCAGCTGGCCGGCTTTGTATCCCTCAACCGTGGTCGCCATCTCAAGGCGGGCAAGGAATACTTCCGCAACCTGGTCAAGGGCGACAACGACAGCACGGAAAAGCACCGCGAGTTTTACGACGAATACCTGGCGGTGATGGACATGACCGCCGAATTCTACCTGCAGACCATTGAGTGGGTATTCAAGGAGTTCAGGTTGCCCAAGGGCGAATTCATGCACGAGGGCAAGCTGGTCAAGCCGGAGGCAATAACCGATATTGCCCTGATGACCGTTGAGGGTGAGAACGACGATATTTCCGGTATCGGCCAGACCCAGGCGGCCCACGATCTGTGTGTCAATATTCCGGCGGACATGCAGGTTGACTATGTCCAGCCCGGTGTTGGCCATTATGGTGTGTTCAGCGGTCGCCGCTTCCGCGAAGAGGTGGCCCCCCGTGTCAAGGAGTTCATGCGCAGCAATACCAACTGGAAAAAGGAACAGCTGGCCCAGCAGGAGCTGGCGCGCAAGATGTGGAAACACTTACAGAAAGGTTGACCCCACGCCTTCCCCGCCTTCCCCATATAAAAAGCCCCGGCAACTTGCCGGGGCTTTTTTTTGTGCTGCGTGATGAGTCGGGAAAAGCAGGCTATTCCGGCTGTTTTTTCTTGCGCGACAGGGTGGCAGCCTTGTCGGCCTTGCCGAAACTGCCGGGTGCCTTTTCAAAGGCGCCGGGCGCTTTGGGGCGGTAGGTTTTCTTGGCGGGCGCACCTTCGCCGGAACCGCTGTCGGGCTTACGGCTGTAGCTGACCTTGCGGGGCTTTTCCTTCGCGGCAAAGTCTTTTGCCGGGACATCCTGGCCGCTGGCATCAGTGCGGCCCCGTGCACTTTTGCCGACCGGCTTGCGGCCCGCTGAGGGTGGCGGTTCCTGTCCCTTGGCGATCGGACTCAGCAGCGCGGGTTGCTGGCAGATACGCATGCGGCGCATATGCTGCAGCACTTCATTGGGCATGCCTTCGGGCAGGCCCACAGTGCTGAAGTCATCGTAAATTTCGATACGGCCAATGTACTGGCTTTCGATATTGCCTTCGTTGGCAATGGCGCCGACGATATCCTTGGGCTGCACGCCATGCTGGCGGCCCACTTCAATGCGGTAGGTTTGCAGGGGTGCATCATCGTGGCTGCGGCGTTTGGCGGGCCTTTCGCCACGCGCATCTCTGTCACTGCCAGACCTGTCACTGCGCGACCTGTCGTTGCGCTCGCGGTCGGGGCTGAATTTTTGCGGCGCAGGGTCGCGGAACTCGGGGTAGAGCGGGCGTTCCTGCTGGTGCAGGAACACCAGGGCGGCGGCTATTTCGAGGGGATCGATCTCCTGCTCATTGGCGATGCTGGCCACCAGGTTCTTGAACTTGTCGAGCGAGCCCTTTTCCAGGGTTTCCAGCAACTGGGTGCGGAACTGCTGGATGCGCTGCTGGCTGACCTGCTGACCCGAAGGCATGGGCATTTCGGCAATCGGTTGGCGGGTGGATTTCTCGATGGAACCCAGCAGGCGACGCTCTTTCGGGGTCACGAACAGAATGGCGTTACCTTCGCGACCGGCGCGACCCGTGCGGCCGATGCGGTGCACGTAGGATTCGTTGTCGTAGGGAATGTCGTAGTTGACCACATGGCTGATGCGTTCCACGTCGAGTCCGCGGGCGGCGACATCGGTGGCCACCACAATATCCAGCTGACCGTTTTTGAGGCGGCCCACGGTGCGCTCACGCAGCTGCTGGCTCAGATCGCCGTTGAGGGCGCTGGCGGCAAAACCGCGGGCTTCGAGTTTCTCTGCCAGTTCAACTGTGCTCGACTTGGTGCGCACGAAAATGATCATGCCGTCGAATTCTTCGACCTCGAGGATGCGGGTCAGGGCGTCCAGCTTCTGGTGATTGCCCAGCAACATGTAGCGCTGGCTGATGCGCTCCACGGTGCGGGTTTTGGCCTGGATGCGCACTTCCTCGGCATCGCCCAGATAGCTGGCGGCAATGCGCTGGATGGCAGCGGGCATGGTGGCGGAAAACAGCGCGCGCTGGGCGCTGTCCGGGGTTTTTGCCAGAATGGTTTCGACATCGTCGATAAAGCCCATGCGCAGCATTTCGTCGGCTTCATCCAGTACCACGGCACGTATATCGCCAAGATTCAGGCTTTCGCGCCGCAGGTGATCCATCACCCGTCCCGGCGTACCCACGACCACCTGCACGCCGCGGCGCAGCGAGCGCAGCTGGCCGCTCATGTCCTGGCCGCCGTAGATGGGCAACACATGAAAATTGTTGAGCTTGCGGGCATAACTCTGGAACGCCTCCGCCACCTGAATGGCCAGCTCCCGGGTCGGGGTCAGCACCAGCACCTGGGGCGACTGCTGCTTGGGGTCGAGATTGTTGAGCAGCGGCAGGGCAAAGGCTGCGGTTTTGCCGGTGCCGGTCTGGGCCACGCCCAGCAGGTTCCGTTTGGCCAGCAGCAGCGGGATGCTTTGTTCCTGGATGGGGGACGGCTGTTCGTAACCGAGTTCTGCCAGGGCGCTGACAATGGGCGCAGAGAGGCCGAGATCGGCAAAGAGGGAAGAGGGCATGATTGTGGGGACCTGCGGGTGAACTCCCGGGGGAGTCGGTGGACAAATGGGGGCGAAGTATACGCCCATAGGGGGGTATAAGGAAATTTTTATCCCGGGCCAGCCTGCGGGTCAGGGCGGGTGCTACCCACAGGCTCTAGAAAAAATATCCCAGACTGAGCTGCACAAAGCCGTCGCCATCGAGGGTCTTCAGCGGGTCGTGTCGGTCCACATGTGTGGTGCCCCTGGCTTCGAGTTCGAGACGGAATGAATCGCCGATACGACGCGAGGCCTCCACATAGAAGCTAGAAGAGCCGTTGTCCCGGTCCCGCAGCAGCACTGCCACCAGTTCGGTGGACTGGAAGTCGTTGAGGGCGAGGCGCAGGCCGATGGCGATATCGTCGTCAAGCACCGCCTCAGGGCGCTCGTCATAGAGGTATTCGCCGATCACCCCCAGATCCATGACAGTGCCGCCGATACCGACAAAGGTGTATTCCACCCCGCTGGCGGCGGCGCTGAAGCGGTCGCCCTGACCGTTGCGGGTGATGGCTTCGAGCTTGAGCAGCCAGGATTCTGTGGTGCTTTGCAGATCGATGCTGGTCTGGTCGATCACCTCGTAGAGGGGGATATACTCGCGCTCGCCGTGACGGTTGAGGCTGAATTGCTGCGGGTCAAAACGCGGTTCGCGACTGGTGCCGGAAAAGTGGGCGAGACCAATATCCCATATGCCGTGAGTGGCGGACCAGCGCAGGGCAATATCGGTGCGTTTGTCGCCCGCGCCGGAAGCGTAGTGGGCATTGTCGTTATCCACCTGCAGGCCGACGCCGGGGCGCCCATCGCGGCCCGGGAAGGTGCGTTCGCGAAAACCCGGCAGCAGGAACAGTTCGACATTGCCAAGAGCAGGAATCCAGGTGAAATGAATCATTGGCTGGCCCAACAGTTCTTCAGCGTTGGGGCTCTCCACCAGGTCGATCTGGTTGACGATATTCACCAGATGCACCGACTCCGTAACGCCCCAGAACACCTGGTCGATACCGGCGCGCAGTTCCCAGTTCTGTTCCACCCTGTGCCAGTAGAGCTTGCGGATATCGCCGTGGCTGCGTTCGCTGTCGCTTTCATCCCAGCGCACAAAGGGGGTAAAGGTGACGCTGTCGCGGTTGGCGAAGGCGTAATAAAACTCCGGCTCGAAGGACAGTGACAGGTTGTCTCCCGCTTGGCCGCTGCGCTCGGGCGCTGAAAAAAAGTGTTGGTACTCAGCGCTCAGATTGGCGCGTATATCCACAGCGCCCGCAGATTGTGCTGCGGCCAGGGCAAGCAGAGGGAGCAGGGACGACTTGAGCCGTTTCAAACCGGCACTGCCTAGCGAATACTGCGCAGGGCGTTGACGTCAAAGTCGCGTTCGCTAAAGCCCACCTGGAATTGGTAGCCGCTGTAGGTCAGCAGGGTGCGGTTGCTGGTCTGGTGATTGACCATCTCAAGGCGCATGGGGCGCCAGTATTTGTCGAGAAACTGGCTGTAGTCGCTCATTGTCAGGGTTTTCAGCAGGCGCTCGCGGCGGTCGTAATATTCGACCTTGTGGGTGCGGTACTCATTGGTGTCGTACCACACTACCTGGCGGCTGTAACCGGAGTGCTCGTAGGCGGGATACTGTTCCACCACGTGGCAGCTCAGTTCGCCACAGGGTTCCTGGCGCAGGTATTTGTAGGTGTACTTTTCGACCTGCTGGTCGCTCAGGTCTTCAAAGGAAAATTCACTGCCCATAAATGGCGTGGATTTGTTGTTGGAGGCGATGCGGCGCACGCGGTTGGTGGCGGGCAGGAACAGCCACTGGTCATCGGGTTCCAGCGCCTTGCTGTGGGTCAGGGAGGCGGTGCCGCGCACATCGCCGGGGTTGTCGAATACGGCGATCATCCAGTCGCCTTCATGTTCCCGCTCCAGGGTGCGAAAGCGCATCTGACGGCTGCGTTCGCGGCCCCTGGCATCTTGCAGGTTCATGGTGAGGGTGGCCTCTTCATCGCCAAAGCCGCGGTCGCGGCGGTAGGCCTCCTCTGCCACCGCCTTGCCGCGCGCCTCCGCCGACAGGGATTTATCCATGGGATCATTTTGTGCCTGGACCTGTGTGTGGCCGAGCAGGAAAAAGCTGGCAGCGATAACGGCAATTCTGGGTAACAACATGACAACTCCTGGGATTTATTCCTTTCCGGTTATTTCTGATTCAGGCACTGGCGACGGAAGCGGTTGGCTCCAAAGCTGCGGTCTCTGGTGCAAACTCGGGACCGAGCGGTTTGAACAGCATCAGCAGCACCGGCAGCAGGAACAGGTCGGCGACCAATGCCGTCAGGATAGTGGCTGACAAGAGGATACCAAAGCTGGCAAACACTGTGGTGTCAGACAGCAGGAACACCAGGAAGCCCGCCACCAGAATCACCGAGGTAATAATCAGTGCCTGTCCCACGCCGCGCACGCTGGCCGCCATGGCCTCGGCGTAGTTGCCGCAACGCCTGAATTCGCTGCGAAAGCGCGCCAGCAGATGAATGGTGTCATCGACGGCAATGCCGATGGCGATGGTGGCGAGCAGCAGTCGGTAGTAGTCGAGGTGAATGTCGAGCCAGCCCATCACGCCGAGGGTCAGCACCACGGGCGCCAGATTGGGGACCATGGCGAGGGCGGCGAGTTTAAGGGAGCGAAACACCGTGGCGATGATCAGGAAAATCATCACAAAGGCAAGGCCGTAACCCGTCAGCTGGCTATCGGCGATATATTCCGCCAGCTGCACCCACAGCAGCCCGATACCGGTGGGATTGATGGTGACCAGTTCATCGCTGTTGGCCTCGGCAACGGTGTCGAGCCGCCCCAGCAGATCGCGCAAATTGCTCGATTCGGTCATCTCCACCCGCAGTTTCAGCGGCGTGCTCGAATAGTCGCTGTCCATGAACTTGGCCAGCTCCTTGCCGCCGGACATCTCGTACATCAGCAGGTACTGGGCGATCAGGTCCTGATCGGTGGGCAGGGTGTAAAAGGCCGGATCGCCGCCGTTGAAGGCCTGGTTGAGATCCTTGAGGATATCGACGATGGAGTAGGTTTTCTTGACCAGCGGTTCGCTGTCGGCGGCCTTTTGTAGCTGCTCCAGCCGGGCCAGCACTTCGGGGTTCTTGGCGCCGTCGGGCGAGCCAGTGTCAAAGGTATACACCACACTGAGAATGCCGCCCATCACCTCTTCGATATAGGCGGTGTGCTGGCGCCACTCGATTTTTTCCTTGAACTCGGTGAGAAAGTTGAAATCCACTTTCAGGCGCGTCACCCCGCTCAGGGATACAGCAAAAATGACTGCGCTGATCACCAGCACCAGGCTGCGGTGACTGAGGTTGAAGGCGATCACCCGTTCCAGCAGGCGCGCCAGGATTGGGTTACCCATGCTTTTTGCGGCCTCAGGTTCGGCCTGGTTGCGACCCAGGGCGAGAATGACCAGCAGCAGGGTGGCCATAAAGACAAAGGTAAACATCACGCCCACGGCGGAATAGATCGCCAGCTGCGAGATGGACTTCAGCTCGGAGGATGCCATGGCAAGAAAGGCTGCAGCAGTGGTGAGCGCGGCGAGCAGGCAGGGCGTGCCCACTTTGAGAAGGGTGTGGCCGATGGCGGCGCGACGCTCCATGCCGAGGGAGCGGGCAAACTGGAATTCCGATAACAGATGCACCGACTGGGCGACGCCGATGGCGGTGAGCAGGGTCGGAATCATCAGGAACAGCAGGCCGATCTTCCAGTTCATCAGCACGATAAAGGCGGTGGTCATCACCAGGCTGGAGACCACTACCAGCAGCGGTCCGATCAGGCCGATCAGGCGGATATTGAAGAACAACATCGACAACACAGCCACCAGGGCGAAGGTGAGCAGGGGGAAAATCGAGGTTTCCCGCATCAGGGTTTCGTTGTAGATGGCATTGAGCGGCACATCGCCGGACAGGTAGAACTCGATTCCCGCGTATTCCGGGCGGGCGAGGATTTTCTGCAACGCGTGGTAGCTCACCTGTGGGTAGAAGTTGTCGAGGCCGTTACCGCCGTCGGGGTCCCACCGCAAATCCTCCTCCACATCGGTGCTGGTGCGCGACATCTCGACAATAATCGCACCGTGGGTTGCTTCCTCGTTGATCACGCTGTCGAGATAGATGGGTTTGCTCAGCGCCAGCTCGCGAATATCGAGCAGCTCCTGCTGGGTGGCGGGAAAGTTGTACATCAGCTCGGTGATCTGGATGAAGTCGTCCTCGGCGGCGATAAACTCCACGTTGGTCAGACTCACCACCCGGTCGACAAAGGGCACTTCGGCTTCCAGATCCTGGGTCAGGTTATTGATGCGGCCCATGGCGTCGTGATCGAAGGGGCCGTGTTCGCGGTCCGGAATGCGATAGAGGATATAGCTCACTTCGTCGGAGCCGAAGCGCTCCATGTAGTCCATGTAGTCGCGATAGGTTTCGTCATCGGGCTGGAAGTAGCTGTCGAAACTGTTGTCCGGCAGCACCTTGCCTGCCAGCCAGGCGCCGCTGCCGAGAAATCCGAGGCAGAGGGCCAGCACCAGCCAGCGCAGGTCGTAGACCTTCAGTGCAAAGCGGCCAAAGAAAACGGCTGCGCTGTCGATCCAGCTTTTTTGGATTACCCTGGTTTTGGCTGATGGCACGGCGCGGCTCCCTGTGGTTTTTATTATGCGTGGCCGGATAATGCCAGAAACCGCCGGGGGCGTCACTGGCAGGAATGCTCATATGCCCTGACGGTTTGCCCCTTTCTGCCAGCGCGCCAGCCAGCGGTCGAGGCTGTTGGCAAAGGCCTGGGTATCCTGGGGGCTGAACGGCGCCGGGCCACCAGTCTGGATGCCGGCGCCGCGCATCTCATCCATAAAGTTGCGCATGGTCAGGCGCTGGCGAATATTGCTGGTGGTGTACAGCTCGCCCCTGGGATTGATCGCCGCAGCGCCCTTGGCAATGACCTCGGCGGCCAGGGGGATGTCGGCGGTAATCACCAGGTCGCCGGGATTGAGGCTGGCGATAATATAGTTATCAGCCACATCGAAACCCTGCTGAACCTGCACCGAGCGGATCTGCTTGCCCGGCGGCGTGGCCATGGGTTGGTTGGCAACCAGCACCAGCGCCATATTGCGGCGCAGCGCGGCGCGAAAGAGGATGTCCTTCACCACTTTCGGGCAGGCGTCGGCGTCTACCCAGATGGTGGGGCTGTCAGGACTGGCAGGGATTGTTGCCATCGCTGTGTGGTTGTCCTCAGGGCGGGATATGAATCGGGATTGCAGCCACTATACAGTGCCGACGCGCCACAGGGCAGGAGCGTTGTCAGGGAGTGACTGACCGGGAGGGCAGTTTTGACTGTCTTATTCAAGTCATTCAAATGCTGCTGCGCGACCCTTCACATTTTTTTTGATCCGGGCTACAGTCAGGCTCACTGTCGCGCCTGCGACTGGTACAACACAACAAGAGCCAGACTATAAAAACATGAAAACCAATGCCAGCAGTCACTCCAATCTCAATGATTTTTTTGCCGAGCGGGTGGAGAAATTTGCCGACAAGCCGGCTCTTACCTGCCTTGGCCATACTCTCAGTTACCGCGAGCTGGATAACCACGCCACGGATTTCGCCACTTTCCTGCAGCGTGATCTCGGCCTCCAGCCCGGGGACAAAATCGCCATCCAGCTGCCAAACCTGCTGCAATACCCGGTGGTGGTCATCGCCGCCATGAAAGTCGGGCTGGTGGTGGTCAACACCAATCCGCTCTATACCCGGCGCGAACTGGATCACCAGTTTTCCGATGCGCGGGTGAAGGCGGTGGTGGTGCTGGCGGATCTGGTGGGCAATGTCGCGGCAGTGCAGCAGGATACTGGCCTGGAACACGTGATTATCACTGAAGTGGGGGATTTGCATCCACCGCTCAAGCGAGGCCTGATTAACGGTTTCATGAAGATCAAGCGCCTGTTCAGGAATATCGCCCGGCCCCGCAATACAGTGACTTTCAATCGCGCCCTGGCACTGGGCCGCACGGGCACGCCGCTGACTGTCGCCCGCAAGGCCGATGATCTCGCCCTGTTGCAATACACCGGCGGCACTACCGGTTTGTCGAAGGGTGCGATGCTTACCCATGCCAACCTGCTCAGCAATATCCGGCAGGTGGAGCATGTGCTCGGTGACGTGCTGGTGGAGGGGGAGGAGGTGATTGTTGCGCCCTTGCCCATTTACCATATTTTCGCTTTTATGCTGTGTATGCTGCTGGGGGTGGGCGTTGGCGCACGGCTGATCCTGATTCCCGATCCGCGCAATATGAAGGCTTTTGTGAAGGCTCTACAGGGCCTTCCTGTTACCTTCTTCGCCGGGCTGAATACCCTGTTCAATGCCCTGTGCCGCAATGAGGGTTTCCGCCAACTGGATTTTTCCACTCTGCGCCTCACTGTGTCCGGCGGCATGGCTCTGACAAAAGATACTGCCGAGCGCTGGCAACAGGTGACCGGTTGCCGGATTGTCGAAGGGTACGGGCTTACGGAGGCCAGCCCGGTGGTGGCGATCAATCCGGTCAGTGATCCCAGGCTGGGGACGGTGGGCAAGCTGCTGCCGGATACGGAATTGCGCCTGCTCGACAGTGAGGGTCAGCCAGTGGCAGAGGGCAAGCCGGGAGAACTGTGGATCCGCGGGCCACAGGTGATGGCTGGCTACTGGCAGCGACCGGATGCAACGCTGGAAATGCTCGATCACCAGGGCTGGCTGCATACCGGCGATGTGGCAGTGCTGGACAACGATGGTTATCTCACTATTGTCGATCGCATCAAGGACATGATTGTGGTGTCGGGATTTAACGTCTATCCCAATGAGCTGGAAGATGAAATTAGCAAACACCCGGATGTGATTGAGTGCGCGGCGGTGGGTGTGCCCGACCCGGATACGGTGGAAGCGGTAAAACTGTTTGTGGTGTCCGGCAACCCGAACCTGACAGCCGATGACATCCGCCATTTTGCCCGCAAGAGCCTTACCGCTTACAAGGTGCCGAAACAGGTCGAGTTTATTGACGAGCTGCCCAAATCCAATGTGGGCAAGGTACTGCGGCGGGAGTTGCGCGACAACAAGTGATTAGTGGGGGAGGAGGGGGAGACAGTCTCTCTTCTCCCAGCTCTCTTCTCCACTCTCGCATACTCAATCCCAATCCCGGGTAAATACTGCTTCAAGTCGGAACAGGATGGCGGCAGCGCCTTCGCGGCTGTCTTCAAATTCAGCGCGACGCCAGAAATAGTTGGGCTGTACCTCGGCAAACAGCCATTCCTTGTAGATATTCTGCCGGTAGCGCATGCCAAAGCCGTACGCTGTGGAGAACGCTTCCGGGTCGGTCTTGCCGCTGATGGCAATGAAATAACCCAGTGCTCTGTGTTCACCCAAGCGGCGGTTAAACGCCAGGCCGGTGTTCATGGATACACCGGATTCCTCCTCTTCCCACTCCACCCGGTTGTACCACTGCAGCACCTTGTTTTCGTCGAGAATCTTGTCGAATTCCAGCCTGGTGCGGCTGCCAAAACCGTCATCGGTACGGTACAGGGCCTCCTGGCTGAAGCGGCCTATGATCGAGTCGGAGAGGGGGTGCTCGTAGCGGTAGCGGGCCGATGTCTTGGGGTGCAGTGAGGAACGCAGGCCCACCTTGAAATCGACACGGTAATGCTTTTTTTCCCGCGCCGTGTACTGCAGCGCCACGTCGTCGGGGGAATTCTGCCTTTCGAGCAGCAGGTCATCCTGGCCGGTTTTCTCGTCATCATCGGCAAACAGCAGGCTGAGCCTTTTGTTGAGCTTGGGTAAATGCACCTTGCCGCGCAGCTTGAGGCCGGTTTCCCAGCCTTCCATTTCATCCCATTCCTGCTCTACCCGCAGGCGCAGGGTGGAATAGGGCGCCTCTTCATCGACCCGGTTGACGCCGAAAAAATTATCCATCCATACGGCGATGTTATCGGCCTTACCCACTACATATTCATGGCTGCTGTCGAGCCAGACGTTATCTTGCGGAGCGGGTTCTGGCAGTGGTTGTGGCTCTTCTGCCCACAGGGCGGGGGGCAGCAGAAACAGCAAGGTCAAACCTGGGGCGTAAATCTTCATTCACTTATTACCCTTTTGCGGCATCCTTGCCATTATTGTAGTGTTGTTACGGGTTTGTGCCGGGTTGTTATGCGCCAGTCAGTCTACGGTTGTGCTGTCCTGGGCGAGCAGGGCAACCCGCAGCTCTTTCAGGTAATTCAAGAGTTTCGCCCGGTTTTTTGGGCCTATGCGCAGCAGTTGCTTCTGAACACCGGGCAGTGCTTCCAGGGTTGGGTCGGCAAACTGATAGTGGACAGATTCACGCTTGAGGGCAAAAGGGCCGTTGTGGTCAGGCGTGGCCAGCATGCGGTCGATGGCGGCGATGATCCGGTTATCAATCGCCTCGGCCTCGCCACCCAGTTCGCCGTAAGCTCGCTCCAGCAGGGGGCGCAGGCGGTGGAAACTGTCGGCGAGGGAAGCGGGCGGGATACTGGTGATGGCATTGATGTAGTTGTCATAGCGGGGGTAGTTGTCTTCATCCAGCCAGATCACATCCTGTTCGGTGACCACCGTGAAATTGCCTTCGGGCAGCGGTGCCGGCATGACTTTTTTCAGCACCACGCCGCGTGCCAGACCGTCGACTACGGCCACGGCTTTTTGCAACAGGCTGTCGGTGCTCAGCCACTGGGCAACGTCGCTGGAGCTGCTCAGTGGTTGGAGCAGTTCCCGGGTAAATTCGTCGCTGTCGGCCAGGTCGGGCAGGATCTGAGCCGGGGCCTCCTCTGTTCCGGCGGGCTCTTCCTCGACGGGCGCCTTCTGCTCGGGAATGTCGGGAGCCTGGCTGATAACAGGATCTTCGACCGCTGGTAGCGGGGCAGGTAGTTCCTTGATTACTGCCGGTGCGGGTTTTTTGCTGTCCTCGCCCAGATAAAACCAGGCACCGAGGGCAATGACAACGGCAACTGCAACGGCGCCAATGATCATGGGGGTTTTACTGGCCGGCTTGTCGCTGTGGCCAGAGAGGCGTTCGTTATAATCAGTCTTCATGATTTCTCCGTAAGTATCATTTAGGCAACGTTGGCTGGTGGGCTCACGAGCCTTTGCCAAACACTCTCAGTATGGATCAGAATTAGCTTGATCAAGGGTTGCCACCTGTGAGTTTGAAGGACTTGATGGACATTTCATAGGTCTCACCATCTTCCTTCTGCAGCAGCTTGACCGGCTGGTAGCCCAGTGACGGTGCCAGCCACAGCAGTGTTTCGCGCTCATCGCTATCCCGTACCCGCTCCACCTTGACGACGTTCATCCTGCCCAGGGCTGTATCGAGTTCTTCCTCTCCCAAGCGCTGATAGCGGTATTCCTTGATGTGGCCGCGCAGGATGACCTGATATGACAACTCCCTGGCATTGTTGCGCAAGTCCCGCCCCAGCGCTACCTGGTGGCTGAGTGGGCCAAGCTGTCCCGGTTCGAAGTCCAGCAGGTATTCGCGGTTCTTGCGGCGGGTCAGGGAGGTTTTGTCGCGGTGATCGACGGCAATGGTCTCCGTGCGGGATTTACCGAAGATAGAGCGGTCGTAAATATACTGATCGGGAACGATGGTGCCTTTGGTATCGAGGTGGAAGCTTTCCGCTTCCTTGATTCTGCCGAGGAAATTTTTTGCCTCGGTGATCAGCTGGTAGCCAGTGTCGGTAGTGGCAAGGGTGTGGTGTGCCTCAATGGGTATGCCGTTGTAGCTGGCCTGGTACACAGCACTGTAGGTGGGCAGGGATTTGGTTGCCGGGCTCGCAGCGGGTGCTTTTGCAGACGATGTGGGTGGCGTCGGATTCATGGCCTGGGCAGGGCTGGCAGAGGCCAGGGTGGCTGGCCGGGCTGCTGACATGGTTTGCAGGTTGCCAGCGCCATAGGCAGCGGTGGAGAGACATATCACTAGCAGGCAGGTAATCAGGTGCATTAAGACTCCGGATGATCCAATGTTACTCATTGGATCATCCCGCTGCGTTATTGTTCAGACCGAACGGGTTTTTGCAGGGGATAGCTGATGCCACCGGGCGGCAACAGCTGGTCGTCGAGCAAAACTCCCTGGGTGTTGATCACAAGGCGACCCTGGCAGAACAGCTCTACCGCATAAGGGTAGATTTGATGTTCGAGCACCAATACCCGCTCGGCCAGGGTTTGCTCCGTATCCCCTTCACGCACAGCAACAGGGGCCTGGACGATGGCCGGGCCACCGTCGAGTTCCTCGGTAACAAAGTGCACGGTGGCACCGGCTTCACAGTCGCCAGCCTCAAGGGCGCGCTGGTGGGTGTGCAACCCGGGGTATTTTGGCAGCAGGGACGGGTGAATATTCATCAGGCGGCCATGGAACTGGCGCACAAAGGCGGTGGTGAGAATGCGCATAAAACCGGCCAGAATCACCAGGTCGGGGGCGTAACTGTTGATGCGGGCCGCCAGTTCGGCATCAAAGCTTTCGCGGTCGGCAAAGTCCCGGTGGTTGACCACCTCGGTGGCAATGCCTGCCGCCCTGGCGGTGTCCAGGCCCCTGGCGTCGGGCCTGTTGCTGAAAACAGCGACAATTTCGCCGCTGACAGCGCCGCTGCTGGCGGCCTGAATCAGGGCTTCCATGTTGCTGCCGGTGCCGGAAATCAGTATCACCAGGCGGGTTTTGGCAGTACTCATCTCAGCGGATTACCACCCGTGGTTCACCGCTGACTTCTTTTTCGATAACCCCGATGACATAGGCTGACTCACCGGCGCGATTGAGAAGACCGAGGGCGTTTTCAGTCTCATCGGCTGGCACACTGATGACCATGCCGATACCGCAGTTGAAGGTGCGGTGCATTTCAGTGGTGTCGACATTGCCCTGCTGTTGCAGCCACTGGAACACCGGAGGCAGGCTCCAGCTGTTGGCATCCAGTGCCGCGCGGGCGCCGTCCGGCAGTACCCGGGGAATGTTTTCCAGCAGGCCGCCACCCGTGATATGGGCTATGGCGTGGACGGGGCAGTTGCGGAGCAGGTCGAGCAGTATCTTCACATAGATGCGAGTGGGGGCCATCAGGGCGTCGGCCAGGGTCTGGTCGCCCACCATGGTGGTCAAGGGGTCGGCGCCGGAGACTTCAAGAATCTTGCGAATCAGCGAGTAACCGTTGGAGTGGGGGCCGCTGGCGGCAATGCCGATGAGGGTATCGCCAATACGCACGGATTTGCCGTCAATGATTTCTGCTTCTTCCACCACGCCGACGCAAAAACCCGCCAGATCGTAGTCTTCGCCTTCGTACATGCCGGGCATTTCCGCCGTTTCACCCCCTACCAGGGAGCAGCCGGCCTGCAGGCAGCCTTCAGCGATACCGCTGATGACATCGGCGGCGATATCGACATTGAGGTGTCCGGTGGCGTAGTAATCGAGGAAAAACAGCGGCTCGGCGCCGCACACCACCAGGTCGTTGACACACATGGCTACCAGGTCAATGCCGATGGTGTCGTGCTTGCCCAGGTCGAGGGCAAGGCGCAGCTTGGTGCCCACGCCATCAGTACCGCTGACCAATACAGGCGTCTTGTAACCGGAGGGCAGCTTGCACAGGGCGCCAAAACCACCCAGCCCCGACATAACCTCAGGGCGGCGGGTTTTGCGGGTGACATCCTTGATCCGTTCCACCAGGGCATTGCCTGCATCGATGTCCACGCCGGCATCCTTGTAGGTCAGGGAACGGGGTGGGGAGGGATTTTTTGCGTCGCTCATGGCAGGCTTCCTGGAAAAGGGGGCTATTTTATCTTGCCATGGGGAGAAAGCTAGCCCGGATGTTAAGTGAACCCTCAACGGGCGGCCAGCCAGCGTGTTGCTGGGGCCGGGAGTCATGACAATCTGCCAGTTGAAGGCCGCAGGATTGTGGCCAGTCTTCTGTTTGCGGTAAAAATTTAGCTTGCCGGGAGCAATAACCGGCACTGAACAACTGCTACAATTCTGCCCCATGAAGACATCCATCAGATTATTGATCATCGCCTTCCTCGCTCTGACGGCGGGGCTGCCAACTCTGTTGCGGGCTGATGATCTGTATACTGCCACAGCGCCGGTGGCAGACCACTCAGACGCTGCCCGCTCGCAGGCCGTCAAGCTGGGCATGGAGGAAGTGCTGATCCGCCTGACCGGCGTCAGCGACGTGGCCAGCCGCCCTGAAGTCAGGGCAATGCTGGCCAGGGTCAATGCCTATGTGGTGGAGTACAGCTACACCGCACTGAATACAAACGACAGTAATCTCGGTCTTAAAGTGCACTATGACCGAGTCGGGGTTGATCGCTTTCTGCGCGACCGGGGTTTGCCTATCTGGCCGCTGAATCGTCCGCGCATCCTGGTGTGGCTGGTGGCGGATTCTCCCCTCGGAGAGTCGGCATTCGTTACCCCGGCACAGGCCGAGGCTGTGCAGCGCTCACTCGACAGGGTATTTGATCGCCGCGGCATGCCGGTCATCTATCCTCGCTACGACCTTCAGGATCAGCAGCATTTACCCGCCGAACAAGCCCTGAGCTTCGATACCGATGCGATTGCTCTCGCTTCGTCCCGCTATCCCGTTGAAGGGTGGATGGTAGTGCGTTTGCATCAGCCCGGCGATGGGGTGTGGCGCGGGGCCTGGATTATGGGCCGTGATGGTCAATCCATGATGCGCGACGTGGAGGCCCTCAGTCTTGAGGCGATGCTGCAGACGCTGGTCGACCAGGCGGTCGACGCAGTGGCGGCAAATTTCAGTTATGTGGCGCGCAAAACGGCCGACCAGGTTGACGTTGAGGTGCGGGGTATCAACAGTTTTCGAGCCTATAACAACCTGATCACTGCGCTTGAAGATATGTCCATTATCCGCAAGGTTGAAGTGACAGGGCTCGACGGCGACCATGTCCAGCTGGTGCTGGCCATTGAAGGGGAGCGCAGTCATCTGCTTGACAGTCTCTATCGCTATCCCGGTCTTGAACCCCTCAACCCGGACGGTTCCGTGCGCAGCAGGGAGACAGCTGTGCCGACGGGCAGCGCTAGTGGCGTTGATGTGCAAAATCAGGGCGACGCCCTGGATGATTTGACCTTCCAGGAGGCTGTAGATAGCGCGCCGGATATTCCCCTGGCGGACGGCCAGACTGTTCCTGACCCCGGTGTTGGCATTCCCGTCGCCGAGTTTGAGAAAGTCCAGCACCTGCGCTGGATTGGCGGGCGCTGATGCATGGTCGACCAGCTTAGTCTGCCGCTGTCCCTGCGCAACGATGCCACCTTTGGCAATTTTCTCGGGGCTGCGGATTCCCTGCGGGATCAGGTAGCAAGGGCGCTGCAGTCCAGCGTTGGTCGCCCTGAAGGAGGGGAAACCGCCATCTACCTGTGGGGTGGCGAAGGCACCGGGCGCAGCCATCTGTTGCAAGCCACCTGTCACCAGTTCCAGCGCAGCGGCAAGGGTGCCCTTTACCTGCCACTCGACGAGCTGGGGGAAATGCCTCCCGCTGATCTGCTGGCCGATCTTGAATACCAGCCGCTGGTCTGTCTGGCCAATGTGCAGGCCATCGCCGGGGAGCGCGCCTGGGAGGAGGGCATCTTCAGTCTCTTCAACCGTTTGCGGGAGCAGGGCAATCTGCTGCTGATCAGTGCTGACTGCCCGCCCAGGGAACTTCCCTTCCACCTGCCCGATCTGCAGTCGCGCCTCGCATCGTGCCTGGTGTTTCACCTGCCAGGCTACAGCGATAGTGAAAAGACAGCCATTCTGCGTTTCCGCGCCCAGCGTCTGGGTATTGGCCTGAGCGAGGAAGTCGCCACCTTTATTCTCAGCCGCGGCGACCGCTCTCTGGCGGTACTGATGGCGTACCTGGACCGTCTCGACAGGGCGTCCCTGTCCGCTGGCAGGCGGGTCACCATTCCTTTTGTCAAGGATGTATTTGGCTGGTGATTACTGGCAGGCAGCGGGTTCTGCGCCTCTTTGCACGCCGGCTTGAACGGCGCTTTGTGGCGTTAGCGGCGGCCTGTGGTCGGGTGCAACCGGTAGCCCTTGCCGCGTACGTTCTTGATGGCATAGCCCGCGCTAATCGACGCAATCTTCTTGCGCAGTCTGCCAACCAGTACATCAAGTGAGCGGTTGGCGGGATCAAAATTCCGACCATAGAGGGTCTGGCAAAGCTCGTCCCTGTCGGTCAGTGCGCCAAAATGCTGAAGCAGAAGCCTGGTGACAGCCACTTCCATATCGGTCAGTCGAACCGCTGCATCGCCGATGGTGAGGTCGCCGGATTGTGTGTTGAGGCTGATCGCCCCCGCGTTGAGGATTGGCTCTGCAGGTTCGGCTACAGTCCGGTCGTATAACCTGAAAGCTGCGCGCATGCGCGCCAACAGTTCTTCCAGGGCGTAGGGTTTGAGAATGTACTGATCGGCGCCGGCATCGAGGCAGGCAACGATAGTCTGGAGCCGTTCATCACCGGAAACCATGATGACCGGCAGGGACATGGTCTCCTTGATCTGGCGGCAAATATCAATGCCGGATTTTTGCCCCGGACCGAGATCGTAATCGAGCAGAATAATATCGGGCGTGCCCTGGGTTGCTATCCATTCCCTGGCCGCGGCGTAGGTTTTGCAGGTATGGCATTTCAGGTCTTGGGTCTCAAGCTGGGATTTGATGACCTGGTGGAAGAAGTGGTCATCGTCAATGATCAGTACTTTTTTCATGGTCGCGCTGTTGCAGGGTCAGTTTGTCTTGTGCAGGATATTGATCCTGCAACACCTTTCACCCTCCCTGGCGCAATACATTCCCAGGATTGTCGCTGTAAAACCAGTCGCCAGCCATGTCGGGAACACCAAGCATAGACCCCAATGCCGCCCTAAAAATCCACGGGCGGCGAGTGTATCACTTTTGTCGAACTGCGCCGCAGGATTCCTTGTCCTGTGACGGGTCCGTAACCCCGTGTTTCAAGGGGTTTCTACACAGAGTGACGCAACCTGGTGCGCAAGCCTGGGCGCTCTGCTCCAGGTGGTTTGGTCGGAGAATTCGCCCTTCGGGTAGCTCAAAGTTGATTCATGCCCCCAAGCTGTTCATATAGGGTGTGATTTTCCTTGTGCAGGCAGTGCTCAAAGCGTGGCAGGCAGGACCGTGGTTATGGATAAGGTCGCAGTGGTTGATGTGTCCTTGGGTCCAACAGGTAGCAGGTCGTCCGCCTCACAATAATGAACAATGACAAGATTTGCCTCCACTACGGACGAAACCGTGTGGTGATCAGAGGTGCCGTGCCGTGTTTCGTCGTTTGATATCACAGATAAGCCTGTTCACCAGAATTGTTCTGATCACGCTGTTATGCCTTGGACTGGTGGTGTTTTCCCGCTACCTGCTTTTCCTGGACCCGGCAAGTCACTGGCCCTGGTACCTGCTGCTGGGGATTGTCTGGCTGGTCTCCCTCATTCTTGTCAGCCTGCCCCGTTATCGCCCTGTTCCGATCCCGAATGTCGATGACCAGCTGGAGCGCCGTTTCCTGATGGACACCCTGGGAGAACACTCGCCGGTGGTGTATATCGCAGTGGATCGCGACGGGATCATCATTGAGGCCGGGGGCAGCGCCCTGGCCGATGCCGGGATGCAGCCGACAAAAGTGCTGGGCAAAAGTATTCTTGCGCTGGTGAAGAATGATTTCCAGTTGACAGAGGATGTGCAGCGCGCACTTGCGGGTGAGCATTTCACCACCGAGCGGCAGTTTGCCCAGCGGTTTTACCGGCATCATTTTTTTCCTAACATCAGTCGCGCTGGAGAAATGCTCGGTTACAGCTGTATCAGTATTGACCAGACCCAGGAGCGCAAACTGAATGCGGAGATTGATCTGCTGCGCAAGGTGCTGCAAAACACCACTGATGCCATTTCGGTTTCCAACAGTCAGCGTCAGGTTATAGGGGTTAACCCGGCATTCACCACTATCACCGGTTATGCCTTGCAGGAAGTGCTGGGCAAAAAAGCCGGTATCCCCAGCCCCGAGATAAAGACGCCAGGATTTTATCGTGACATTTTTCGCCAGCTCAAAACCCGGGGGGTATGGCAGGGAGAGGTCTGGGCGCGACGCAAAAATGGTGACCTGTATTCGGCCAATCTCACCATCAGCGTAATCCGCGACAACGGCGCAATTGCCCACTATGTCTGTGTGTTTTCCGATACCACAGACATCACGGATATACGCCGCAGCCAGGAGGAACTCAAGTACCTGGTCAACCATGATCAGTTGACGGGTTTGCCCAACCGGCGGCTCTTTATGGATCGCCTCGAACAGGCCATGAAGCGCGCCAAGCGCCTGGGCAACCGTTTGGCGGTGTATTTTGTCGACATCGATAACTTCAAGCTGATCAATGATTCCCTCGGTCACCAGTTTGGCGATGAAGTGCTGAAAAGTGTTGGCAGCCGCGTGCAACAGGCGATGCGGGATGTTGATACCGTGGCGCGCCTGGCGGGCGACGAATTCACGGTGATTGCTGAAAATATCGAGGACAACGAGCAGGTCATCAGCCTGGGGCAAAAAATTCTGCGCTGCTTTGACGATGAGTTTGCAGCCAACGGCCAGTCCCTGGAAGTATCGGCCAGTATTGGAGTGGGGGTGTATCCCGATCATGGCGAGGATATGCTGACACTGATGGATGGTGCCGATACCGCCATGTACAAGGCGAAAAGCAAGGGACGCAACGGGTTTTTTTACCTTGCGGAGACTGCTCCTGGCACTGCCTTTGGCAAGGTGCAGTATTCAGAGTTGCGCCTTGCCATTCGTCGCGAACAGATAGAGCTGTTTTACCAGCCCCTGCATGATCTGGTCACAGGCGCTATCGTTGGCGGTGAGGCACTGTTGCGCTGGAATCATCCCACCCTGGGGTTGCTGGCCCCCCAGCATTTTCTGGCCATGGCGGAAGAAAAGGGCATGATCCACGAGATTGGCAACTGGGTAGCCCATGAGGTGTGTGGACAGTTCAATCTGTGGCGTGAGCAGAAAGTACAGCTCGATTTTATTTCCATGAACCTGGCGGCAATGCAGTTGGAGAGTGAGGATTTTCTCTGCACCATGCAGGACGCGATGGAGGTCAACCAGTTGAATCCTGGTGCCATCGTCATGGAAATCCCCGAGCGGGTCGCTCTCGCTGATCAGGCCAGGTCGCGGCGTTTCCTGGATTCGGCAATGGCCCAGGGGTTGATTTGCGCCATCGATGATTTTGGAGCCAGCAATGAGTCGCTGCTTTATCTGCGCGATTTGCCTGTGGCCATGGTCAAACTGGATCAAAAACTGCTGTTCGCCGGGCGCTCCCCCAACGAAGCGCGGTTTTTGTTGAATGCACTGGTTACCCTCGCCGAGTTGCTGGGGCTGAAATTGCTGGGAGTGGGCATCGAACACTCACGAGAAGAAACCCTGCTGCGGGAATTGGGCTGTCGCTACGGCCAGGGTTATCTGTACGCCCGGCCCATGAGTGTTGCTGAGTTTCGTGTCTACTATCAGGATAGCTCCCGCCAATCTGAGGTAATCCCCGGCGATTCAACTGCGGTGCTTTGAGCTTAGGGTCTGTTGATGTTGGGCAACAGTGGTGATGCCCAAACATCAACAGACCCTGGGCTTTCCTTCTGCCATTTTTCGCCCCTTCGTGAAGACCTGCATGAAGGCCTGACAATGAGTGGCGGCTCGTGGTTACAATGGGGCAATAGCTGGCAACAAGCTCGGCAAAAAGTGCCGACAAAAAAGCCAAGACACTTAATCAGCCTTGCCCAAGGAGCCCCCCATGAGTGATTACACGCCGCCGCTGGATGAATTGCGTTTTGCCCTCAAATATGTGGCAGACCTGCCCGCCGTCGCTGCCCTGCCCGGGTTTGATGCCCTGGGCGATGATCTGGTGGATGCGATTCTGGCCGAGGCCGGTCATTTTTGCGCAGAGGTTGTAGCCCCCACCAACAAGCCCGCAGACCGGCAGGGCACCAGCGTAAAAGACAACGCCGTTGTCACCGCCCCTGTGCTAGACGGTGTCTACGCCGCCTATCGGGGCGCTGGCTGGCCAAGCCTGACGGGTGCCACTGCCTATGGTGGCCAGGGCCTGCCCCATACCCTGGGTTTTGCCGTGGACGAAATCCTGCAAAGCGCCAATATGGCGTTTTCCCTCTTGCCCATGCTTACCCAGGGAGTGATCACCGCCCTGGGGCGCTTTGGTTCCGAGCAGCAGAAAAACCTGTACTTGCCGCGACTGATCAGCGGCGAGTGGGCGGGCACGATGAATCTCACTGAATCCCAGGCAGGGTCGGATCTTGGGGTGGTCAAAACCCGCGCCGAGCGCGATGGCGAGCACTATCGGCTGTTCGGGCAAAAAATATTCATCACCTGGGGTGACCAGTCCTACACCGACAATATTGTCCATCTGGTGCTCGCCCGCACGCCCGATGCGCCAGCGGGGGTGAAGGGTATTTCGCTGTTTATCGTGCCGAAATTCCTGGTCAATGAAGCTGGCGAGATTGGCGAGCGCAACGATGTCTACCCTATCGGCGTCGAGCACAAGCTGGGTATTCACGCCAGTCCCACCTGCACTATGGCCTATGGAGACAATGTCGGCGCCGTGGGCTACCTGGTGGGTGTGGAAAACGAAGGCTTGCGCTATATGTTCGCCATGATGAATCACGCGCGCCTGGCGGTGGGCTTGCAGGGGGTTTCCCTGGCGGAACGTGCGTGCCAGCATGCCCTCGACTATGCCCGTCAGCGCGTGCAGGGCGGTGTGGCAATCAGCCAACACCCCGATGTGCGCCGCATGTTGCTGACCATGCAGGCCCTGACCCAGGCGGGCAGGGCGCTGACCCTGGCGTCAATGCATCATTTCGACCACGCCGTTCACGCCGCCGCGGAGGGCGAGCGCACCCGCCATCAACAGCGGGTCGATCTGCTTACCCCTCTGGTCAAGGGCTGGTGTACCGAAATCGTCAATGAAGTCACCTCCCTGGCCATACAGGTCCACGGCGGCATGGGCTATATCGAGGAAACCGGCGTCGCTCAGTATTACCGCGATGCCCGTATCGTCTCCATCTATGAAGGCACCAATGGCATCCAGGCCCTGGATCTGGTGGGGCGCAAGCTGTTGATGAACAGTGGCGCCCATGCCACCGAGCTGCTGGCCGATCTTCAGATCATTGTCAGCCAGTGCCGTGAAGCAAAACTGACCGCTGTCGCGCAACAACTCGAACGCGCCCTCGGCCTCTGTGCCGAAGCCGTGCGCGATGTGCTGGCGAAATCCTCTGCTGATCCACACCATGCCGGTGCGGTGGCGTTCAATCTGCTGATGCTGATGGGCACCACCGCAGCGGGTTGCTATCTGGTCAAGGGGGCTGCGAAGGCAGCTGAACTCTCATTGTCAGAAGGCGATGAAAGCGGTTTTTACAGTCGCAAAATCGGCATTGCGCGGATCTACGCGGAGCAAGTATTGCCGCGCTGTCACGGATACCACGAGGCAGTGATGGCTGGGGCAGGGAGCATAATGGGGGTTGAGCTCTAAGCGTCAGACGTAAGCAGTGAAATAAACGCATGGGCCGCATTGGACAGGGTTTTCTCCCGGTGGTGGATAAACCCCAGATCCCTCGACAGCGCCAGCCCCTCGCAATCCAGTAACCGCAGCGAGTCATCGGCCATGGTGACCGGCAGGATGCTCCAGCCCAGCCCCACCGACACCAGCATCTTGATGGTTTCAAGGTAATTGGTGGCCATCATGGCGCTGAAGGGGTAGCCCTGCTCATCAAACAGTCTCTTGATCATGCGCCCGGTGTAGGTGTCAGGGCCGGGGAGAATGGCGTGAAACTGGCTCAAATCGCTGATATCAACCCTGTCCTTGGCCGCCAGGGGGTGATCCTGCGCCACCATGGGCTTGAGGGGGTCGGCCCAGATACGCTGAGCGAAAATGCCGGGGTGAGGTTCCGGCGCCAGGGTAATGACGGCCACCTCGAACCTGCCGTGCAGTACCCCGTCGTAGGCAATCTCCGAATCCATGAAATCCACCGCCAGGGTCACTTCCGGGTTCAGATTGGCGAACTGCTTGAGGACAGGAGGCAGCCGGTGCAAACCGATATGGTGGCTGATAGCGAGGCGCAGGTTGCCGGCGATATTGCCCGACAGATCCTGGATGGCCTGCCGTGTTTCGGTCATTTCACGGAGGATGCGCTCGGCACGGGGCAGCAGTTCCTGGCCTGCTTCGGTCAGATAAATGGTGCGTGAGATACGGTCGAACAAGCGGCAGTTGAGGTGCTCTTCCAACAGGGCGATGCGCTTGCTGATGGCCGGTTGGGTGACGTGCATACGCTCGGCGGCGCCGGAAAATGAACCGGTTTCCACCACTGCGAGAAATGCCTGGAGCAGCTGGGTATCCATTGTCAGATGTTAATGTATTCTGATTTGGAATCAAATCCATAAAAAATATGAATTTGTTTTATCCAAATGATGCTTCTATGATTGCCTTCATTCTGAGACGAGGATTCGAACATGGCTGGAAAAACCCTCTACGACAAATTGTGGGACGCCCATTTGGTGGAAACCCGCGATGACGGTACGGCGCTGCTTTATATAGACCGCCATATCATTCACGAAGTGACCTCGCCCCAGGCCTTTGAGGGCCTGCGTTTGGCCAATCGCAAGCCGTGGCGGGTGGATTCCAATATCGCCACGCCGGATCACAATGTGCCCACGGATTTCAATGAGCGCAAGGGTGGCATCAGCACCATTGTCGATGAAACCTCCCGCATCCAGGTGCAAACCCTCGATGACAACTGCGATGAATTCGGCATCCGCGAGTTCAAGATCAACGATATCGGTCAGGGTATTGTCCACGTCATCGGTCCCGAGCTGGGTGTGACACTGCCCGGTGCGACGGTGGTGTGCGGCGACTCCCACACCGCGACCCACGGAGCGTTTGGTTGCCTGGCCCACGGCATCGGCACTTCCGAGGTAGAGCATGTGCTGGCCACCCAGTGTCTGGTGACTGCCAAGATGAAGAACATGCTGGTCAAGGTCGATGGCGACCTCGGTCCGGGCGTTACCGCCAAGGATGTCATCCTCGCCATTATCGGCAAGATCGGCACGTCCGGCGGCGCCGGTTATGCCATTGAGTTTGGCGGCAGCACCCTCGGTCAATTGTCGATGGAAGGACGCATGACCATCTGCAACATGGCCATCGAGGCCGGTGCCCGTGTTGGACTGGTGGGCGTGGATGACAAAACCATCGAGTATATTCGCGGTGCCCGTTTCGCACCCACTGGCGAAACCTGGGATAAGGCTGCTGCCTACTGGCAAACTCTGCAAAGTGATGACGACGCTAAATTCGATGCGGTTGTCGAGCTCAATGCCGCCGACATCGAGCCCCATGTGAGCTGGGGAACATCGCCCGACATGGTGGTGCCAATCAGCGGTTTTGTGCCCCGTCCTGAAGACCAGGCCGATGCCACCCGCCAGAAAGGCTACCAGCGCGCGCTGGATTACATGGGCCTGAAGGGCGGTATCCCGGTCACCGATATCATGATCGACAAGGTGTTTATCGGTTCCTGCACCAACTCGCGTATTGAGGATCTGCGCGCAGCCGCCGCCATCGCCAAGGGTCGCAAGGTGGCTGGTACCATCAAGAAGGTGTACGTGGTGCCCGGCTCCCATCTGGTGAAAATCCAGGCGGAAAAGGAAGGTCTGGACAAGATCTTTATCGAGGCGGGCATGGACTGGCGCGAGCCCGGTTGCTCCATGTGCCTGGCGATGAACTCCGATATCCTCGGTCGCGGCGAGCATTGCGCATCCACATCCAACCGCAATTTTGAAGGTCGGCAGGGCCCCGGTGGCCGCACCCACCTGATGAGCCCCGCCATGGCGGCGGCGGCAGCCATTGCCGGTCATATTGTTGACGTTCGCGAACTTGCCTGAAGATCAGCCCTGTAAAGTTACAGGCGTGAGGAGAGCACCATGAAAGCATTTGTATCACACAAGGGGATGGTTGGGCCGATGGATCTGGCCAATGTCGATACCGACATGATCATTCCCAAGCAGTTTTTGAAATCCATCAAGCGCAGCGGCTTTGGCCCCTACCTGTTTGATGAAATGCGCTATCTGGATGAAGGCTGGTACGGCAAGGATTGTTCAACCCGCCCACTCAACCCGGATTTCGCCCTCAATCAGGCGCGTTACCAGGGTATTTCCATCCTTTTGGCGCGGGACAATTTTGGTTGCGGTTCCAGCCGCGAGCACGCGCCCTGGGCTCTCGACGATTATGGCATTCGCGCCATTATCGCGCCGAGCTTTGCCGATATTTTCTACAACAACTGCTTCAAGAACGGCATGCTGCCGATCATTCTTGATAAAGCCATTGTCGACCGTCTGTTCACTGAAGTGGCCGCCACCGAGGGCTATACTCTGAATATTGACCTGCAAGCGCAGACCATTGTGACCCCTTCCGGTGAGACCATTGCCTTTGACATCGATGCTTTCCGCAAGCAGTGTCTGCTCGAAGGTCTCGATGAAATCGGCCTGACCCTGAAGGTCGCTGACAAGATTCACCAGTTCGAAAAGCAGCACATGCTGGCTCAGCCGTGGATGTTTGGCGCCATCAAGTAATGAGTTGATGGGGTGGCCAGGGATGGACAATGGGAGGTGAGGGGAGGACTGTTGCCCCGTCTCCCATTAATCATTTATACAGCTTTATTCTTCAAAATAGTGTGAGAGGTTTCTAACGTGAAAAAGGTAGGTTTTATCGGTTGGCGCGGCATGGTGGGCTCTGTTCTGATGGAGCGTATGCAGGCGGAAAACGATTTCCGAGCACTGGACATTGAACCGGTCTTTTTCAGCACCTCCCAGGTGGGTCAGGCCGGGCCAGATATCGGCATTGATCTGCCCGCCTTGAAGGACGCCAACAATATTGATGAACTCAAGTTGATGGACATTATCGTCACCTGCCAGGGTGGCGATTACACCAAAGCAGTATTCCCGGCTCTGCGCAGCGCTGGCTGGAATGGCTACTGGATTGATGCCGCATCCGCCCTGCGCATGAATGACGACGCCATCATCGTGCTCGATCCGGTCAATCTCAATGTGATCCAGAATGGCCTGGCCAACGGCGTCAAGAATTATGTGGGTGGCAACTGTACTGTCAGCCTGATGCTGATGGCGCTTGGCGGCCTGTTCAATGCCGGTCTGGTGGAGTGGGCCAGCGCCATGACCTACCAGGCGGCCTCCGGTGCCGGTGCCCAGAACATGCGTGAGCTGATTAGCCAGATGGGCGTCATTCACGCCCGTTCCCAGTCGCTGCTGGACAATCCCGCCAGCGCGATTCTCGATATCGACCGCCAGGTGGCCGCCACCATGCGCGGTGCCGATCTGCCGGTGGACAACTTCGGTTTTCCCCTGGCGGGCAGCCTGCTGCCGTGGATCGATGCCGAACTGCCCTCCGGTCAGAGCCGCGAGGAGTGGAAAGCGCAGGCGGAAACCAACAAGATTCTCGGCCGCGGTGCCAACCCCATCGCCATTGATGGTATCTGCGTGCGCATCGGCGCCATGCGCTGTCACAGCCAGGCCATCACGGTAAAACTCAACCGCGATGTGCCGCTGGATGAAATTGGCCAAATGGTTGACGAAGCTAATGACTGGGTATCCCTGGTGCCCAATCACCGCGAGGATTCCCTGCGGGCACTGACACCGGCAGCGGTCACCGGTAAGCTGGATATCCCCGTCGGCCGTGTGCGCAAGATGAATATGGGGCCGCAGTATCTGACGGCCTTTACGGTGGGCGATCAGCTGCTGTGGGGAGCTGCGGAGCCGCTGCGCCGTACCCTCAGGATTTTGCTCGACAGCTGATATGCGCTACTGTTTGTCGCCTATTTGGGCGCGAGGTCGTTTTTCTCCTGGCGAAAGGTTCCCATTGAAACGCTTTTGCGTTTCAATGGTTGCCAATTATGGTACCTATAATAAATACTTAAGTGCGTAACTTCCTGTAACTTGTTGCGTATCGTTTTTGGCGCAATAATGCGGTTGCCCGCGAGGGACTACAACAACCCGTCAGGGACCACAACGAAAGGGAAAAGCCATGGCTTTGCGTAAGCGTCCGATTGCAGCGGGTATTACCGCCCTCATTTTTTCTTCCTGGGTCTCCGCTTTGGGCCTGGGGGAGTTAAAGCTCAACTCTGCCCTCAATGAGCCCCTGGATGCCGAGATTCGTCTGCTCAATGTCGGAGAACTGGGTGAGGCGGAGATTCTGGCGGGTCTGGCACCGGCGGTGGATTATGCCAATGCCGGTATAGACCGTGAGCAGGTACACAATTCCCTGGTTTTTCGCCTTGATTTTGCTGCCGCCGGTGGGCCGCTTCTGCGGGTCATGAGCAACAAGCCAATCCGCGAGCCCTACCTGGATTTACTGGTAGATGTGCAGTGGCCATCGGGACGCCTGCTGCGCGAGTACACCCTGCTACTCGATCTGCCGGTGTTCAGCCGTGAGTCGTCCCTGGAGCGCGCCTTTCAGGCGGAGGGTGCCCCCCGTTCAACAGCGCCTACGCCCCGCCCCCGCTATACAGCGCCCGCCGATTTTCAGGATAATGAACCGCCTCCGGTGGCCAGTGGCGATGAATACCTGGTCAATTCCGGTGATACCCTGTGGAGTATTGCCTCGCGGATTTCGGGCAACGGCTCTGTGCACCGAACCATGTCGGCTATCCACCAGCTGAACCCGGATGCCTTTATTGGCGGCGATATCAACCTGCTGCGCAGTGGCCACGTCCTGCGTTTGCCCGTAAGCGGGCAAACGGCTGCGCTCGAAACTCCCGATTCCGGGTCGCTGCCAGCGCCCGCAGCTGACCGGCCTGTTGTGGCGGATGTTGCCAGCAGCGAACAATCCGAGATGCTGGCGCCCCAGTTGAGCGCGACTTCCCGCGCGCCCTCCGCAGAGGATCCCGGTGAAGCAGAGCCTTCAGGTCGTCTCAGGCTGTCGGCTATCGATCCTAACACCGCCAATGAAACAGATTATCCAGGCCCATCCGCTAGCGGTCTGAGTGCCACCAGTGGCGCGGGAGGAGGGCAGGCTATCCGTGCCGAGCTTTCCACCATTCAGGAAGAAATGGCGCGAACCCAGCGGGAAAATGCCGAGCTCAAGGACCGCCTCGCCAATCTTGAGGAACAACTCAGCACCATGCAGCGTCTGATTGAAATCGACGATGGTGGTTTGCGTGCTGCCCAGCTGGCCGCTGCCGATGGGGCAGCTGATAGGGGGGGTGCCGGTGAAGAGAGCACCGCGCCTCCAGCCCAGCTGAATCAACAGATAAAATCGGAAAAAGGATGGTTTGATACCGTGAGCAGCTACCTTGTTTATGCCATTGGCATTTTGGTCCTTCTGATTGGCGGCGTAGTGTTTGCCGTGCTGAAAAAGCGTCGCGGCAGCGATGAATCCCAGGAGGACTATTTTCCCCCCGTCGCTGAACGGGTCACCCCTCCAGTGCGGGTTGTCGAGCGCCAGGTCGCCGACGTTGCTCCCCAGGCATCCTCGCTGGATGATATAGATCTGCGGGAAGACGACGATATCTTTGCTGCCGCAGCGGCGCCCGCAGCCCGCTCAAATGACCAGAGCCGACAGGAGCGGGTTGAGTCTTCACTGACTGAAGTTGATGCCAGCCCCGATTTGCAGCAGCCATCGCTTGAAGAAAGTGACGATGTCGAGCTGGATCTGTCCGAGTTCGAACTCGATGATTTCCAGGCGCTTGAATCCACCTCGGCACCCGGTGCACAGCAATCCGGCGATCCTCTCAATCTGGATGATGAATTTGATTTCCTCAACGATGCCGATGAGGGCGATACCCAGCTGGAACTGGCACAGGCCTATATCGACATGGGTGATGCGGCTGGCGCCCGGGAAATTCTCCAGGAAGTGATTGAGAGCGGCAGTGATGCCCACAAGGATCTGGCCCGGTCGCTGCTTGCCAAAATCAGTTGATGCGAGCGAGGGATTCCTGGGATTACAGTCCCAATTGCCTGATGCCCGAGGGTGTGGATCTGCCCCCGGGCATCAGCCGTTTTGCAGCCGCCGTTGAGTATAACGGGGCGCTGTTTTGCGGCTGGCAGCGCCAGTTACACAGTCCCAGCGTGCAGTCCGCCGTCGAGCAGGCCCTGACGAAGATCGCCGCCAGCCCTGTCAAAATCGCCTGTGCCGGACGCACCGATACCGGTGTTCACGCCACCAACCAGATCATCCACTTTGACACCGCAGCGCAACGCAGTCCCCGCAACTGGCTGCTGGGCGCCAACACCCAGTTGCCGGATGCCGTCCGAATACACTGGGTGGCGACTGTTGAACCGCGCTTTCATGCCCGCTTTTCTGCCCTGTCGCGCACCTACCGCTACATCATCAGCAACGAGCCGGTCAGGCCAGCCCTGTTCCGGCATCTGCTAACCTGGTGCAAGCAGCCCCTTGATGCAGATGCCATGCATGCGGCTGCCCAGCAGTTACTGGGAGAGAACGACTACTCTTCCTTTCGCTCATCAGGCTGCCAGTCGAAGTCGCCGTTTCGTTCCATGGCGGCGATTCGGGTGTACCGCCAGCAACAGCTGGTCATAATCGAAGTCACCGCCAATGCCTTTCTGCACCACATGGTGCGCAACATAGCTGGCGCCTTGCTGGCGGTGGGCAAGCATGAAAAACCGGTAGCCTGGGTGGGAGAATTGTTGCAAGCTCGGGACAGAACCCTGGGGGAAGTGACAGCGCCCGCCGATGGACTCTACCTGGTTAATGTGGCGTATCCACCCCGTTTCGGCTTGCCGGAGTTCAACCCGGGACCGCCCTTTGTGGTTGCGGCCCCTGATGCTGTGAGCAGCGCTGAGTGTTGCGATGGTTCTGCCAGAATCGCCAGCCAGTAAGCCCGGATTGTCTGCGCAGAGTGTTTGTGAGGAATTGAGAGTGAGTACAGTGCGAATCAAGGTCTGCGGTATCACGCGACCAGAGGATGCCCGCAGTGCCGCCGAGGCGGGGGCGGATGCCATCGGCATGGTGTTCTACCCGCCCAGTCCCCGCTACCTGCATGTCGAAGATGCTCCGGCCATTGTCCGGGCGGCGGGGCCATTCGTGACCAGCGTGGCACTGTTTGTAAACCCGGATAGCGAGCACGTACAGCGTGTGCTGGAGGTGGTCCGGCCCCAGTTGCTGCAATTTCACGGTGATGAAGATGACGCCTTTTGTCGCAGTTTTGGCCGCCCCTATCTCAAGGCAATCCGCATCAGGCCTGATACAGTCATCGCTTCAGCCATTGCCGCCTATCCCTGTGCCAGTGGATTACTGTTTGATACTTGGAGTGCCGATGCCTACGGCGGTACCGGTAAAGCCTTTGACTGGAACCAGTTGCAGGGCCTGTCGGGCTTTCCGCTTATCCTCGCCGGGGGGCTCAATCCCGAGAATGTGGGGCAGGCAGTGGCGCGCTTATCGCCCTACGGCGTGGATGTCAGCGGTGGCGTCGAATCGGCCCCGGGTATCAAGGATGAAGTCAAGATAGCGCGCTTTGTCGCGGCGGCAAGGCGGATTCACCCTTAACCACGGAGAAAAAAATGCTAAACTTGCCCGTAAATTTTCCCCGGAATTTCCCATGAGTTGGCTTGAGCGGATCAAGAAAGGTCCTGGCACGTTAAAAAAGGATCGCACCAGCACTGTTCCCGAAGGGCTGTGGCGCAAGTGCCCCCTCTGTAATGCCCCCCTGTACAGACCCGAGCTGGAAAAAAATGCCGATGTCTGTCCCAAGTGTGACCACCATATCCGCATCGGCGCGCGCCGCCGTCTCGATATTTTTCTGGATACCGAAGGACGCCAGGAGCTGGCTGCCGATGTGCTGCCGGTGGACCGCCTCAAGTTCAAGGACACCAAAAAATACAAGGACCGGCTGATCGCCGCGCAAAAGGAAACCGGCGAAAAAGACGCCCTGATCGCCTTGCGCGGTTCCCTCAAGCGTTTGCCGCTGGTCGCTACCGCCTTTGAATTTGCTTTCCACGGCGGCTCCATGGGTTATGCGGTGGGCGAGCGCTTTACCCGTGCTGCCAAGGTATCCCTGGACGAAAAAATTCCCTTCGTGTGCTTTTCCGCCACCGGTGGCGCGCGCATGCAGGAAGCCCTGATCTCCCTGATGCAGATGGCCAAAACCAGCGCCATTATCGAGCGCCTGCGGCTCGCTGGGGTGCCATACATCTCTATTATGACCGATCCGGTTTACGGCGGTGTATCCGCCAGTCTGGCGATGCTGGGCGATATCAATATCGCCGAACCCAATGCCCGCGCCGGTTTTGCCGGCCCCAATATCATTGAGCAGACCATTCGCCAGAAACTGCCCCCCGGCTTCCAGCGCAGTGAGTTCCTGCTGGAACACGGCGCTATCGACATGATCGTGCCGCGGGTTGAAATGCGCGACACGGTGGCCCGCCTGCTCAGCAATATGACAGGCCGACCACTGCAGGAACAGGTGGAAATCACCAGCCCTGCCTGAGCCGACTGTCGTGACAACCCAAACCGGGGAGTCCCTGTCACTCAACCAGTGGCTGGACAGGCTCGAGAAAAATCACCCCGTCGAAATCGATCTTGGCCTCGATCGCATCGCCGAGGTGGCGCGCCGTCTCAATCTGCCGCGCCCCGCCCGACGGGTAGTGACGGTGGCGGGCACCAACGGCAAGGGTTCCTGCGTCCGTACCCTTGAGCACATCCTGCTCGCTTCCGGCCTGTCAGTAGGCACCTACACCTCTCCCCATTTACTGCGCTACAACGAGCGTATCCGTATTGGCGGTGAAGAGGCAGCCGACAGCGATATTTGCCGCGCATTTGCCGCAATCGACTCTGCCCGCGGCGAAGTCAGTCTTACCTATTTTGAAGTGGGCACCCTGGCGGCATTGCAGTTGATGGCTGCCGCCGATCTCGATGTGGCCATTCTTGAGGTGGGCCTGGGCGGGCGCTTTGATGCGGTCAACCTGATCGACGCTGATATCGCCGTTATCACCCCCATCGATATTGACCACGCCAGCTGGCTGGGCGATACCCGCGAGTTGATCGCTGTGGAAAAAGCAGGCATTGCCCGTGCTGGCGGCCTGGTCATCGTGGCGGATGAACAGCCACCGGCCAGTCTGCGGAAAAATCTGGCGGCGATGGGTTGCCGCACACTCTACATTCACAGCGATTTTCGCATTCAGCGGGAGGGCGAGTCGAATATCATTCTGCAACTCGCCAGCTCTGCTAGTGGTAGCGCCAGCGCCGAGCCCCAACACACCCTTTTCCCAAGCTTGCCTCTGCCTGGATTGCCCCTGCCCAGTGTTGCCGCCGCCATCCAGGCCGCTGTACTGCTGGGCGTTGCCCTCGATGGGGATATGCTCGCTCGCACCTGTCAGGAGGTGACACTGCCCGGTCGCTTCCAGCAGCAACGTTTTCGCGGGCGCCGGGTGGTGCTGGATGTGGCCCACAACCCGGCCGCTGCCGCTTTGTTGTGTGAAAAACTGCAAAACCTGGGAGAGAACAGCGTGGCGCTGGTGGCGGCAATCATGGCGGATAAGGATGTGGCGGGTTTTGTCGCTGCCCTGGCGCCAGTGGCGCGCTGCTGGTATACCGGCGATCTGATTGCACTACCACGGGCGCTGGCGGCTCAACAACTGGCGGCGGTGGTGTACACTGGCGGCCAGCGGGCGCTCACGGCAGGGCGCATCGAGGAGGCCTTCGAAGCGGCCCTCGACGCAACGGCAGAGGGGGGTCTTGTGGTAGTGTGCGGATCATTTTTTACGGTGGCAGCGATCATGAGATTCATGGGGGTATAAAACCATGCGGGACAAAGTCAAACAGCGCATAGTGGGGGCGGTGGTGCTTGTCGCCCTGGCGGTGATCTTTATTCCCTTTTTGTTCACCCTTGAGCCGCCTCGTCCGCTCGACACCACCACCCTGATTCCACCCTCACCGGATATTCGCGAAGTCACCATTGATGAACCGCAGCGCAGCGGGGATATCACCCCCCCGGGCCCGGTTGATGAGGTTTTTCTGCCGCCGGAATCCGATCCAGTGACCCAACCTGATCCTGGGTCTGAAAGTGCTGCTGGTGAAGCAACGCCCGCCAGCCAGGCTGCTCAGGCTGCTGCCACAAGCGCAGCGCCAGGTCAGGCTGCCAAAGAGGAGCGCCCGGCCCTGTCCGACAATACACTGCAGGCCTGGGTGATTCAGGTATCCAGCTTCCGCGACCGGAAAGTGGCGGATGAGCTCAACGGGCGACTGCTCGCGGCAGGCTACAAATCCTATGTGCGCAGCGCCGAGGCCCAGGGCAGTACCACCTATCGCGTGTTTGTCGGCCCCGTCAGCCTGCACAGCCGTGCAGTCGGGGATAAAGCCGCTATCGACAAGCAGTTCAACGTAGAGTCCATGGTGCGGCATTTCGAACCCTGACCCACTACGGCAACTCTGCTAGAATGCACCCCCTGAAGACGGGGCTGGCGCTCCGGTCAGCGATCCCAAGGTGAACGATACATGGCTATGAACTGGGCCGACTGGGCCATTTGCGCAATTCTCGGCCTCTCTGTTGTGATCAGCCTGGTGCGGGGTTTTGTCCGCGAAGCCATGTCCCTGGTGGTCTGGGCGGCGGCCTTTATTGCCGCATCCATGTTCTATTTGCAGGGCGGGGTCTGGTTCAGCGAGATTGTCCCGACACCTTCCCTGCGCTATATCTCTGCCTGGGTGGCGATTTTTTTCGGGGTGCTGATTGCCGGTTCTATCGTTAATTACCTGCTTGGGCAGCTGGTCAAAACCACCGGCCTGGGAGGAACCGACCGGCTGCTGGGTATGATCTTTGGCGCCCTGCGCGGTGTGGTGATCATTATGGCCCTGTTGATTCTGGTGCCGGGCGTGGTGCCCGTAACCGAGGATGCCTGGTGGCACCAGTCCACCCTCATCCCCCATTTTTTGCGTTTCGAGAACTGGACTGTGGATTTTGCGCAGCAGGTTCTGGGTTTTTTCAAGTCGCTGTTTTAAGGGTACAAATTATGTGTGGCGTCGTCGGCATTGTGGGCAAAAGTGACGTAAACGTGGGGCTCTATGACGCCTTGACCATGTTGCAGCATCGCGGACAGGACGCCGCCGGAATCATGACCTGCAAGGACGGTCGTATCAACCAGCGCAAGGATGTGGGGCTGGTGCGGGATGTTTTCCACACCCGCCATATGGCGCGTCTTGAGGGCAGCATGGGGATTGGCCATGTGCGCTACCCCACGGCGGGCAGTTCCGGCCCGGCCTTGTCGCAGCCGTTTTATGTGAATTCACCCTACGGTATTTGCCTTGCCCACAACGGCAACCTGACCAATGCCGAGGATCTGATGAAGCACCTGTTCATGTCGGACCTGCGCCATGTGAATACCGATTCCGATTCCGAAGTGCTGCTCAATATCTTCGCCCATGAACTGCAACTGCAGGGCAAGATGAAGCCGGAACCCAACGACGTATTCTCCACCATCAAGCGCGTTCACCGCCGCTGCCAGGGCGCCTATGCTGCCGTGGGCATGATTGCCAGCTACGGGGTATTTGCCTTCCGCGATCCCCACGGTATCCGCCCGTTGGTGTTTGGCACCCGTGAAACCCCGGCAGGCACCGAGTACATGGTGGCCTCAGAAAGCGTCGCGCTCGATGTGCTGGGTTTCAAGCTGGTGCGCGATGTGGCGCCCGGCGAAGGCATCTATATCGACGTGGACGGTCATTTCCACAGCGCCCAGTGCGCCGACCAGTCGGAACTGGTGCCCTGTATCTTCGAGCATGTCTATTTCGCTCGCCCCGATTCCATCATCGACGACATCGCTGTCTACAAATGTCGCCTGCGTATGGGCGAAAAACTGGCGGAAAAAATCCTCGCCATCAACCCCGACCACGATATTGACGTGATCATTCCGGTACCGGATACCAGCCGCGTCTCCGCCCAGTCCATGGCCGAAGTGCTGGGGGTTAAATTTCGCGAAGGTTTTATGAAAAACCGCTACATTGGCCGCACCTTTATCATGCCCGGCCAGAAAGAGCGCAAGCGCTCGGTGCGGCAAAAACTCAACCCGGTGAAACTCGAATTCCAGGGCAAGAATGTGATGCTGGTGGACGACTCCATCGTGCGTGGAACCACCTCGAGGGAAATCATCCAGATGGCCCGCGATGCCGGTGCCAACAAGGTGTATATGGCCTCGGCAGCACCGCCGGTGCGCTACCCCAATGTCTATGGTATCGACATGCCCTCCGCCAAGGAGCTGGTAGCTCACGGCCATACGGTGGAAGAGGTGGCAGAGATTATCGGCGCCGACTGGCTGGTGTATCAGGATCTCGAAGACCTGATCGAGAGCGCCCGCGAGGGCAACAGCGCCATCAAGCGTTTTGACTGCGCGGTGTTTAACGGTGAGTATATTACCGGCGATGTAGACGAACACTATCTCCACAACCTGGCCAGTGAGCGCAACGATTCGGCCAAGATGGCCCGTGAAGGGCAGAGCCGTCCCGAGGTAGTGGGGCTGCACAATTCCGGTTCAGGGGTGCATTGATGACACTTGACGATCCATTGTTTGGCGCGGGTATCGATACCTTGGCGATCCGCGCCGGGCAGACCCGCACGGCGGAAGGGGAGCACGCCGAGGCGATTTTTCCCACCTCGAGCTATGTGTTTGCCAATGCCGCAGAGGCCGCCGCCCGCTTTGCCGGTGAGCAGCCGGGCAATGTCTACTCCCGTTACACCAACCCCACCGTGCGCATGTTCGAGCAGCGCATCGCCGCCCTCGAAGGTGCCGAGCAGGCAGTGGCCACCGCCTCTGGCATGGCCGCCATCCTCAGCCTGTGCATGGCCCACCTCAAGAGTGGCGACCATGTGTTGTGCGCCCGGGAAGTGTTTGGCACCACCACCAATCTGTTTACCAAGCAACTGTCCAAGTTCGGGGTAGAGACCACTTTTGTCCCCCTGGCGGATATGGCCGCCTGGGCCGCAGCCCTGCGACCCAACACCAGGCTGTTGTTTGTTGAAACGCCGTCCAATCCCCTGGCGGTGATCGCCGATATACAGGCACTCGCTGACCTTGCCCACAGCAACAATGCGCTGCTGGCGGTGGATAACTGTTTTTGTACCCCGGCGCTGCAAAAGCCCCTGGCGTTTGGCGCCGATATCATCATTCACTCCGCCACCAAATACCTTGATGGCCAGGGCCGCTGCCTGGGTGGTGTGGTGCTGGGCAGTGCCGCGCTGATGACGGATGTGCTGACTTTTTTGCGCACCGCCGGCCCCACCATGAGCCCCTTCAATGCCTGGGTGTTTCTCAAAGGCCTCGAAACCCTGCGCCTGCGCATGGATGCCCACTCGGCCAATGCCATGGCCCTGGCCCAGTGGCTGCAACAGCAGGCTGCGGTGGAGCAGGTGTTCTATGCCGGCCTGGCGGATCACCCCGGCCATGAAATCGCCCGCAAACAGCAGCGCGGCTTTGGCGGCGTGTTGTCATTCACGGTGACGGGTGGCAGGGAAGAAGCCTGGCAGGTTATCGACAGCACTCGCATACTGTCCCTGACGGCCAACCTGGGTGATGTGAAATCCACCATCGTCCATCCCGCCACCACCACCCACGGGCGGCTTTCCGAAGAGGAGCGCCAGCAATCCGGTATTACCCAGAATCTCATTCGCATATCTGTTGGGCTGGAAGATATTGAGGATATTCAGGCTGATTTGAGTAGGGGGCTTGATGGGGCGAAGCGTCCGAAGTCTGAAGTCTGACGCAAGAGCCCACACTCAAATATCCAGGTAATTCCAACTGCCACAGCGACTTCACCTTTGCGTTCCATCTTGGCATCAGACTTCAGACTTCAGACCAGGCTCTCACCATGACCGCACCCCTTCACCCTACAGGCCACCACCGGATGCTGGAAGCCATTGTTGCCGCCGTGGGCCGGGTGCTGCTGGGCAAGGAAAAGCAGATTCGCCTCTCCCTGGCCTGCCTGCTGGCCCGCGGCCACCTGCTGATCGAAGACCTGCCTGGCATGGGCAAGACCACCCTGGCCCACGGTCTGGCCAATGCCCTGGGGTTGAGCTACAACCGCATCCAGTTCACCAGTGACCTGCTGCCGGCGGATATTCTCGGGGTCTCCATTTACGAGTCGGAACTGAAATCCTTCCGCTTCCACCCCGGCCCGATTTTCTGCCAGCTGCTGGTGGCTGACGAACTCAACCGCACCACGCCAAAGACCCAGAGCGCCCTGCTGGAGGCCATGGCCGAAGGTCAGGTCACCATCGAGGGTGAAACCCGGCCTCTGCCCAAGCCCTTTTTTGTGATTGCCACCCAGAATCCCGGCTCCCAGAGCGGCACTTTCCCGCTGCCGGAATCGCAACAGGACCGCTTTGCTCTGTGCATCTCTCTGGGGTATCCCGATGCCGTGGCCGAGCGCCGCATGCTGGAGGGCGGCGATCCGCGCCTGCAGCTGGCAACGATCAAGCCCTGTATCAGTCTCGAGCAGCTGCTCAGCATGCAAAGCGCGGTGGGCCGTATCCAGGCCTCACCGGCGGTGCTGGATTATTTGCAACGCCTGGTCACCTATACCCGTACCAGCCGCGCCATTGAGTCGGGCCTGTCGCCCCGCGCCGCCCTGGCGTTACTGCAATGCGCCCGCGCCTGGGCCATGATCGAGGGACGCGACTACGTGATCCCCGAGGACATCCAGGCGATCTTTCCCTCCCTCGCCGGGCACCGGCTGCAAGGTGAAACCGCGCACCAGGGCGGCGCCCTGGTGCAACAGGTGCTGACCGCCGTCGATATCCTCTGATGTCTCCCCTGACGCCAGTGCGGAACTACTACCGCAGGTGGTTCAACCACTGGCTGGCCAAACGCATCCCCGCGGAACAAATTGTTGTCCTCGACCTCAAGCGGATTTTTATTTTTCCTTCCAAAGCGGGCTTTGCCTACCTGGGGGTGGTGGCGCTGCTGTGGCTGGTGGCCACCAATTACCAGAACAATCTGATTTTTGCCTTTGCCGCCCTGCTGGGGGCGGTGTTTGTGGTGGCGATCATGCACAGCTACGCCAACCTCTCCGGCATCCGCCTGCGTGTGACGAGAGTTGAGCCGACCTTTGCCGGGCAAAAGGCCGGCGTTGAATTGCAGCTCAGCCAGCAGGGCAAACGCCGCATGCGCGATGACCTGACCTTCTCCTTTGCCGGTTCAATGCCGGTAACCATGACGCTCCCCGGCGCTGAAGCCACGGCCATGCTGTATGTGCCCACCTCCCGTCGGGGCTGGCTGCTGCCGGGACGCCTGACCGTGGAGAGCCATTATCCCCTCGGCCTGTTCCGTGTCTGGACCCATGTGCTGCCAGCGTGCCAGGGGCTGGTTTACCCCAAACCGCTGCCGGGGCAACCAGTTGCGGTGCTCGATGGTGTCCAGGGGGATACTGCCGAGGTTCGAGGCCAGGGTGTGGATGATTTTGTCGGCCTGGAGAAATACCGCAGCGGCGAGCCTCTCAACCGGGTGGCCTGGAAGCATCTTGCCCGCGGACGCGGTATGTTGAGCAAGCACTACGGCGATCAGGTGAGCACCAGTCAATGGCTCGACTGGCAGGCGTTTCCGGGGCTTGACCGGGAGGCGCGTTTGTCGCGCCTGTGCCAGTGGCTGCTGGAGGTGAGTGCCGGGGGTGACCTCTACGGTCTGCGCCTGCCCGGCAGTGAAAGCGCACTGGATAAAGGCCCACGCCATCGCGATCAGCTGCTTGCCAGCCTGGCCCTGTTCGAACTCCAGGCGCCGTCGGGGAATGGGGAGGGCGGCCAGTGATCCCGGTCTGGCAGATTTCCCGCTACGGCAGCCTGTGGATTTTGATTGCCTTCGCCGCCTCTGTGCTGCCCCTGTTGCCCTATCTTCCCCTGTGGCTGCCCCTGGCCTGCGCTATTGCCATCCTCTGGCGCGTGCAGATTTACCGCGCCCGCTGGGGCGCCCCGGGCCGATCCCTCAAGTGGCTGCTGGTGCTGGTGTGTGTGGCGGGGTTGTTGCTGTCCTTCGGGTCACTGGCCGGTCTGGAGCCCATGGTGAGCCTGCTGGTCAGCGCCTATGCCCTCAAATTGCTGGAGATGCAGCAAAAGCGCGATGCCCTGATTACCCTTTACCTGGGTTTGTTTGTGGCGGTGATCCTGTGCCTGTTTAACCAGCAGTTCAGCACAGCGGTGGTGGTGCTGGTGTCCCTGACCGCGGTCACAGCCGGGCTGGTGGGGATCAACCAATCCGATCAGCACCGGGGAGCACTGCGGCCCCTGAAAACCGCTGCCACCATTGTCCTCCAGGCGCTGCCCCTGATGCTGGCGGTTTTTCTGGTGTTGCCGCGCCTTGGCCCGCTGTGGGATGTGCCCGGACCGGGTGGCTCAGCGCGAACCGGGATGAGCGACAGCCTTGGCCCCGGCGACATCACCCGTCTGGGTCGCTCGGCGCGTATCGCTTTTCGGGTGCAGTTTGAGGGTGCTATCCCGGCGCGCCAGCAGCTCTACTGGCGCGGCATGACGTTATCCGATTTTGATGGCCGCAGCTGGACCCGCACCGGCCCGGTGGGTTATCCCCAGCCAGCGGTGCAATGGTTTGACGGTGTGATGCAGCGGGAGGAGCAGGTCAACAGCGCAGCCATCGATTACGAAGTGACCATTGAAAGTACCGGCAATACCTGGCTGTACTCACTGCAGTTGCCGGAACCCCGTTCTGAAGATGTGGGACTGCTGCGTGATTTCAACCTGCTCAGTCGTCGCCCGGTAAACAGCCGCAGCAGCTACAGGGTGCGCTCATGGCCGCAATTGCCCATGGATGTGGCCGGTTTGAGCGCGACAAGGCGGTATCTGGAAACACGCCTGCCGCCGGGCAGCAATCCGCAAACCGTTGCGACTGCGCAGCGCTGGGCGCAGGAGGCGCCGTCGGCGGAGGCCCTGATCGAGCGGGTGCTGAGTCTTTACAACAGTGCATTCTTCTACACCTTGCAACCACCCGGGCTCGGCAAGCACAGCGTGGATGAATTTTTGTGGTCGACAAAGCGGGGATTTTGTGAGCATTTT
>LADM01000099.1 GCA_000961645.1 Gammaproteobacteria bacterium BRH_c0 | reverse complement strand
TGTGACAACAAATTAAAAACAACATTCCAAAAAATAATTAAACCGGTGAAATCGGTCATTATTTTTTAACGCGCCGAAAATATTTTTCGGCGTCTTCTCACCGAAAAATACAATTGGTAAAAAGCATAAATAGCAGTGTAAAAACGCTATTAAGCATTTCTCATCCAAACCCATTCAGAGCGATTTACTATTATCCGGTTTGACTTTATGCACTGTCACTTCTAGGATTTTTCTATAAATAAAATCCATATTTTGAAAAACTTTCACACACCATTACAGGAGGTAAAAAGATGATACTGACGAAAAAACCCATTCAATATCTGGCTATGACCGCATTGGCGTCTGCCCTCTCGGCTGGGCCCACACTGGCCATGGCCGACACAAAAAGCGCTAAAAAACAGGACACCATGCGCGACTGGGCAGAGATGCGTGCAGAGGCGGTTCCCGCCGACGAGATTCTCGCAGGCGACATCAGGAACAGGTTTAATCAAGTGGGGCGGACGGAGGATCTGATCCTCAACACGGAAGGCACAGCCGTTCAGTATGTGCTTTTTGAAGTACCCTATCCCTACAGCTTTTATGCCACTGAGGACGGCTTTGTCAATTACTCTGCGGTGGATCTTGACGATGACTATTCCGGCGGCGTGAACCTGGTCATCAAGGATGCCGATGTCGGTCTGCCCCGCGATCAGCTGACCCTCACCAGAGGCGAGGCACGCAATCGCCTGGTAAGCCGTCTGATTGGCAGCGATGTTAAATTCTCTGATGGTGCAGTGCGAGAGGTGGATGACATTCTTGTCCATCCCCAAACCGGCAAGGTCACCCATTACGTGGTGGAAATGAATCCGCAAGCACTGATTGATGAAGACCTGCGTACCGTGCGGGCATCAAAAGTCACGATCAAGGACGATGGCTCTCTCGCGGTCGACATGAAAGCCGCCGATGTCGACAAGTCGCAGGATTACGATCCGCAGCTTTTATAAGCTGACCCAGGGCCTGCTAACCGGCCCAGAGCAGTGGCGATGGTGGGTGGCCCTGTCGCCTCTGCTTTCACCTGGCTACCAACAAACCATGTGGAGGATCTGATGAAAACACCAATGCGTTTTTTGCTTTTTTTCCCCGTCGCCCTGTTTTGCTTGCCAGCACTTGCGCAGAACCCCTATCTGGCGCCAGACGACACCTGGATAACGCTTACCGGCACGGTTGACTCCATCTCACCCAACCAGTTCGAACTCGACTATGGCCCAAGCACCGTGACGGTGGAAATGGATGATGGCGACCGGGACGCCGACGCCTACAAGCTGCTGAAAGGCGACGAGGTGGTGGTCAACGGGCGGATCGATGACAACTTTTATGAAATGACTACCATTGAAGCCAGCAGTGTCTATGTGAAGAACATCGGCACCACCTTTTACGCCAGTGCTGTGGACGAAGAAGATCCGGTCAGCTATTACCTGTATGACGTCACTCCCTTGATGGGCCAGACATTGATAACAGGAACTGTCAGCAATGTCGACGTGGCGGAGGAGGAGTTTACCCTCAACACCGGCGCCCGCCTGATGACAGTCGAAGTCGATGATATGCCCTACAATCCCGTCGACGGCGAGGGTTACCAGAAAGTGGAAGCAGGCGATGTGGTGAGAGTCCAGGGAGAGGTGGACATCGATCTGTTCGAAGGTAAAGTCTTTGAAGCGGATAGCATCACCACGCTGGTGCACAATATTCCCTGAGTGATTCCCGGCTGAAAGATCAACAGCCCCTTCGCAGCGGAAGGGGCTTTTTTTGCCTGTTTCATAATCCAGCCAACACTTCTGGCGCTGGCGAATTCACGATGATTGCCGACAACGCGACACCAATGTTTGCGGGTTGCAGGGCGTGAGGTAAATGCCCTTGCGCGTTCGACATCATAGGGATCTTGCATCCAGCAAATGCACACTGAACCAACCCGAAGGGTCAAGCCAGGTCTGCCTGGGTTTGAAACCCGCATCTGCCGCCAGGGCCTGAAAGCCCTCGACGGTATATTTGTAGGAGTTTTCGGTGTGAATCCGCTCACCGGCGCGCAGGGACAAGGTTTCGCTGGCGAGGCTGACGGTTTGCTGACAACAGCTTTCCAGGTGCATTTCTACCCGGCTTGCCGTTTCATTGAAGAACGCCAGGTGGCGGAAATTGTCGGTGCTGAAATCTCCGTCGGCAAGGCGATTGATATGCTCCAGGACATTGAGATTGAAGCGTGCGGTGATGCCGTCCCCGTCGTTGTAGGCGGCATTGAGGGTTGCCGTGTCCTTGCGCAGATCGACACCAATCAGCAGTGAACCCTGTTTGCCGCAGGCCTTGTGCAGTTGCGCCAGGAAAAGCCGTGCCTGCGCAGGCTCAAAATTGCCGATGGTGGAACCGGGAAAAAACAGCAGGCGCCGACCTGCGGGCACCTCCGGCGGCACCTCGATACCGTCGCTGTAGTCGGTGCATACGGCGTGCACTTCGAGCCAGGGATATTCCTCCACCAGTTTGCGGGAGGCCGTCAGCAGGTGGGTTTCGGTGATTTCCACAGGCACATAGGCGCAGGGCTTCAGGTCATTGAGCAGCAGGCCGACCTTCTCACTGCTGCCACTGCCAGGTTCGATCAGCACCCGCTCGGTACCCACGGCGCGGGCTATCTCTGCGCCGTGGGTACTGAAGATCTGGCGTTCGAGGCGGGTGGGGTAATACTCCGGTGTCAGAGTGATGCGGTCGAATAGCGCGGCACCCGTGGCGTCGTAGAAAAACTTGGGGGCAATGGCGCGAGGTGTTTGCCTGAGCCCCTGTAAAAGCTCTCCCAGTACGTCCTCCTGCGCCTGTGGCTGTTGATAAAAGAACAGGCGCGGTGACAGCGCCAGTGCGTGCGATGGCTCAGTGAAGGTGCGTACTGTATCCATGGTGCTTTCCCTCTATTTCCAGGTCTTCTTCTTGACGGCTTGTCATTGTCGACGTGTGTTTGTGGACAGATGGTCAGTTATCGGGATCGCGCCAAACGCAACCCGGAAAATTGCCAGCGGTCAGCGGGATAGAAAAAATTGCGATAGGTGGCGCGTATATGCGCCCGATCACTGACGCAGGAGCCACCGCGCAGCACCATCTGGTTGCACATGAATTTGCCGTTGTATTCGCCGATGGCGCCTGCTGCCGGTGCATAGCCGGGATAGGGTGAGTAACTGCTGGAAGTCCACTCCCAGACATCGCCAAACAGCTGCGCCAGCGGACTGCTGCTGACCGCCACGTCAGGATGGCATTGCCCTGTGTCAATAAAATTACCCGCTACAACCTGGCTTTTGGCGGCGTGTTCCCACTCCGCTTCTGTGGGCAGTCGCGCCCATGCCCAGCGGGCATAGGCATCGGCCTCGTAATAGCTCAGGTGACAGGCTGTCTGGTTGGCCACCAGGGGCACTTGGCCCGCCAGGGTAAAATGGCGCCAGCCGTTGTCGCTGCGCTGCCAATAGAGGGGGGCGGTGAGCCGTTCCCGCTGCACCAGATCCCAACCATCGGCCAGCCACAGTTCGGGACGCTGGTAGCCGCCGTCCGCCATAAAGGCCAGCACATCGCTGTTGCTCACCGGCCTCCACGCCAGGCAGAACGGTTCGAGATACTGGCGGTGACGGGGCGTCTCGTTGTCGAAACAAAAGCCCTGACCTTCGGCCCCCACCTCCACCACACCGCCCTCAAAGGCAACCCAGGGATCTTCCGGTTCGGCCTGGGTCACTTCCGCTGGCCGCCTGGATGCACGGTAGGCCGGTTGTAGCGGATTGACGTGGAAGCTGTACTTGAGATCGGTCAGCAGCAATTCCTGGTGTTGCTGCTCATGGTGAAGACCAAGCTCGATGGTTTCCAGGATGTTCCTGCCAAGGGTCTGGCTGGACTCGAGCAGGGTCAGGATGCGCTCGTCAATGGCGCGCCGGTATTCCATCACCTCGCTGACCGAGGGGCGTGACAGCAAGCCGCGCTGCGGTCGGCTGAACGGCGTGCCGATACCGTTGTAATAGGAGTTGAAAAGATGCTCGAAAGCCGGGTGCCAGCGCTGGTAATTGTGGATATATGGCACCAGTACAAAGGTTTCGAAAAACCAGGTGGTATGGGCCAGATGCCATTTGGGCGGGCTGGTGCTGGCCATGGCCTGCAGACCATAATCCTCCAGCTCCAGGGGCTCACAGAGGGCGATGGAATTGGCCCTGACACGCTGGAATTGTGCGGCAATTGTGGCCGGGGTCAGCCCTGTGGCGGCGGTGTATGAATCCCCGTCATCAACGGCCGGTGCAATGGGCTTTGCGGTTACTGAATTGCCGTTAACGCGCGCATCGATATCAAGCAACTCATTATCAAGCGGCTCTCTGTGAAGAGGCTCTGCAATGATCCCGTCGACAAAGGGTTCCTGTGTTTTCATGACGAGTGCCTCCAGGGAATGGTCTCCATGGCCAGCTGGCCACTGATAGCAACGCTGTCGCCGTTGAGTTGCGCCTCGATAGTGCCACCCCGCAGAGAACGCTGTTGCAGTACCAGTTGTGGCTGTCGCCAGTAATCTGCCAGCACCACACAGGCGGAGCCTGTCACACTGTCTTCGGGGTTGCCGTATTGGGGGGCAAAATAGCGCAGGCTTACCCGGTAAGCGCCATCGCTCAGCGGGTTGCTTGCGGTGGCAATGATGGCCCGCCGGGTGCAGTGTGAAATCTGTGCCAGATCCGGTTGCAAAGTCGCGATGTCGAAGCCGTCGGGCCAGCGCAGGATCCAGTAACCGTTATCCGGCCCGGCCAGGGCGCTGGCACAGGGCGGGTGATCGAACCAGGTAGGGGGAATTGGCTCCTCTGCCGGTTGTGTGGCAATGCGCGGGCAGTGTAGCCACAGACTGCCATCGGCACTGTCACTGACCCGGTAGGATTGTGTGGCAGATTGCACAGCACCGGCAGTCCAGTGGCAGTGCCGCCAGGCGTAGGCACTGGCCAGCAAGCCGTGGCCGCAAAATTCGATGGGTATGCCCGCGTGATAACAGCGAACCTGTAGCCTGTTTCCATCCAGCCAGGTCCAGCAACAGGCCTCGGCATCCATTTCCATGGCCCACATGGCGTGCAGTTCATCCTGCCGTGGCGGCCCCTTCGCCAGACACACCAGGGCCCGTGTGCCCGCTGCGCATTTATCGGCAAACACAGTGATTCTCAACGGTAGATAACCGGAGGCAATGGTCTGCTGATGATGGAGCATGGATTTGCAGTTCATTATTGTATCCCCGATCCTTCAGAATGCTTCACGACCCCCCGCTCAAGCCATGCGCAACCTCAAGCCATGCGCAATAACTCAGGCCGTGATGTGTAGACAGGGGCGCTCAGGCTGAGTTCCTTGCTGTGCAGCTTTGAAGTAGCCCTGGATTTTTTTGCCATAAAGGGAATCTGACCAGATATATCGCCTCCAAAGAGAGTACTGAATTGCGAATTCACTGATCGGAGGATTTATGTCTGACATCAAACATACCGCAGATCATTGTGTGGCAGTTGTTGTTGCCAATGATTTTGAAGACAGCGAATTGACCGTGCCGGTCGATAGCCTTGTTGCTGCCGGCTTTCGCTGTGAATTCGTCGGCACCGAATCGGGGCAACACCTGACTGGCAAAAAAGGTCACAGAATAGTCACAGACAAAAACGCACAGAGCGTGAACAGCGCCGATTACTGCGCCCTGCTGATTCCCGGTGGTTACTCGCCGGATCAGTTGCGCATCAACAAGCCTGTGGTGAACCTGGTCGCGGATTTTTGCGCCACAGGAAAACCCGTGGCGGCCATCTGTCACGGCCCGCAGTTATTGATCGAAGCCGCTGTGGTCAAGGATCGCCGCATGACATCCTGGCCCTCGGTGCGCACTGACCTGGTCAATGCTGGCGCCCACTGGGTCGATGAGGCCGTAGTCCGGGACGGAAATCTGATCACGTCGCGCAAACCGGCAGATCTGCAGCCTTTCTGCAAAACCCTGATTGCGCAGCTTGAAGCCACTGGCTGAGTTTATCCCTGGTTGGAATATGGTCGGATTTGGAACTAGTCTTTTCTCTGTGTGTCGAGGATAAGTAACCAACGCTATCGCGATGAATGGCTGCATAAAGCCTGCTGCAGCCTTCGACAGAAAATGTCTGGGGAGGAATCCTTATCAACAATAGCGGAAAAAAATCAGCGCATAAAACCAAATCAACCGGTAAACCCATCGTGGTTATTACCGGGGCGGGTGGCAATATCGGCACAGCCCTGACAAAAAAGCTCAGGGCTGACTATCAGGTTGTGGGCCTGGATTTGGAGCCCGATAAATGCGATATCGTCGCTGATCTCACCTCGGCGGATTCGCTGCGTCTGGCATTTAATGAATTGCGTCGCGAGCATGGCGACCACATTGCGGCGGTTATTCACCTGGCCGCCTATTTTGACTTCACTGGCGTTAAATCGCCCTTGTATGAAAAAGTTAATGTCGAGGGTACCAGGCGCCTGCTTGATGCACTCGAACCTTTTCAGGTTGAGCGTTTTATCTATTCGGGCACCATGCTGGTTCACAAGCCGGTCTCACCGGGGGAGTACGTGACGGAAAGCACTCCCCTGGCTCCCGGCTGGGCCTACCCGGAGTCAAAGGCCAAAACGGAAGAGGTGATTCGGCAGTACGGCGAGCGCATTCCCTACACCTTGCTGCACCTGGCGGGCCTCTACGACGAAGCCAGCGCCGTCCCTACACTGACTCACCAGATTGCCCGCATCTATGAACGCGACATGAAAGCCCACCTGTACTCCGGCGATCTGGATGCCGGCCAGGCGTTTATTCATCTGGAAGACATGCTGGAGGTTTTCAAACGCTGTGTCGACAGGCGCGGCGAGATGCCACCTGACTGTACCCTGCTGGCCGGGGAGTCCGCGGTGATGAGCTACAAAGAGCTGCAGGACAGGCTGGGGTATCTGCTTCACGGCGAGGAGCAATGGAGCACCTTTGTCCTGCCGGAGTCTGTTGCCAAGGCGGGAGCCTGGGTTCAGGAAAAGGCCGAGCCGGTAGTGCCCGACGTGCTGGACCACGGTGAAAAGCCGTTTATCAAGCCTTTTATGATCGACCTCTCTTCCGACCACTATGCCCTGGATATCAGCAGCGCCAAACAGCTGCTCGACTGGAAGCCCCGCCATTTTATAGGCGATGAACTGCCCGCCATGGTGGAGCACCTCAAAAAGGATCCGGTTGCCTGGTATCAGCGCAACGGGATCAGTCCACCGGACTGGATACTCGATGCAGAGGAAAAAACCGACAAGCCGGAGAACCTGCGGCGTCGCCACGAAAAATGGTATCGCGACGAGCACGCCCGCAACCTGTGGGGGCATATGTTCAATATCGGCCTCGGCTTTTGGCTGATCATGTCCGTTGTGCGTCTCGACTATCAATCCACAGCCATGGTTTACAGCGACATCCTCGCCGGTTGTGCGATTGTTGTGCTGGCCTTTTTATCTCTGTCCTGGCGCTTGCCCGCAGCGCGCTGGGCCACCGCCGCGGTGGGTATCTGGGTCATGTCAGCGCCCCTGCTGTTGTGGGCACCGCAGCCCTCGGCCTATCTCAACGGCACCCTGGTGGGATGCCTGGTGGTCGGCTTTTCGGTATTGCTGCGGCCTGCCCCCGGGGTGTCGCCGCTGGCGGCCATGACCGGGCCGATTATTCCCCCCGGCTGGCAGTACTCGCCATCCAGTTGGTTCCAGCGCTTGCCTATTATTGTTTTGGCATTTATCGGATTTTTTATTTCCAGCTATATGGCCGCCTACCAACTCGGCCATGTGGACGGCTTGTGGGAGCCATTTTTTGCCGGGGCATTGCCGGGTGATGGCAAGAACGGTAGCGAGGAAATCACCACGTCGTCGATTTCCGAGGCATGGCCTGTGCCCGATGCCGGTGTCGGCGCACTGGTGTATTTACTGGAAATCCTTGTCGGTGTTGCCGGTTCCGAGCGGCGCTGGCGAACCATGCCCTGGCTGACGGTCCTGTTCGGTATTCTCATCGTGCCATTGGGGGCGGTGTCTATTACCTTCATTATTATCCAGCCGATCCTGCTCGATACCTGGTGCACCCTGTGCCTGATTGCCGCTACTGCCATGCTCTTGCAGATTCCTTTTTCCGTTGACGAGCTGGTGGCCACCGGTCAGTTTCTGCTGCGCCGCAAGCGTCAGGGCCACTCCCTGCTGCGGGCCTTTATCTTTGGTGACACCGATGAAGGCAGCGTACAAAAAAGCGCTGCCGATAGTTTTGAGATATCCCCGTTAAAAGCGGCCAGGCAAATCTTCAGTGGCGGTGTCAGGTGGTCATGGTGGTTGATCGGCTGTATTGTCACAGGTGGTGTGCTGATGCTGAGTCGAATTTTGTTCGGCGTGGAGGGTGCGCTGGCCGATGCCCATCACCTGATAGGAGCACTGCTAATTACCTTGTCGGTAACTGCTCTGGCGGAGGTGGCGCGCCCCCTGCGGCTGGTGAACATCTTCCTGGGTGTGGCACTGCTGATCTGCGCCTTTGTTCTCGAGGCCGAGTTGGTGGCCCTGGTGGCAACCCTGGCGCTTGCGGTGCTGATCCTGGTGTGCAGCATTCCGCGCGGGCCAGTGAAGGGTTCATACGGCAACTGGAACCGGATTATCGTCTGATACGACGCGTCTGATGCACGCTACGCAAGGTGTTCTGCAATGCTGCCTGTTGCATTCCCCATCACTCGCGGCCTTCAGCGTACTGTTGTGAGGCTGTTCCACAACATCCATTCCTAAAAATTCTGGAACTAAATGCCTTCGTAAAAAACCAAGTAGTTCGCAACAGATAAATTTATTGCCCAAGCAATATCTTTATCGTGGGTTGCGCCATCAACTGCTCGCCATGATTTGAACAAGCAGCAAAAAACAGCAACTGTTCTTTGTTATTTCATTTGTGGCGTTGTCTATTAACCATTAGCAGGCTGTTGAAAAACCCCTGATATGGGATAATACACAGAACAAATTTCGATGAGCAATAACTATGCGCGGCGAAGTGACTCTCCAGACATCCATGTTCAGCTATGTTGACCTGGAATCCCGCATTCCGACGCATCACCCTATCCGTCAAATGCGGAAAGTCATTGATAAGGCCTTACTGCAGCTCGAACCTTTCTTTGATGGCATGTATTCCCAGACAGGTCGTCCCTCTATCCCACCCGAGCAACTGCTGC
>LADM01000109.1 GCA_000961645.1 Gammaproteobacteria bacterium BRH_c0 | reverse complement strand
GCTGCTACAGGTTGAATGTCGATGCCGCCAGCGCAGCTGCCAGCACCAGAGCCGCGCTCAACAGGGTCGGCCCCAGCACCTTCCAGCCCACCTCTGGCCCGGCGATAACCCTGCAGTAGAGCCCCTTCATTACTGTATTCGTGGCAGCCGCCAGAGTGATGCACAGCACCACGACGGTTTGCGCCAGAGCACCTCCAGCCTTGGGACTGAGTGACAGCACAATGGCGTCCACATCGGCCAGTCCGGTGAAGACCGACAGCGCATAGAGTCCGCTAGTGCCAAACCAGTGCTGGAGAGCCTCTGCCGCCAGCATTACCAGGGCCAGCAGGGCAGCAAATTGCAGGGCCGGAATCAACTGAAAGGGGTTGTGCACCTCGGGGTTGTTGCCCGCACTGCTATGGTCGCCGGTGCGCCACAGCAGCCATCCCGCCACCAGCAGGGTCACAATCCCAATCCCGATGGGTAACAGCAGGGGCATCACCAGGCCGGCATTCAGCACCGCAACCACTACCAGGACACGGGCAAACATGGTGGCGCAAGCCAGCAGGATACCGGCCGCAACCATCGACGGGTTGCGGATCCCGGCGTGCATGCGCGACAGGCTGAGGGTGACAGCCGTGGACGACACCAGGCCGCCGGTCAGGGATGTCAGCAGCACTCCCTTGCGAGGGCCGCTGATGCGCATGGCAAAGTAGCCCAGCAGCGACAGGCCCGAGATCAGCACCACCATCCACCACAGCTGATAGGGGTTGAGGGCTTGCCAGGGGCCAAATCCCCGGTTGGGCAACAGCGGCAGGAACACCACCGATACCAGCAGGAACTGCAGCGCCCCCAGCAGTTCGCCCTCATCCAGTACGGTCAGCAGGCGGTGCAGTGTTTCCTTGAGATGCAGCAATAGGGCGATGACCACTGCGCAGGCTGCGGCTGGCAGAGCCATGTCAAAGGCGGGCAGGACCCCCAGCCAGTAGGTCAGCAGGGCGGCGGTCGAGCTGGTGATACTGACATTGCCGTTGTGCTGTGCCGACTGGTGGAACCCGACGATCAGCAGCAGCGCCAGGGGCAAAAAAACGAGGCTGGAGATCAGCCAGCGGTGAAGCAGCGGCAGGGCACCGGCTCCGGCGGCCACCACTGCGCCGAGCAGTGCCACCAGGGTGAAAGTGCGAATCCCGGCAACGCGAGTGCCCTCGGCCTGGCCCCGTTCGCGCCAGCCACGTTCACTGCCCACCAGCAGACCCAGTGCGAGGGCGAGACCGATATTGGCAAAGTGGTCGAGCAGCAGGCTGTATTCGTTATCCATGGGGCAGGGCACGGGCAGGGGTGTGACGCTATTATGGTCTATTAACCCCCACAACAAACAATGCCGACCTCAAGTGTCGGCATTGTTTGTTGCCAGCTTGCGGGCCAGGCCTGAAAACTCAGATAACCCAGACCTCAACCCGGCGGTTGCGGTTGCGGCCTTCCTCGGTGTCATTGGAGGCCACCGGCACGGCATCGCCGAAGCCCGCCACCAGGGAGGGAAATACCCCGGATTTCATAAACTGGCGGCTCACCAGTTCAGCGCGGGTTTGTGACAATTCGAGGTTGGTGGTGGGGTTGCCAACGCTGTCAGTAAAGCCCAGCAACATGACCCGGCGACCGGGGTTGTCCAGCAGGTAGCTCACCAGACGCTGGATGTCGCGCTGGCCCTTGTTATCGAGACTGTCGCTGCCAAATTCAAAGCGGAAGTTGAGGGACAGACGCTCGGCTTCGCCGGTCACTTCGGCGTAGCGCGGCGGCATGTCCGGCAGCGGCACCGGCTTGCTGGTGGTGATGTTCTGGGACACCAGGCCAACGCTGTTGACTACCTGCTGACCGGCTTCGGCCAGGGCGAATTCGACAAAACGCCGCGCTTCGAGATTGGCGGCGCGGCTGGGCAGGTACAGGTAGAGGCGGCGCGCCAGGGGGTAATCCTCGGTGCTCACGGTAAACGGATTGGGCAGCACTGCGAGGGCGTCTTCGCTGTCGGATACAGCCACCAGTTTGGCCTGGCGCACATAGGGCAAGCCGATAAAACCGATGGCCCCCTCGGTGGCGGCGACGGTATCCGACAGTTCCTGGCTGGATTCATAGCGTCCGGCATTGGCGGCCAGTTGCTTGCCCTGGGGTTTGAGGACCATGGACAGGAACGAGTCCCAGGTACCGGAGTTGTCGTCGCGGGCCATGACCTGAACCGCCAGGTCCGGGCCGCCAACCTCCTGCCAGTTGGTGATTTCCCCGGCAAACAGGCGCGCGATGGTGCTGGCGTCAAGTTCATCAAAGGGCAGGGCCGGATGGGCAATCACCGCCAGCCCGTCGAGGGCGAGGATGTGTTCGGCGCTGAGCTTGCTGAGGTCGCCGAGTGTGGGTTTGAGCTCCTCCACCTCTTCGCTTTTGATCCTGCGCGACGACATACCGATATCGGTGCTGCCCGCGGCCAGGTCCACAAACGCGGTGGTGGAGCCGTGAGCGTGCATTTCAACCTGCACCGGCTCGCCCTTGAGAAGGGCGGTAATGTAATTCTCCACACTGGTTTCAGTGGTGCGAATGGCGATATCCGTGGCGCCAATTGAACCCAGATATTCCTTGACCAGGGCCGGTGCCAGCTTTTCGCCGACCGTGTTGGAGCCGTGGATACGGAACAGGGTGCGCGGTGCGGCCACGGGATTAGCCTTGTCATCACCGCTGCGTGCCTTTGCTGCGCTGCTAGTGAGGGGCATTTCCGGCGCGCTGTCGGGATTCAGTGGCAGCAGGAAAAAAGCCGCTACTATCAGCACAACCACTGCTGCACCGGCTGCAGCCAGCGCAGCGAAACGGGAGGTGGGTGCGCTGTCTCGCTCACTGCGGGTGCTGTCACTGCTCAACTGGACAAGACGTTGGCGGATTGCCGTCGCCAGGGCTTTGAGCTCCCTGTCACCGCTGGCGGTTGCCTGGCTCAGTGCGCTGTCGCGGTACTGGGTATCCTTGCGCAGGCGGTGGATATCGAGGGTGGTGCCGTTGTGGGATTCCATTTGCAGCCGCAGCTTCCAGAACAGATCGGCGAGAATCCCGTCGGTAATAGCTTTTTGCTCGGTCTTGGTGGTGTTCATGTGCAGTTTCCAGTCAACGCGGAGGATGGCGCAAGCTTAGGTCGGGAAAATGTCAGTTCTTTGACAGTGGCCGTCGCACTGACCAGCGGTGTAAATCTCGCTACCGCTGGCACAGGCCGTTATGATGAACACCACCCAAGGCAATTTGCGGAGATATTGAATGGAACCAGTGAACGACAAGATCAGCGCCGACGACAGCGGCGCCGAACACCATTTCAAACTGCGCCATGTGGTGGCGGAGGATTATGACGACATCAAGGCGATCATGGCTGTGGTGTACGCGCAGGTGGGCGGCCCCTGGACGCGGAAGAAATTTATGGCCCAGCTCGCCATGTTTCCCGAGGGACAGATCTGTATCGAAGACAGTGGCCGGGTGGTGGCTGCGGCCTTTGCGGTGATTGTCGATTACGGCCAGTTCGGCGACCAGCACACCTACGAGGAAATTACTGGCGACGCCTATCTCACCACCCACGATCCCAACGGCGATGTGCTCTACGGTGTGGATGTGTTTGTCGATCCCGAGTACCACGGCCTGCGCCTGGGGCGCCGTCTCTACGAAGCCCGCAAGGAGCTGTGCCGCAATCTCAACCTGAAGTCCATCATCGCTGGCGGGCGCATTCCCAACTACCAGAAATATGCCCATGAGCTGACCCCGTTTGAGTATATCGAGCAGGTCAAAAGCAAGGATATTTACGACCCGACCCTGACCTTCCAGCTCTCCAATGACTTTGAGGTGCGGCGCGTATTGAGTGCCTACCTGCCGGAGGACAAGCAGTCAAAAGGCTATGCCACCCTGTTGCAGTGGCACAATATTTACTACAACCCCAGCGACCCCAAACTGATCGGCGCCCGCAAGAAAACCGCACGGGTGGGTTGTGTGCAGTGGCAGATGCGCTCCTTCCAGAATGTGGAAGAACTGCTCCAGCAGGTGGAGTATTTTGTCGACGCGCTGTCCGACTACAAGTGTGATGTGGCGCTGTTCCCCGAGTTTTTCAATGCGCCGCTGATGGGGCTGGAGGAGCACCAGAACTCGATCGATGCCATCTGGTACCTGGCCACCTTTACCGAGCAGATCTGCGCCGAGATTTCCCGTCTGGCCGTGAGTTACAACATCAATATCATTGCCGGGTCTATGCCCATCGTCGAGGATGACGAACTCTACAATGTCAGCTACCTGTGCCGCCGCGACGGTACCCTCGATCGTCAGCTGAAGATCCACCCCACGCCCCACGAGAAGAAGGACTGGATCATGCAGGGCGGCGATGTGCTGCAATCCTTCGATACCGATTTTGGCAGGATCGGTATCCTGATCTGTTACGACGTGGAGTTTCCCGAGCTGGCGCGGCTGTTGTCGGAGGAGGATGTAAAAATTCTCTTTGTGCCGTTCTGGACCGACACCAAAAACGGTTACCTGCGGGTGCGGCGCTGTTCCCAGGCGCGGGCTATCGAGAACGAGTGTTACGTGGTGATTACTGGCAGCACCGGCAACCTGCCCAAGGTGGATAACGTCGATATCCAGTACGCCCAGGGTGCGGTGTTCTCGCCCTCGGATTTCGCCTTTCCCCACGACGCCATTGTCGCCGAGACCACGCCCAATACCGAGATGACCCTGATCGTCGATCTCGACCTGCAAAAACTCAACCAGCTACAGAACGAGGGCTCGGTGCGCAATTACCTGGACCGCCGTCGCGACCTTTACCGGGTCACCTGGGTTGGCGAAAAACCGGTGGGCTGAACTGCTCCTCGCTGCATGCCATGGCCCCGCACAAGCCGATGGCATTCAGCGAACGGCAGATCTCAGTCGGACAGATAGTATTCCACGGTGGATACCACCCGCACGTTTTTGATATGCGGGTTATTGCTGTCGCGGTCGCTGATGGTGAACTGGCCCTGACTGGCGTTCTTGATCTTGCCCAGGCGGCTGTTGGAGTCGGCGGCGAATTTCTCCGCCACTTCCCGCGCCATGGTGGTGGCCTCCTCGATCATGGCAGGCTTGATATCGTTGAGGCTGTTGAACAGGTATTCGGTGCGCGCCTGGTAGTCATTGCCGGTGAACACAATGCCCTGCTTGCCGAGGGTTGCCAGTTCGTTCATCAGCGGGCGGACGGTATCCACATTGGTTGAATAGACAGTCACCGCCTGGGTGGCGGTATAGCGGAATTCTGAGTTGCCGCCGCTGTTGTAGGCCTGGGCCGACTTGTCGGTGATCGCCGGTGGCGATACGGAAATTTCACTGGCCTGTACACCCCGTTCACGGAGGAATGCCTTGATGCTGGCGGTGTTCTGTTCAAGCCGGGTATAGAGCTGCTCGAGATTGTTGCTGGCCTCGGTGAACTGCAGCGGCCAGATCACGACATCGGCGGGAAACTCACGCTCCGCCAGGCCCTTGACCGTGACGCTGCGCTCATACTGGCGAAAGTCGATGGCTGCCTTGCCCAGCAGGTAGCCCAGGGTGGCCAGGCCGGCAAAAATAAAGACGCCCAGTACCAGGGCGCTCGCGCTGCGTTTTTCTTCCATGGTATTCCCCCGTGATGGTGGATTCAGTATATACGGCCTGAGGTCAAGACAGGTCCGCTTATGCGTCAGACTTCATTGAGGACAAATATTCACTCGCTGATGGCGAGGCGGGTATTGCGCGGCGTCAGGGTGGGGTTGCCGGCAAAGCTCAGCACCAGGGAGGCCAGGTCTTCCCAGGGATCGCTTTTGCGCATGCCCTTGATGGCGCGGTCGAGGGCTGCACCCTGGCGCAGCAGCAGGCGCAGATGGCCGAGGCGCAGGCGCCGCAGGGCGCTTTTGACAAGGGGCTGGCGCTTGTCCCAGACACCGTGTTTTTTCAGGATGGCATCACTGCTGTGGCCACTTTCCTGGATGGCGATGAGGGTGCGCAGCTCCCGCGCCAGGGCCCAGAGGATAACAATCGCATCGGTGCCATCTTCGCGCAGCCCGCGCAGGTTTTTGGCCGCCCCCTGGGGATCTCCCTCGAGCACCTTGTCCACCAGGGTGAAAACGCTGTAGCGGGCGCTGTCGGCCACCACCGTGGACATGGTGGCTTCATCAATTTCGCCGTCGCTGGCCAGCAGTTTGAGCTTTTCGATCTCCTGCACAGCGGCCAGCAGGTTGCCCTCCACCCGATCGGCGAGGATATCGACAGCGGCCCGGTTGGCGTGAACCCCCGCCTGTTTCAGGCGCTGGCTGATCCAGCCGGCCATCTGCCGGGCTTCCACCGGCCACACCTGGATCATGGCGCCAGTGTCGTCGAGTGCCTTTACCCATTTGCCGCGCTGGGTGCTGGCGTCGAGTTTGGGGGTGATCACCAGCAACAGGTTGTCGGGGCTGGGGTTGTTGCAGTACTCCTGAATGGCAGCGGAACCCTTGTCGCCGGGCTTGCCACTGGCGATACGCACTTCGAGGATCTTGCGCTGGGCAAAAAGGGAGAGGGCGTTGGCTTCCGACAGCACCTGCTGCCAGTCAAACCCGGCGTCGGCATGGAACAGCTCGCGCTCGGTAAAACCGTTGGCGCGGGCGGCGGCGCGGATGGCGTCGGCGGATTCCTGGATCAGCAGCGGCTCATCACCGCACACCAGGTAGACGGGCGCCAGCTTGCCCTCGAGGTGCTGGCCAAGCTGTTCAGGGCGCAGGCGCACCGGGCACGTCCTCGAACTGGCGCAGACGGTTGAGTATCTGGGATACCAGGTCGCGGCGCATTTCGCTGCGGATCAGCTGTTCCTCGTCGCGGGTAGCCAGCACGTTATTTTCGTTGTACTCAAACACCCGCTCCACCACCACGGTTGAGCGCGGCAGCAGGGTTGCGCCGTCGCGGTCGAGAATCAGGAACTCCACTTCCTCGCGCAACTCCTGCTCCGATATGCGGGCATTGGCGTTGACTGTGGCGGTGCGCACGCCGCTGCGTTGCGCGGCAATGACCAGGGTATAGGGGGCCTCGGTTGCGCTATTGGCCACTGCCACATTGGCGGATTTGAGGGTGCGGGTGAGTTCCGTCACCAGGGGGCTGTGAGGGTCGCGGCTGCTGATATGGAGTGTAGTCAGCCCGTCGGGAATCATTCCCTCGCCCCGCAGCTGCCAGCCACAGGCGCTGAGGGCGAGGGCGGCGGCGAGGGTCAGGCAGGCAATCCGGAATCGATGTTTCATAGTGTCAACAGGCCCTAGTTGGCAACGATATTCACAAGTTTTTTCGCAACGACAATCACTTTACGGACACTGAGCCCATCGATAAAGCGTTGCACGTTTTCCTCCGCCAGCGCCAGTGCTTCGATCTCGGCCTGGGGCATATCCACCGCCACATCGAGCTGGGCGCGCACCTTGCCGTTGACCTGCACCACCATGGGGATGGAATCGCGCAGCAGGGCAGCGCTGTCCACTGCCGGCCAGGGAGCGTCGATGACGGCGCTTTGATGGCCCAGGGCCTGCCACAGGCGATGGCTGATATGGGGCACGATGGGAGCGAGCAGCAGCACCGCCGCTTCCAGTGCTTCGCGCTCCACGGCAAGGGTCTGGCCCGCACTGTTGTCGAGGCGGTTAACTTCGTTCAGCAATTCCATCACCGCAGCGATGGCGGTGTTGAAGGTCTGGCGCTGGCCGTAATCGTTGCCCACCTTGGCAATCGTCTCGTGGGTCTTGCGGCGCAGGTCGCGCAACGGCCCTTGCAGGGCGTTGCCATCAAGGGCCGGAACGCCAGCGACCGCGGCTTTTTCAAGATGGGTGGCAACCGCTTTCCACAGCTTGCGCAGGAAGCGGTGACTGCCCGCCACGCCTTCGTCGGACCACTCCAGGGACTGCTCCGGCGGCGCGGCAAACATGGTGAACAGGCGTACCGTGTCGGCGCCGTACTGGTCGATCAGGGCCTGGGGGTCGACGGTGTTGCCCTTGGATTTGGACATCTTGATGCCGTCCTTGAGCACCATGCCCTGGCACAGCAGGCGGGTGAAAGGTTCGTCGCAGGACAGCAATCCCTCGTCGCGCATCAGCTTGTGGAAAAACCGCGCGTACAGCAGGTGCAGGATGGCGTGCTCGATGCCGCCCACATACTGGTCTACCGGCAGCCAGTAATCGGCGGCGGTCTTGTCGAGCATGCCATCGGTATAGTCCGGGCAGGTGAAGCGGGCGTAGTACCAGGACGACTCCATAAAGGTGTCGAAGGTGTCTGTCTCGCGCTCCACGGCCTGGCCGTCGAGTTCATCCTTGCGCCACGCCAGGTCGGCCTTGATGGGGGATTGCACACCGTCCATCTGCACATCTTCGGGCAGTAGCACCGGCAGCTTGTGGGCGGGCACCGGGATTTCCAGACCGTCCTGGTTGTAGAGCATGGGGATGGGCGCGCCCCAGTAGCGCTGGCGCGATACGCCCCAGTCGCGCAGGCGGAAGTTGGTGGTGACGCGGCCCTTGCCGGCGGCAGCAAGCCTGGTGGCAATGGCATCAAATGCAGCGTCAAAACCCAGGCCGTCAAAATCTTTGCCGGAGTTGACCAGTATTCCCTTGATGACAAAGGCTTCTGCCTTGATGTCACAAGATTCATTCCCGCTGGGCGCAACCACCTGTGCAACAGGCAACTGATAGTGCTGGGCAAACTCCCAGTCGCGCTGGTCGTGGGCGGGGACCGCCATCACTGCGCCGGAGCCGTAATCCATCAGCACATAGTTGCCCACCCACACCGGGACTTTTTCGCCGCTGAGGGGGTGAATGGCGTCAACGCCCAGGGCCATGCCGGTTTTTGCCATGGTGGCCATGGTGGCTTCATTGACCGCCTGTTTTTTGCAGCTGGCGATATAGGCCTTGAGGTCGGGATTGCTTTCCGCCAGCGCCAGACAGATGGGGTGCTCGGCGGCGAGGGTCATGTAGGTGACGCCCATCAGTGTGTCGGGCCTGGTGGTGTAGACGTCAAAACGCTCGATGCCCGCCACGGGTGTGGCTAGATCGAAGGTGATCTCCACGCCGCGACTCTTGCCAATCCAGTTGCGCTGCATGGTGCGCACCTGCTCGGGCCACTGTTCAAGCTTGTCGAGATCGCTGAGCAGTTCTTCGGCGTAGTCGGTGATCTTGATAAACCACTGGGGAATTTCCTTGCGCTCCACCAGTTCGCCGGAGCGCCAGCCGCGACCGTCGATGACCTGCTCATTGGCCAGCACGGTCTGGTCCACCGGGTCCCAGTTCACAGTGGCCATTTTCTTGTAGACCAGGCCCTTTTCGTAAAGGCGGGTGAAGAACCACTGCTCCCAGCGGTAGTAGTCGGGCTGGCAGGTGGCCAGTTCACGACTCCAGTCGTAGGCGAAGCCCAGCGAGTTGAGCTGGCCTTTCATGTAATCGATATTGCTGTAGGTCCAGGGTGCAGGCGCCGTGTTGTTGTTGATGGCGGCGTTCTCGGCGGGCAGGCCAAAGGCATCCCAGCCCATGGGCTGCAACACATTTTTACCCTGCATGCGCTGGAAGCGGCTGATCACATCGGCAATGGTGTAGTTGCGCACATGACCCATATGCAGCTTGCCGCTGGGATAGGGAAACATGGCGAGACAGTAGTATTTTTCCTTCTCGGGGTCAGTGCTGACCTTGAAGGACTGGTTGTCGCGCCAGAACTGCTGTACGTCCCGCTCGATGGTTTCCGGGTGGTAATGTTCTTCCATTGGCTGAATGCTTGTGTGAGTGAATGGGCAGGTGGCGGATTATAGGGGAAAGCTGGTGGTGCTGCACATTGCATGTGCAGTCTGGTCTGACGTCGGAAGTCTGACGCAAAAGCTAAGACAAAAACCTGATCGAAAACTAACTGACAATGATCGGGGTTCAATGCTCGATCGTGACGATCCGCGCTACGGTTTTCGGCAAGGATGTCTTGGCGTCCGACTTCAGACTTCAGACTTCAGACTTCAGACTTCAGACTTCAGACTTCCTACGTCCGACCCAAAGAAGCAGCAACACCATCACCCAACTCCACAGCACCACCGGCCATGAACCAAAGCGGTTAAAGGGGGTGCTGCCGGTGCGGGGGGTAATTTCGCCGCTCAATACCGCGCGCTCGAACTGGGGCAGTTGCGCCTGCACCACACCGCGACTGTCGATCAGGGCGGTGATGCCGTCGTTGGTGCCGCGCAACAGGGGCTTGGCGTTTTCCAGGGCTCGCAGGCGCGCCATCTGGAAGTGCTGGTGGGGGCCGATGGAGGTGCCGAACCAGGTATCGTTGCTGACGGTGAGGAGGATGTCGGCATCAGCCGCAGTGCTTGCCACCAGGTCCTGGTAGACAATTTCATAGCAGATGGCGGTGGCGATAGTGTGATTGCCAACACGCAGCAGCGGCTGCTGATCGGCGCCGCCGCTAAAGGCCGACATGGGCAGGTCAAAAAAGCGGATGGTGCCGCGCAGCAGTTGCTCGAGGGGTACGTACTCGCCGAAGGGCACCAGATGGCGCTTGTGGTAAATCCCCGAACCCTCGCCCAGCACAATCACCGAGTTGAAGAGTGTGGAACCCTGCTGGGTGGGGATGCCGGTGATCAGGGTGCTGCCCTGTTGGCTAGCGCGCTCGTCCATCCAGTTGAGGTAATGGTCAACGCGATGGCGCAATTCCGGTATGGCGGATTCCGGCCAGACAACCAGGTCGTTGGCCCAGAGCTTTTCGGTGTCTTCCGCGTAAATATCCAGGATGTTCGACAGGGCGTTCTGGTCCCACTTTTGCTCAAGGGGCAGTGCCGGTTGCAGCAGGGCGACGCTGAGGGTGCTTTTGCTCGGCTCTGTCCACTGCTTTTCTGCCAGGGTTGAACCCCAGAGCCACAGCAGGCAGGTGAGCAGAATGCCCGCAGCAAAGCCGGAAGGGCGATGGCGAAGATTGCCCGCCTGGGCCAGGGCTGCGGCGCTGAACGCCGCCATCCAGCTGAGGGCCAGTACGCCACCGATCGGCGCCCAGCCCGCCAGCCAGGTATCGACATGGCTGTTGCCCAGGTAAAGCCATGGGAAACCGGTAAACAGCCAGCCGCGCAACCACTCCGCGAGAACCCAGAAGGACGGAAAGGCGAACAGGACCACAAGGGGGTTGTTTTTGCGTAGCAGCGTGCCGTAGAGAGTAAAGGGCAGTGCCATGCTCAGCGCCAGGGTGATAACGAACAGCGCTGTCAGCAGGGCGGCGAGCGGCGGTGGCGCCTGGCCATAGACATGAATGCTGACATAGACCCAGGAAGCGCCGACGCCAAACAGCCCAAGCGCATAGGCCAGGCAGCGCAGGAAGGTTTCACGCGGGCTGGTGTCTTTCAGCAGTGCGCAGAGTGCAGCTGCCGACACAATGCCAAACAGGGGCAGATCGAAGGGTGCCAGGGCCAGCGGATAGAGGGCGCCAGCCAGCAGGGCCAACAGGCGCCAGCCGATTCGGATCTGCCGGGGGGTGAGCACCGGCTCAGAGCCTGGGGGACGGGTTGACTGCCACTTCTACCTGACGGATCTGGCGCTTGTCGCCATCCTTGACGGTAAAGGTCAGGTCGTCGATGGCGATGCTTTCACCCACCTCGGGAAACTGGCCGAAGGCCTGCAGCAGAATGCCGCCAATCGTGTCGAATTCCTCCTCGCTCAGCCCGCTGTCGAAATACTCGTTGAACTCTTCCACCGGGGTGAGAGCGGCCACCAGGTAGCGATCTTCTGCTACCTGCTGAATCATTTCCTGTTCGGCGTCGTCGGTTTCATCCTCAATATCGCCGACAATTTCTTCCAGCACATCCTCAATGGTCACCAGCCCGGCAATGCCGCCGTATTCGTCCACCACCACGGCCATGTGGTAGCGCTTTTCGCGGAAATCCCGCAGCAGCACATTGAGGCGCTTGCTTTCCGGGATGATATTGGCGGGGCGGACAAAGTCGCACAGGTTGAAGGCGGTCTCGCCGCGACAGGCCACTTGCAGCAGGTCCTTGGCGAGCAGGATGCCCTTGACGTCGTCGGTGGATTCCCCGGTCACCGGAAAGCGCGAATGGTTGGACTCGGTGGCTATGTTGAGCACTTCATCGAGACTGGCATCCTGACGGATCATGACCATTTGCGAGCGCGGCACCATGATTTCCCGGACCTGCTGGTCGGAGACGTGGAGCGCCCCCTCCATGATTTCCAGGGCATCGTTGTCGATGATCTTGTTGGTGTGGGCCACCCGCAGGATTTCGACCACATCTTCGGTGGTCTTGGGCTCAAATGAAAAGGCCTGGGTCAGCCTTTCCAGCCAGGACTTGTCCTGGCCTTGATGATCTTCCTCGCTCATGATTGTTTCTCGTCGTACTCCGTGTGTGCAGCGGTCTCGGGGGTTTCATAGGGGGGCGGAAAGCCCAGGCCGGTGATAATGCGGGTTTCCAGCGCTTCCATCTCGTCGGCGTCGTTATTGTCGATATGATCGTAGCCCAGCAAATGCAGGGTGCCGTGTACCAGCATATGGGCCCAGTGGGCAGCCAGGGTTTTGTCCTGCTCCAGTGCTTCGCGCGCCACTACCGGGGCGCAAATCACCAGGTCGCCGAGCAGGGGAAGGTCGATTTCGTCGGGCAAATCGGCGGGAAAGGAGAGCACATTGGTGGGGCCGGATTTGTGCCGGTAGAGGCTGTTGAAGCGGGCGCTCTCTTCCTCGTCAACAATCCGTACCGCCAGTTCGGCGTCGGGCATGGTCTGTTGCAGCACTGCTGTTACCCAGCAGTGCATGGTCGACGGGTCGGGAACCTCGTCGTCGCCGCTGGCGTTGTCGATGTCGAGGGTGATGGTCATGGCTTGCTGTGGCTGTCTTCGTGTGACTGGTAGGCATCGACAATCTGCTGTACCAGCGGATGGCGCACCACATCCTTCGATTCGAAGAAGGTGAAGGCAATACCCGTCACATCCCTGAGCACCTCGCAGACGTGGGCCAGGCCGGAATGGGTGCCGCGCGGCAGGTCGATCTGGGTCATGTCGCCGGTAATCACTGCCGTGGAGCCAAAGCCGATACGGGTGAGGAACATCTTCATCTGTTCGCGGGTGGTGTTCTGGCTCTCGTCGAGAATGATATAGGAGTTGTTGAGGGTGCGGCCGCGCATATAGGCCAGGGGCGCCACTTCGATGACACCGCGCTCGATCAGCTTGCCCACGGTTTCCACCCCGAGCATTTCGTACAGGGCGTCGTAGAGGGGACGCAGGTAGGGGTCCACTTTCTGGGACAGATCGCCGGGCAGAAAGCCGAGCTTTTCCCCCGCTTCCACCGCCGGACGTACCAGCAGGATGCGCTCGACCTCGTCGCGCAACAGGGATTCCACCGCGCAGGCTACCGCCAGGTAGGTTTTGCCGGTGCCTGCGGGACCCACACCAAAGTTGATATCGTGGGTCTGGATGGCCCGCACATAGCGCTGCTGGTTAAGGCCGCGGGGCTTGATATTGCCCTTTTTGGTGCGGATAACCGTGAAGCTCTCGACGTTGCTGGCCACATTACTGGCCACGGCACCGGTGGCGGTGACGGCGGTATTGTTGGCGGCTGGTTGATCCATGCGCAACTCCAGGTCAGATTGTTGCAGGAAAAGGTGAACGGTATCGGGGGTCAGGATGTCATCGCCTCGGGTCTCCTGGTAGAGACTGAGTAGCAAATTCCCGGCCGCCTGTGTGTTGGCATCACTGCCGTAGAGGGCAAACACATTGCCACGGTTGCGGATTTCAATATTGAGGCGGCGCTCGATCTGGCGCAGGTGCTGGTCAAACTGGCCGCAAAGATCGGCAAGGCGACGGGCATCGTTGGGTTCGAGGATAACTGTGAGGGCATCAAGGCTGGGTTTCAATCTGAATTACACCGCTCCCCGCGGTAATGGCACTTTGCCGCAGCATAGCCATTTTGGATGACAGATAAAATACCCCTGGTATGAATTTCTATACCAATAATCAGGTGTTGGCTGAATTTCATAGACGTTGCAGTTATTTGCAGATCATTTGCAGACTGTTCAGGCCAGCTCGCCGCGCAGGGAATGAGGCAGGGCCTGGGTGATCCTGGCCGTTACAAACTGCCCGATCAGGCTGTGGTCGTCGCTGCGGAAGTTCACCACCCGGTTGTTCTCGGTGCGGCCCTGGAGCTGGCCGGGGTCTTTTTTGGAAATCCCGCTGACCAGCAGGCGCTGGGTGGTGCCCACCATCTGTTCACTGATGGCCATGGCGTGCTGTTCGATACGGGTCTGGAGAATCTGCAGGCGCTGCTTCTTGACCGCTTCAGGGGTGTCGTCGGGCAGGTCGGCGGCAGGAGTGCCGGGGCGAGCGCTGTAGATAAAACTGAACGAGCTGTCAAAGCCGATCTCGCCGATCAGTTTCATGGTGTCGTCAAAATCCCTTTCCGATTCGCCGGGGAAGCCGATGATAAAGTCGGAGGAAATGCTGATATCGGGGCGGATTTGCCGCAGTTTGCGGATTTTCGACTTGTATTCGAGCACAGTGTGGCCGCGTTTCATGGCGGCGAGGATGCGGTCGGAACCGCTCTGTACCGGCAGGTGCAGGTGGCTGACCAGCTCCGGTACGCGAGCGTAGGTGTCGATCAGAGCCTCGCTGAATTCCACCGGATGAGAGGTGGTGTAGCGGATGCGGCCAATGCCGTCAATGGCGGCCACATAGGGCAGCAGCTCGGCAAAATCACAGATACGGCCATCCGGCATGGGGCCGCGGTAGGCATTCACGTTCTGCCCCAGCAGGTTGACTTCCTTCACGCCCTGGGCGGCCAGGTGGGCTATTTCCGTCAGGACATCGGCTACCGGGCGGCTCACTTCCTCGCCGCGGGTATAGGGCACCACGCAAAAGGTACAGTATTTGGAGCAGCCCTCCATGATCGAGACAAAAGCGGATACACCGTCCGCCTCCGGTTGCGGCAGGCGGTCGAATTTCTCAATCTCGGGAAAGCTGATGTCGACAATGGTGACACCGTTGCCGCTGCGGTGCTCGCTGATCATTTCCGGCAGGCGGTGCAGGGTCTGGGGGCCGAACACCAGGTCCACATAGGGGGCGCGTTTGGCGATGGCATTGCCCTCCTGGCTGGCCACGCAACCGCCGACACCGATCAGCAGGCCGGGGTTTTTGTCCTTGAGGGATTTCCAGCGGCCCAGCTGGTGGAAGACCTTTTCCTGGGCTTTTTCGCGGATCGAGCAGGTGTTGAGGAGGATGACATCCGCCTCGGCCGGGTCGTCGGTGGCCACCAGTTGATGGCTCTCACCCAGCAGGTCGCGCATGCGGGCGGAGTCGTATTCGTTCATCTGGCACCCGTGGGTGACGATATGTAATTTCTTAACCGGCTTGTCGGTCATGGCTGCTCATAATTTGATCAAAGCGGGAGGGCGGCCATTATAGCGACGGGGGCGGCCAAAACCTACCATAGAAAATCATTGCACCTGACAGATGATGGGGTTTGCAGCCGTTTGTGGTATCCTTGCGCCCCTTTTTTATCAACCCCGCTTCATCACAGCAGGCACATTGCACCACCATGGCGAAAGAACCGATCTACAAGATCATCTTCCTCAATCAGGGCCAGGTTTACGAAATCTATGCCCGCCAGGTCTTCCAGAGCGATCTCTGGGGCTTTCTCGAGGCCGAGGAGTTCGTCTTTGGCGAGCGCACCCAGATGATTGTCGATCCGGCTGAAGAAAGGCTCAAAAACGAATTTGCCTCGGTTAAGCGCAGTTTTATACCCCTGCATTCCGTTATCCGCATTGATGAGGTGGAAAAAGAAGGCGCCTGCAAGATCAGCGACGCCAAGGGCAGCAACATTACCCAGTTTCCCTATCCGCCAATTGCTCCCAAGCCCCGTTCAGAATAACAAGCTCTGCCTTAAGTTTGACGCGTCTGGCCTCTGGCGTTGGATTCTGGCAATGCATACCTCTTGCCAGCAAAGGATAGTTATCCTACTGTCGAAACCCTGAACGCTATCTGGTATCTGACCCACAGTGCCAGGACGTTGGCCATGGAGAGGAGGGTGCTGGCGGTGAAATTTGTGCTTATTGTGTTGATCCTGTTGTTGGTGTACCTGTTTTATCCATTCCGCGATCTGTATGTGAAGGAGGATCCCTTCGCAACCAGTTACAGTCGGGTAGCGCGGGGTTTCTGGAGTGAGGAATCCTGCCAGGAGGCAGCTGATGCCCAGCAAGCGAGCGATTATTATTGCCGCAAGGGCACCGCCTTTGCGCGAATGTTCCACTCCGCCAGTGATTTTGGTCAGGGTCATGGAATTCAGGAGTAGTTGCAA
>LADM01000117.1 GCA_000961645.1 Gammaproteobacteria bacterium BRH_c0 | reverse complement strand
CCACCGGCGCGGGACGCACCAGCACCGAGCGGGCGCCCGCTTCGAGCAGGAAGTCCAGCTCGCGGCAGGCGGAATCCACATCCGCCAGGTTGATGGCCCCGGTGGGGAACTGGCGGCCATTTTTGAAACCGTACTCGTCCGCTACCCACAGGTTGAGGGAGTGAAACAGCGCCTGCATGGTCTCCGGCTTGTGGCTGAGGCGCTCCTCGATCACCGACGCCAGGGTGGGCAGCAAAATGGCCGCGTGAATGCCTTCCCTGTCCATCATTTGCAGGTGTGCCGCGCCATTGTGGAATTCCGCGCGGGAGGGCACCGGCTTGCCGCCGTATTCCCGCAGAGAGAGGCCTTCAGGGTTTTTGCCCCGGTACCAGCCTTCGTGGGAGCCCGCTTCGGCCACCACACTGAAGCTCGGGTTGGGAATGTAATCGGACAGCACACCGCCCACCGCCAGCTTGGTGCGGCCGTTGACTTCCACATACTGGAAATCCTTTCTGAACTCCTTGGGCAGGTAGCGCAGGAAAGCTTCCGGTGGTTCGTAGTAATGGTGATCCGCATCGTAGATGGGATAGTCGATGGCAGTGTTCATAACAGGCTCCTCGGATAATCCGCAGATTTATACAGGTCACGACCAGCCGTGACACAGGGCAATTCTTGGTCCCGCAATACTGCAGCGAGATGGTTTTGGCGACATCACAAACTAACTATTCGTCAGTTATTTGTCAAGCATTTCGAGTTGCGACCCAGCTCCGTTCACCGCTGGCGTTCACTACCAGTATGGCACTATTCAGGGCCAGTGCTACCAGGCCGAGCGGTGCTGGCCGCCATCCACCGCGATCCAGTTGCCAGTGATAAAACCGCCGTATTCCGAGGCCAGAAAGGCGATCAGCCCACCCATCTCCTCCGGCTTGCCGAGGCGGCCGACGGGAATGCCGAATTTTTCCCGCACCCAGTCTTCCATGTTGGCTTCACCGATGGACAGCTCGCGGGCGAACTTCTGCACCGCTTCGGTGGCGATCCAGCCGGTACCGAGGGTGTTGACGGTGATGCCAAAAGGCCCGAGATCATTGGCCAGGCTCTTGTTGAGCACCACCACCGGCGCGCGGGCGATATTGTGCAGCAGGTGCTCGATTTCCGCCGGTGGTTCCTTGGCGGCGCCGGAACCGACATTGACCAGGCGCCCCCAGCGCTGCGCCTTCATGTGCGGAATCACCGCGCGGGTGAGGTAGATCACACTCATGGTGAGATGCTGAAACGCCTGCATGTAGGCTTCGTCGCTGAGGGTATCGAAGCTGCCCTCCCCGTCCGCGCCACCGTCACCCAGATGCACATTGGTGACGACAATATCCGGTGCGCCAAACGTATCCCGGGCGAACTGCACGGCCCGCTCCACATCGTCACGCTCGGTAAGATTGGCAGCAACTCCCGCTACGGTGCCACCAGCGGCAGTAATTTCAGCAACGGCCTCGTCGACACTGTGCTGGCGCCGCCCGACCACAATCACCTTGCAACCCTCGCGGGCAAAAATGTCCGCTGCTGCGCGACCAATGCCGCGGGTGCCTCCGGACACAAACGCTACTTTTCCCGCAATTCCCAGATCCATAATTTCTCCGTGTTATTCAATAGTGGTTACAACAGTTCGGCAACCAGCGATGTCGTGTCGTGATCGTCATAGGCGGTGGTCAAACGCAGCAGGTTGACGGTGTTGATCTCCCAGCCGTAATTGACCACCGAGGTGGTGAGCCAGCCGATATACACGCCCCAGATCAGGGTGCGGCGGTATTCGGTAAAAGCGTCGTTAAAGGTGGGAGGCTGGGCAACTCCGTAGCGCGCCAGCCGCGCCAGGTAATGGCTCAGCAATTCCTGCTCATGACGGCGGCGCAGGTCGATTGGCAAGGCTGTGGTGATCAGGTAATTGACATCGTGCATGCAGTAACCGCGCACCATTAATTGCCAGTCGAGCAAGCCCGCGCTGCCATCCGGCAAATAGTAGATATTGCCCACATGGCTGTCGCCGTGCAGCAGAGTCTGGGGCAAGCTGGCCTGGTGGCGCTGCACAGCCAGCATACCCTTCAGCAACTGGTCGCCGCTGCTGCCCATCTTCGCCACCAGCTCGCGTTTGTAGGGGTTGATGTCGATCTCGTGCTGGATGGCGTGGGGCACCTGCCGGGTCATAAAGTCGTTGAGGGTGCCGCTCACATGGGTTTCGAGCGTTGCCAGATCGCTGTCAAATCGCGGGCTTTGCCAGTAGCGGGCGTGCAGTGCGGCCAGCTCATCGAGGGCGGCGGCCACCTTGTCGACGCTGATGTTATCGAGGGCATTGGGAAAGCTGGCGCCGCGTTCGCTGAGATCCTCCAGCACCAGCAGAAAGCGGTGGCTGTTGTGGTCGTAAACCGCGCCAAGTACAACCGGCGCTTCCACCGGCACTTCCTTGCGCAGCTCGCGGTAAAACTTTACCTCATTGGTATAAAGGGGCCAGGGCAGGTGTTCCAGATCATAGGCCAGCTTGACGATCACCCGGGTGGGCAGGCCAGCGCCGGTATCGGCCCGATAGCTTAGTTCGAGGAAGGCGCGGGCCGAGGTGGAGACCATGCCATCGCCGTATTGCATGGCCTTCAACACATGAAAACTCTCAATGACCGCATCGGGATGGTGCTCGCGCAGCAGGGTATTGAGGGTGTCGAGACCGAGATCCTCAATGCGCTGGGGAATTTCAATTGCCATATTTAGCCCTTCCCTGTGGTGGTTCCGGCCAGGATTTTGTCCAGATCCGGCATGGGTGACATGCTTGAACCGCCATCGACCAGCAAATTGGCGCCGGTGATGTAGTCGGCCTGTGATGAGGCGAAAAACAGCACTGCCTTGGCGATATCCTCCGGCATACCGGGGCGCGGGATGGGATAGGTGTTGGTGAGCGCCTGGGCGATATCCATACCGATATTGCCCAGCACCCGGTCCGACGCCACCAGGCCCGGCTCGATGGTGTTGACCAGAATATTGTGCTTGCCCATCTCCATGGCCAGCCCTCGGGAAAACTCGTTCATAAAGGCCTTGGTGGAGGAGTAGCAGATATTGCCGGGCAGGTACTGGCGGCCTGCCGAACCGGAGGAGATAAAGATCAGCCGCCCCTTGTCCGGCGCCTTCGACAGCCAGCGCGCGGCGTCCTTCGCCAACCAGAACAGCGAGTGGATATTGCTGTGCACCAGGTCATCGAAATCGGCGTCGTCCATGTCCACCACTTCGCCCTGCACCCAATGGGCCGCACAGTGCACCACCACATCGATGCCGCCGAAGTGGGCGGCACCCTGCTCCACCATCTGTTTCATGGCCTGGCGATCACTGTTTTCGGCCAGTACCAGCAGGGCGTTACCGCCCCGGGCGCGAATGGCTTCTACAGCCTCTTCGCCGTATTTTGCCGTGCGCGCGGCAATAATCAGGTTTGCCCCCAGGGCACTGAAAGCATCGGCAACCCCTCGCCCCATGCCGCGACCGCCGCCGGTCACCAGCACGGTCTTGCCTGCAAATGATTCACTCATGGTTGTCTCCCGTTATTGTTATCGCCCGACTGCACCAGATTGCCAAGGGCTGACCAGCATAATAAAGGCGTCAGGGAAGTGTCGACACCGAACGCGTCTGGCTATATTATTAACTAACAATCTATCAGCTTTAGTGCCCATCGTCCATAGTCGTAGCACTGCAAAAACACGATAACCCTGCCGAGGAAACCACGCGGATGTCCGAGCACTTTCCCCACCTGTTCAGCCCTTTCAAACTGGGCACCCTGACCCTTCCCAACCGTGTGGTGATGGCCCCCATGTCCACCAATATGGGCGGACTCGACGGCTCGGTAACGCCGGAGCTGGTGGCCTTCTACCGCGCCCGCGCCACGGGCGGCACCGGCATGATCATTGTTGAGTTCTGTTGTGTACACCGACCAAGCGGGCGCTCGGAACACCGCCAGCTGAGCCTGGAAACCAGCGCCCAGGTTGATGGCCACAAAACCCTGGTGGATGCCATCGCAAGCGCCGGTGCCATACCCTGCCTGCAACTGCAGCACGGCGGCCCCGGAGTAAAGCGCGAGCTGGTACAGGACGGCATCGCCGTCGGACCCTGCGATATCGCCTCGCGCCGCGACCCCAACAAACTCACCGCCCGCGCCCTCAGCCACGACGAGATTGAGCACCTCATCGAATGCTTCGGCAAAACCGCCGAGCTGGGCGTTGAGGCCGGTTACCAGGCCTTCGAGCTGCACGGCGCCCACGGCTACCTGCTCACCACCTTCCTGACCCCCTATTTCAATCAGCGCGACGACGCCTGGGGCGGCGATGAACAGCGACGCCTGGCGTTCCCCACCCGGGTGATCCAGCGGGTGAAAGCCGCCATTGGCGACCGCCCGCTGATCTATCGCCTGTCGGCGGATGAGTTCACCGAGCAGGGGCTGAACATCGACGACATGGCGCGCATTGCGCCGCAACTGGCCGCCGCCGGACTCGACGCCATTCATGTCTCCATCGGCCTTGGCGCCACCAGTTTCGACAAGATCATCGAGCCCATGTCGATGCCCGAAGGCTGGCGCCTGCCCTACGCCCGGCGCATCCGCGAGGCCACCCATATCCCGGTGATTTCCGTCGGCCAGATTCGCTGGCCCGCCACGGCAGAAAAGGCCATCGCCGATGGCGATACCGACCTGATCGCCCTCGGTCGCCCGCTGCTGGCGGACCCGGCCTGGGCTGCCAAAGCAAAGCGCGGCGCGACGGATCGCATTCGCCCCTGCACCTCCTGCAATTACTGCATCACCATGAGCGCCGGGGAGCACGGCAAAATCGGCTGTGCAGAAAACCCCTTCACCGGACGCGAGTTGATGCCCGTTCCCGATGCGGGTGCTCTCAAAGGCAGCAAGGCAGTGGTGGTAGGCGGTGGCCCCGGCGGCATGGCGGCAGCGCTAATGCTCGATCAGGCCGGATTCAACACCTCACTGATCGAGGGCAGGGACAGCCTCGGCGGCGGTCTGGTGGCCTCCGCCGCACCGCCTTTCAAGGAAAAACTGCAGTGGTACCAGGATTACCTGCAAAGCACCCTGGGTAGCAGCAACGTAAGCGTTGAACTCGGCACCACTGCCACCATCGAACGCCTGCGCGCCGAGCAGCCCCGGGTGGTGATCCTCGCCCACGGCGGGCGCGCCATCCCCCTGCCGATCAGCGGTATCGACAGCGACCGGGTGGTGGATGCCTATGAAATCCTGATGGGCAGCTCGCTGCAGTTCCCCGCGCCGGACAGCCAGCTGCCGGTGATGATCTACGGCGGTGGCGAAACCGGCTGCGAAACCGCCGAATACCTCGCCGAGCGCGGTTACCAGGTGATACTGGTGAGCCGCTCCCCGGCGAAAAAACTCGCCCGTTCAGCGGAAGCCATCTACCGTATGGTGTTGCTGGAAAGGCTCAACCACAATCCAGCTATCCGCATTATCGACAACAGCGCCATTGAGAGCATTGATGACAACGGGCTGGTCACCCTCAGCAACAATGGCGACCAGCAAACCATCGAGGTGCTGCGCCTCCTGATCGCCCAGGGTCGCCGCCCCGACCCGCAACTGGCAAGCGAGCTGATGGCAGCCGGCATCCCCCACCTCACCATCGGCGATGCCCGCCAGGGTGGGCGTATCGGCGATGCGGTGCACAACGCCTACAGTGCGGTGGTAACCCTGTGCGCTTCGGGACGTATTGCAACCCTGGAGCTGGCTTGCTGAGAGACCTTAACAGCTCCTGCAGACCAGGCCCTATATGCCAGCCACTGCAGGCATAATCTCCGTCGCCACCCAGCGCAGCCGGTCCTGGTAGGCGTCGAAATCTGCCAGGGGCGGCGCCGGGATGGTGGTTTCAGTGACGCCCAGCTCTGCCAGCCAGTGGCACTGGTCGATGATGCGCGCCGCATCCCACTGCCCCAGGCCGCGCTCATCACCCTTGGTTTCGTGGGTGGCGCTGACATTGAGCATCTCCTGGGGCAGGAATACCTGTAGCGGCCTGCCGTGGTAATCGGGCCGCGAGCAGATGTAATCCAGCTTCTCGCGGAATTTTTCCGGGTTGACCTGGAATGGCGCCCAGCCGTCGGCATAGCGGGCAATGCGGTTGAGCACCGGCTCGGCATCGCCACCGAACCAGATGGGCATGGGATTCTGCACCGGTTTGGGTTCGAACACGGCATTATCAAACTGCACGAACTCGCCCTGAAAGGACGGCGCATCGCTGTGCCACAGCGCGATCATCGCCTGCACATACTCTTCGCAGATAGCGCCGCGCCGCTTGAAGGGCACATTGAGCATGGTGAACTCAGCCTCCATCCAGCCCACGCCGAACATGGGCACGGCGCGGCCATCACTGAGAAAATCGAGGCTTGCCCAATCCTTGGCCTGCACCACCGGATTTTGCAGGGGCAGAATGGTCAGCGAGGACGCCAGCTTGATCTGGCGGGTGGCGCCGGCCAGCACGCCAAGGGCGACACTGCTGCTGAAATAGTGGCCCCCGGAAAACTTCACAAACGGGCGCGGCACGATAAAGTGCTCTCCCAGCATCAGCTTGTGGTAGCCCAGTTCATCGGCCAGGCGCGCGGCTTCGATCACCTGATGGCCCGCCAGCCCGTACTCCCAGGGCTGGGTGATGGCGTCGAGGTGCATGCTGTTGGGAACGGGTAGATTGATTTTCACAGTTGATTAATGCCTCAAGTAATCGAGTGTTAGTGAAACAGGCTGCCGCCATTGACCGACAGCACCTGACCTTGAACCCAGGCGCCGTCATCGCTCATGAGGTGCGCCACCATGGCGGCAATATCGGCGGTATCACCCAGCCGGGTGCTGCAGGTCCCGGCCAGCACCTGCTCGCGGAATTCCTGCGGCAATGCCGCCACCGTGGGCGACAGCACCAGCCCTGGCGCGATGGCGTTGGCGCGGATGCCCTGCTTGCCCCAGCCCCGTGCCACATGGCGCATCAGGGCGTTGACCCCGGATTTGGCGACGGCGTAGGCGACGCGCACATCCTCGCCGTAAAACGCGGCCTCGGAGCTGGTGTAGACCAGGGCGCCGCCACCACTGACGAGCAGATGGGGCAGCGCGGCGCGGGTGCAGTACAGGTAGCCGGTGAGATCCACCTGAAGAATGTGCTGCCACAGGTCCAGATCAATCTCCAGGGCATTGCTGTCCAGATGCTGGACGGACAGATCGGCGGCGTTGGCATGCAGCCCGTCGAGCCGGCCCCAGGTGGCCATTGCCAGATCGACCAGCGCATCGACGGATTCGCGATTGCCGATATCCACCCGGGCGCCGATGGCCGCGCCACCACTTGCCGTTATATCGGCGGCAACCTGCTGCGCCGCATCGTGGTTGATATCCCCCACCACCACCCGCGCACCCTCGGCAGCCAGCCGTTGCGCCGTGGCAGAGCCGATGCCTCCAGCGCCACCGGCCAGCACAATCACCTTACCATCCAGACGTTGCAACGGTGCGCCCATCACATCCGCGCTCCAAAACGCTCGGTGTAAAACCCGAAACGGCGGGTAATCTCATCCCGCTCAAGCCCGAAGAAATCCAGATCCGCCGGGTGCTTGCCCTTGGGGTTTTCCTGGCGCCAGTTGCGCAGGCGCGCATTGAAATCATCGCTGTAGTCCCAGCCCAGCCAGCGGTAGAGATTTTCCAGGCCGGGTTCGGGATCGGCAATCTGCTCACTGTGATAGATATCAAAAAACCGATCCTCACCGATGGCATCGCGGGTACGCATCATGCGCCGCGCCGCTTCGCTCCACTGGTTGAGCTGCATGGGTCCCAGGGTTTTTGGCGACGGATTGGCGAGAAACACATCCCGCACCTGGTGGATGAGAAAGCTGATAGAAGGCAGCACCGCCTCGGGGCGGCGGTGGGTGATGACAAAGCGCGCCTCGGGGTAGACCTTGAGCAGTGAGTCCAGGGCCAGGCTGTGAACCGGGGAGCGCAGCACCCAGCGTTTGGCGGGCGTTTTCCACTGCAACAGTTTCAGCACCCGTTGGTGGTAGCGGTAGGCGGCATCGATTTCCGCCAGATGGTCGGTCATCACCCAGCGCTCGAAACTCGGCACATGGTAAAAGCCGTTCACCGCCACACAAGCGAAGCTCATATTGAGGATTGGAAAACACTCCTCCGGGGCGTTGGGATTGCGCGGCATGGCATCGCCGATGCCGGGCGCCAGGGCATCCATATCCGCCATGCGCTTTTCGTTGGCGGCAACCCGTGGGTCGTCGACCACGTTGATGTCCGGCGGCGGACAGGGGGCGTAGGTCTCCCAGCCGCGCAGGGAGCGGGTTTCGCTGTCCAGCCCGAGCATATGGCCCAGGGCGGTGCTGCCGGTGCGGGGCAGGCCGGTAATAAATACCGGGTCGCGGATGACTTCTTTGTCGATCTCCGGGTGGCGGCGGTACCAGTCCTCCACCTGCAGGCGGTTGATCAGTAGTTCAAGAATGCTGCCGGGGATGGCGATCTTGCCAATCTCGGTGGGGATGCTCTCGCGGTTGATGGCATCCACCAGGCAATCGAGGCCGGGGCGGTAGCTGTCCTCGCCAAAGTCATCAAGGCCGGTCATTTGGCGGGCCTGTTCCATCAATTGTTCAACGCTCAGTTGCATTATTGTTATCTCCTGTCATTTGTCAGCGTCATCCGGGAATGGACTCTGATCTATGGATAAAGCAGCACAGTTGTCGGCACCCACGGTAAATTGGCTCACGCCCCTTTCAGGCGAGGCACCAGGGTGTTGTACATGCGGGTCAGCCCGTCGAGGATCGGCACCTGGCAGGGGCCGGTGATGGCGCGGCGTTTAGTGCAGTCGAGCTGGTAGGTGGGGTATTCAAAACCGCCCTCGGCAAAGGTGGGGGTAACGCCCGCCAGCTTGCCAAAATGCGCCATGGCGTCCCGCGTGGCGATAGGCTCGTCGCCCGCCAAATTCACCAGGGTGGGGGGAATGGCGGCTGCATCGAGCAGCGGGCCGAGAAAGCGCACCACATCATCGTCGCTGATGGGCTGGATGATATTGGACTGGTGGGCGGGCAGCGGAATGGGATGCCCGGCCAGCATCATGCGCAGGAAAATTCCCAGCATACCGCCATCGTGATAGGTACCGTATTGCACCCCCAAACGCGCCACCGTGGTGGGCAGGCCAAGGTGACTGGCCATGGCCCACACCGCGCCCTCGGTCGCCAGTTTGGTGCCCTCGTAGTGGCCACCCATCACGGCGCCGCCGGTGTTGTCGGTTTCGCAATAGGCATGCAGCGGATCGGGCTTGGCGGCGTATACACCGATGGTGGAGATATGCAAAAAGGCTTTGGCGTTGCGGCAGTGGGCCATCAACAGGGCGGTGCCCTGGGGATTGTCGTGCATGCCCTGCTGGTAGGACGACGGATCGCAGTTGGCCGCGCAATGAATTACGTAGTCAAAATCCGTGGGCAGACCGGCAAACTGGCCATCGCCAAAATCGCCCACCACGGTAAGCACGCCCTTGTCCTGCCAGAACTGCTGTTGCCCCGCCTGGCTGTAGCGGGCGTAACCCCACAGTTCGTTGTGGGGTGCGAGGGCGGCGGCAATTCCTCCCCCCAGATTGCCGGTCAGGCCGGTGATCAGGACTTTTTTGTCGTTGAGCATCGCGTGTCTCCTTCTATTATTGCTTTTGGATTTTTGTTACGGCTGCAAGCCCGGCTCCTGCGTTGGTGCTGCCACACGCAAGTCCCACTCCGTCACCCGTTTGGCAAGTTCGCTGCGCCGTTGTGTCAAGCTGACAGATGGCAGGGAGGTGACAAAATTTTCCGCTTCCAGCACGACAAAATCGCGCACCATCGCGGCGCCAACCTCCGTCCCCGGCGGCAAGCCCTGCCAGCGGAAGAACAACCAGCCCTCATGGAGCCCGGCGCTGTCCACCCAGTTGGCGATACCCGGATCTTGCGGCGCCAGAACAAAGGTAAAGGTGCCGTCGGGATTGGCCCGAGCCTGGCTGCGGTTGTAGCTGGCAATATGGTTGGATGGCGAAGGAGCAATCATCCAGATATCCGCCATCTGCATGCCGAAATACTCGGCACCGGCATCTGTCACCCTTATGGCCAGGGCCTGATCGTCATTGAGGTGAAAACGGCAGGCGGCAGCGCAACCCCAGGCACCGGTGCGGCCATAGGGTGGCACCAGGGTGTTGACCGGCGGGTTGTCGTTGAAGTGATCGTTGAAGCGCAGCCAGAAGTCCACAAAGCCGGGAAACCAGTCGGCGCACAGGCAAGCGATCGCATCATCATCCAGGGGCGCTGGCAGAGCGGCGCCGCCAGTGCGGCGAATCGACAGCTGGTTGGGTGTCTGCCGCCAGTCCGAAAGACTGTCCCGCACCAGCAGGTAGAGACGGCCCGGCGGCAGCTGGATATGGTTGCGGCGATTGCCTGCTGGCTCGCCATCCAGAGTGATACTGAAGGTGCCATCAGCGCGAATTTCCAGATCCCGGTGGGTGAGCATGGCGAGGGCGCCGAGGTCGCGCATGCTGTCATCGTTGACGGCAAAACCCAGTCCCTCAGGGTGGCGGGTCAGCTGGAAAGTGAACTGGGCAGGCCCATTGGCGTTCACCTTGCCAGTGACTTCGTAGTGCATAGCGCCATCGATGCCGGCATTGCGGTAGATATTGTCGGGGCAGTCGATACCGGCACCGGAGCCGGGAAATTCCCAGCCAAACCAGCGGTGCGGGTCGAGGTTGGTGCCCCAGATAAAGCGCGGGGCAGACAGATCACCGCCAATGGTTTGCAACAGTAACTGCACCAGCCATTTATCCAGGGCGTTATCAATCCGCGCCGCGGACTCGGTACTTACTGCCAGGGGATGGGCGAGCATCAGTGCCCTTGCCTGGTCGCGGGCCTGATCCAGTGCGGCGCTGTGGCTGGCAAGAATCCGCAGGGCCTGGCGCTCCACCGCTGCCTGCTCCGCCGTGGCCAGTGGGCTGACAAAGGGAGCATTGTTTTTCATGATGGTGCCTCCTGGTTTTTGTGGATTCATGAATAAAAAAATCCAGGCCCCGAAGAGCCTGGATTTTTAGTCATACAGATTCAATAAACACATCAGAAACTGTAACGCAGTGATGCACCCACCATGCGCGGATCATTGAAGATGGCGGAATTCACCCCCAGCGCAGCACTGGAACTGGAGGGCGCCACGATGGCTTCCTTGTCAAAGGCGTTGCTGACAAAAACGGCAGCATCGAAGCGCGACCCCATCACCCCGAACCAGTCAGCGCGGAAATCCACCAGCTCATAGGCATCGGCAAAGATATTGCCGCCATAATGAATATCGCTCATATGGAAATAGCGGCTGGAAAGGGTGATTTCACCGATATCGGCAGAGAGCGGCAAGGTGTAATCAAGTCCGACTGAATAACTCCAGTCCGGCGCCGCCAGGAACAGGAAGGCTTCAATTTCATCGTCCGCTGCAACATTTGGCGGAAAACCAACCGGCAGATCGAAGGAGGTTTTGAAATCTTTTTCCATACTGGTGCCAGCCACTGAAAGCTCGAGACCAGCCATCAACTGCACCACCAGATCGACCTCAATGCCTTCTACGGTCGCCTCACCGGCATTGTTGGTGAAAAGTCCACCGGTGGGATCATTGAGCGGGTTGCCATCGCCGTCGACACCACCGAGGCCGGTGTTCACACCAGTGGTGGGCACAGAGAAGTGAACCTCTTCATAATCGCTCTTGTACAGCGCCAGGTTGAAGCGGCCAAAAATATCGCCCACTGCCCAGTCACTTTTCAGGCCAATCTCGTAGTCCTGCACGGTTTCAGGTTCGTAGGACTGGAACGGCACCAGTGACCCGCCAAATTTTGGCGAGTTGACACCGCCGGAGCGGTAGCCGGTGCGGGTTACCGCATAGAGCAGCACATTGTCGGCGGCCTGATAATTCAGCCCCAGGCTGTAGGTGGTTTTGCTGAAATCAGCCTTGGCCTTATCGATGGGGTCACAGGCACTTTCTGTGGGTGCCGGGGTGCCGTAAAAAGTTGCAGGCACTGGGCAAACTTCGGTTTTATCCTTGGTGTGGCGAACACCCATGTCGACCGAGAACGCCGCCAGGGAGTCACTGATGCCCGACAGTTCATAGGACACCTGGCCAAATACCGCCTGGGTTTCATCGGTGTAGTGATCAGAGGGGCCGAAGGCACCGGCGAAGGGGAACAACCCACCCAGATCCGTCAGGTTCTGGCTATCCAGGGGTGTGCCCGCCTGGGCGAGGATCTGCAGGGCCAGGCGTTGCGGACCATTGGGTTCGGATTTCAGCCAGAAATAACCGCCGATATATTCCAGATCGCCGTCCAGCGCTTCACCGGAAATCTGGAATTCATTGGAGTACTGTTTCACATCGACTAGGTTATCGGCATTGACGATAGCCATGTCAGAGCCGTCGATATCGCTGAAATTATTGGTAAACACCTCGCGGTAGCCAAAAATATTCTTGAGGGTAAATGGCCCCACGTCCCAGGTGGTGGTATTGCTCAGGGAGGTCAGCTCGGTGTCGAGAAAAGTGGGGGAATCAGTCCACTCTCTTCTGACACCGGCCGCTTGCTGGCGCGCTATCAGCGCCTGGATATCACAGGTGGGCGCGCCGTTACAGGGCACAAAGGGCATCACTGTGGGATTGGTAAACAGAAAGCTGCCATTGGTAAACGGAATGAAATCAACAGCACCCGTGCCTGGCTCGTAACCCAGGGGAATGGTATTGATCATATTTTCATCGTAGTCGTTTTTCTCATAGACGGTCAGGTTGCTGAGGCTCTCGATGGGATCGAGCAACAGGGAAATCCGGTAGTTTTGCCTGTCCTTATTGTCAAAATCATCCTCGGAAGGCCGCGACATGTTTTTGGTAAAGCCATCGCGCTTGTCGATCTGACCGGCGATGCGCAATGCCACCTTGTCCTGAATAACCGGGATATTCACAGCACCTTCCACCACCCGGGCGTTGTAACTGCCGACCTTGCCCATCACATAGCCGCTGAATTCATGCTCAGGGCGCTGGGTGGTGGTCAGCACCGCGCCGGACATGGTGTTGCGGCCAAACAGAGTGCCCTGTGGCCCCTTGAGCACCTGGATGGACGCCATATCGTAGGTGGGGATGCTGGCGCCCCAGGTGCTGAGCGGGACTTCGTTCACATAACTGGCCACGGCGGGTTGTGAATTGCCGAACACCGCGCGCGATCTGCCGCGGATGTTGAATACGGTATTGTTGGCGCCACCGGACTGGGTAAAGTTGACGCCTGGCACGGAAGAGTTCAGATCCCTGATCTCGGTGATGTTTTCGCGGTACAGGCCTTCGCTGTCCAGCGCCGTCAGGGCAACGGGGATTTCCTGGGCGCTCTCTTCGCGACGGCGGGCGGTAACGACGATTTCTTCAAGAGTCCGCTCTGCTTCCGGCGATGCACTGCTAGTGGCCGAAGCGGTCTCCTGAGCATTGGCAACCGTACCGCACAACGCGGCCAGTGCAGCGGCCATGGATGCAGTCAGTAGATTCCTTTTCAGTAATGTCATTGCTCTCTCCTGGTGCCTTGAACGGGCAAGGCCGTGGTTGGATTGTGGTTGGTTATGGTTATGCACATTAATTTTGATCAGGATAGAAACTGTTAGCACTGAAAACCGGGTTGGCACGTAAAGCGGCAAACCTGCCTCGCGGCGCGTTTCAGTATTTCATGCACTGTGTTATTGACCGCCCTCTTTATGGTTTTGTGTAGAGGATAAATATTCAATCATATAGCTGTTGGATAGTCAGTTTTACTTTTGCAGCAACAGTCGTATATGTCAAGAATTTAAACCGCTATTGATCGGAAAAGACGCTAGCCGTGGTAGAGACACCACTTGCCCTGCGGCGAACGAAACCACCCCGCCGCCGCCGTGGCACCGGCATCCACCGGCAGCGTGATGCCGTTGAGGTAGGCGCCCATCTCCGAGGCGAGGAAGGCGACAATATTGCCAAATTCATCTGCAGTGCCCATGCGTCCCAGCGGTATATAGCGATCCCGCGCCGCCAGCTCTGCAGGGCTTACCGCATTGAGCAGGGGCTTCAAACCCTCGGTTTCGATCATGTCCGGCGCCAGGGCGTGACTGCGGATATTGTGCTCCGCCAGCTCCAGGGCCATGGTTTTGGTAAAGCTCACCAGCCCGGCCTTGCAGGCCGCATAGACCGCGTAGCCCGGCGCCGCACGCAGGGCCTCGGTGCTGGCCACATTGATAATGGCACCACCGCGACCACCGGCGATCATGACCGGCGCCGCTGCCTGGGTGGTGTGCATGGCGCTGAGCAAATTGAGGGAAATATGGCGATTGATGCTGTTGGCGCTTTGCTCGAGAAAATTCACCGGGCGCCCACCGCCGACATTGTTGACGAGGATATCAAGGCGGCCAAAGTGCTGATTCGCACTGGCGACCATGGCGCTGATCTGTTCCGGCTCCATCATATTTGTGGCTACGAACAGGGCCTCGCGGCCCAGCGCGCGGATGGCTTCAACCACCCGCTCGCCATTGTCAGCATTCTGGTCGGCAATCACCAGATGGGCGCCAAAACGCGCCAGGGCCATTGCCGAGCCTTCACCCAGGCCGCTGGCACCGCCGGTTACCAGGGCCACCTGGCCGCTAAAATCTATTGCCGGATTGACTGACATTGCGAACCCCTGCTCTGTATTTATGATTGAGGACGGCATCGAAGCACCGGCCTGATTGCACCACAGCCAAGGATTGATTGACCAGCAGCAGGGCAAAAGATTACATTCCGTTAGTTATTGTTTGCAATGCAAACGACTTGAGCCGGAGAAAAATAATGAATAACAATGCCCTTCCACCCAACCCGCTGGCAGGCAAAACTGCTCTGGTAACCGGCGCTGCCACCGGCCTGGGCAGGCAGGTGGCTACCCAGCTGGTGGCGGCGGGTTGCCGGGTCGCCATTCTCGGTCGCACCCTGGTCAGCCTTCAGCAGGTGGCTGACGAACTCGGTGCCGCAACCTTTCCCGTGGTGGCCGATGTCGTTGATCCCGACCAGGTGCGCCAGGCCTTTGCAGCGGTGGACAGCCATTTCGGTGACATTGATATTTTGATCAACAACGCTGCAACCTATTTCCCGTTCCGCATCGAAGACGCCAGCGACCAGCACCTGCAAACCATCATCAACACCAACCTGCTCGGCCCCGCCTACTGTATGCGCGAGGCGGTGCCGCGCATGAAGCGCCGCGGTGGCGGCGACATCATCAATGTCTCGTCGGAATCCACCCGCAATCCCTTCCCGTTCCTCACGGTCTACGCCGCCAGCAAGGGCGGACTGGAAACCCTCTCCCAGGGGCTGCGCACCGAGTTGAAGGAATACGGTATCCGCGTGGCTGTTTTGCGCACCGGCACCCTGATCACCACCGCAGGCAACAATGCCAGCCTCGCCAACTGGACTGAGAAACAACTGGCCGACGCCCTCGCCCTGTGGGAAAAAACCGGCCACAACAGCTATTCCGGCGCCGGCATGGAACCCGCCACCGTCGCCAGCACAGTGATTCATGCCCTGTGCCTGCCGCGCGAAGCCAATATGGAACTGTTTGAAGTACGCAGCGCCTGAAACAAGAATGTCCCGCAGGTGTCGACAGCCAAAGGGCAGCTGTGTAGAATCCATAACTAACAACTTGTCAGCTATAATACCCACCCGGACAGCCTGAGGTTCAACCGTGAATTTGCAGCTAAACCCCGAAGATCTGGCCTTTCGCGACGAGGTGCGCGCCTTTCTCAAGGCCAACCTCAGCCCCGAGGTGATCTACCGCTCGCGCACCGAGGTTCACCCCCCCAACGAGGATGACCGCCGCTGGTGGAATGGGGTTCTCAATAAAAAGGGCTGGGCGGCGCCGAGCTGGCCCAAGCAGTACGGCGGCCCCGGCTGGACGCCGATCCAGCGCCACCTGTTTGAAATGGAATGTCGCCTGGCTGGCGCCCCGGAACTGCGCTGGCAGGGGCTGCGACTGATCGGTCCGGTGATCTGCGAATTTGCCTCCGAGGCGCTGAAAAAACGCTACCTGCCGCCCATTCTCGAAGGTACCGAGCAGTGGGCGCAGGGGTTTTCCGAACCCGGCGCCGGATCGGATCTCGCCAGCCTCAAAACCACCGCGCTGCTGGAGGGCGATGAATACGTCGTCAACGGCCAGAAGCTGTGGACCACCGAAGCGGGCTATTCGGAACTGGGGTTTTTCCTGGTGCGCACCGACACCACCAGCAAGCACGGCGGCATCTCCATGCTGATCATCGACATGAAAAGCCCCGGTGTCACGGTGCGCCCCATCGAGATGATCAATGGCGACGTCTCCACCTATGAAGTGTTCCTCGACAATGTACGGGTGCCGAAGGGAAACCTGATCGGCGAACCCGGCAGCGCCTGGACCCAGACCAAGTTCCTGCTCGCCAATGAGCGCACCTCCAGCGCCGACATTGACAAGGCCCAGGGCGACCTGCGCCGGATTCGGGACATCGCGCGCAAAACCCAGAAAAACGGACGCCCACTGCTGGAAGACCCGGTTTTCCGCCAGCAGCTGGCCCAGCTGGAGCTGGAAGTGGAAGCCCTCGACTGGGCGGTACTGCGGGTGCTGTGCAATGCGCCGTCGCACCACCCGGTAGCCGCCAGCGCCTCGGTGCTGAAGATCCGTGGCTCGCAGTTGCAGCACAAGCTCACCAGGCTGGCGGTGGATGCCCTCGGACTTCGCTCCCTGCGCCTCTACAGCCGCGAGGATGCCTTTGGCGCCAGCGCCAGCGATGCCTGGCCCGAGCTGGTACCCGGCGTGATGGTGGATCACCTGTACATGCGCGCCTGCACCATTTACGGCGGCGCCACCGAGGTGCAAAAAAACATTATTGCCAAGCAGGCCTTCGGCCTGTAGCCAAACAGCTTCCACAGCAGGTTTCAATCCATGGATTTTGATTTTAGCGACGAACAGAAAATGCTCACGGACAGCGCGGCGCGCTATGTGCGAGAGCGCTGTGATCTCGACAGTCGCCGCAAGGCGGCAAAAACCCCCGACGGTTTTTCGCGCCAGCATTGGGCGCATTTTGCCCAGCAGGGCTGGCAGGCCCTGACGCTGCCCGAGGCTCACGGCGGCCTCGGTCTCGATATGGTGGATATGGCGATCCTGATGGAAGAGCTGGGTCGCGGGCTGGTCGCCGAGCCTTTAGTGGACAGCACCATCCTGTGCGGCGAACTGCTGGTGTCCAGCCGCAACGAAGCTGTCGCCAGTGAATTGCTGCCTCTGCTCGCCAGCGGCGATGCCTTGCTGGCCCTCGCCCACCGCGAAAACGATGGCCGCTGCGAATACGACACCCAGGTCACTGCCCGGGCCAAACCCGTTGAACAGGGCTGGATACTCAACGGCAGCAAGCACCAGGTCTTTTATGGCAATGCCGCCACACACTTAGTGGTCAGCGCCGAGATCAGCGGCGAGATGGGCTACAACCTGTTTGTGTTGGACGTGACCAGCCCTGGCATCACCATGGATGTGTATCCCCTGATCGACGGCACCCGCGCGGCAGATATCCACTTTAGCGAGGTGGCTGTTCCGCCCTCGGCTCAGATCCACAGTGCCGGTTCCGCCGCCAAAGCCATGGACAGCGCCGTCAACAACGCCATTGTCGCCCTCAGTGCCGCAGCGCTGGGCTCGATGGAAGCGGTGATGGCCATGACCGCCGACTACCTCAAGACCCGCGAGCAGTACGGCCAGCCCCTCGCCAAATTCCAGGCCCTCAAGCACCGCATGGCGGAAATGCTGGTGGAAACCGAACAGGCCCGCGCCATGCTGTTTTGCGCCCTCGCCGCGTTGCAGGGCAGCGATATGCAGGAGCGGCGCCACGCCGTATCCGGCCTCAAGGTACTGATGGCCCAAGCGGGACTGTTTGTCGCCGGCCAGGGTATCCAGCTGCACGGCGGCATCGGCGTCACCGAGGAATATGCCGTGGGTCACCACTACAAGGCTCTGATGGTGTTCGAAAAGCGTTTTGGTGACAGCGATTTCCATCTTGCCCGCCGCGCCCAACTGCTGACCTGACAGCCGATAACAAGAGACAACACCATGCATCCCTACCTGCCACTGTCCTTTGCCGACGACCTCGAACGCAATGCGCGCTGGTGTCCGGACCACCCTGCTTACGTGCAGGGCGAGCGGCGCATCAGCCACAGCCAGTTGCTGGCGCGGGGCAAACGCCTGGGGTCGGCGCTCTACAAGGTCGGGGTGCGCAACCAGGACCGGGTTGGCATTCTCGCCATGAACTCCATCGAATACGGTGAAGTGATCGCCGCCACCCAGTGGGCCGGCTTTATCCTCGCCACGGTGAATTTTCGCCTCGCAGCGCCGGAAATGGCGTGGATCATCAACGACGGGGCACCCAGGGTATTGTTGTTCGAGGCCCAGTACCTGGACGTTATCGAGCAGCTGCGTGACGAACTGACCTCTGTCGAGACCTATGTCTGTATCGATGGGCAGGCGGACTGGGCCATGTCCTATGAAGCGTTTATCGCCACGGGCGACGACGCGGGGCCGCCCTGTCGCGCCCGCGAAGACGACATCTTTTGCCTGATCTACACCAGCGGCACCACCGGTCGCCCCAAGGGCTGCATCTGGGGCCACCGCGAGCTGCGCCAGCTGGTGCAGGTGGACGCCTGGCTGGTGGACCTGCAAGCGCCGGATCGCATCCTTATTGTCATGCCCATGTTCCATGTCGGCGGGCTGGTGCTGAGCCTGTCGCAACATGTGCGCGGCGGCACCGCTCACCTCTACCGCCAGTTCGAGCCGGAGGAGATTATCCGCGGCATTGAGCGGGACAAGCTCACTGTGCTGCTGCTCGCCCCCACCATGGTGCAGATGCTGCTCGACCACCCCGCGATCGCCGGGGCCGATCTGTCCAGCGTGCGCACCATCCTCTACTCCGCCGCACCCATGCCTTCGCCAGTGCTGCGCCGGGCCATCGAAGTGTTCGACGGTTGCGGTTTCGTCAACCTGTTCGGGCAGACGGAAATCTGCATGTTCTGCCTCTCGCCCCTGCAGCACAAACCCAATGGCAGCGAGGCGGAGCGCCGCCAG
>LADM01000064.1 GCA_000961645.1 Gammaproteobacteria bacterium BRH_c0 | reverse complement strand
ACCCGGGGCAGGCCGGTTGCGCAGCGTTTGATAAAACCGGGGTTGAGTTGCCGGGCCTCGGCTTCCAATAGTGGCCCACGCACCTTGATACCGGCTGAGCGCAGGGTATCGAGCCCACCGCTGGCCGCCTGATGGGGATCGGCCATGGCATACACCACTTCGCCAATACCGGCTTCAATCAACGCCTGCGCACAGGGGCCGGTGCGGCCTTGATGATTGCAGGGTTCGAGGGTGACATAGGCGATGGCACCCCGCGCCCGGTCACCGGCATCGCGCAGGGCATTGACCTCGGCATGGGGCTCACCAGCGCGGTGATGGTAGCCCTCACCCACTACATCACCACCAACTGCAATCACACAGCCAACCCGCGGATTGGGGCGCGCCGTGTACCAGCCCTGGCGAGCCAGTTGCATGGCACGGGCCATGCAACTGCGATCAAAGGTGGTGAAGTCACTCAACGGTCGCTCTCCGCCTTGTTGCCGCTTTTATCTTCGATCTTATCCCTGCTTTTGCTTTCAAGCTTATCTCTATTTTTATCTTCGAGCTTATCCAGCTCGGCCCGGAACTCGCTGATATCCTGAAAGCTGCGGTACACCGAGGCAAAGCGTACATAGGCCACTTCATCCATATCCCGCAGCTTGTCCATGATGCGCTCGCCGATCAGCAGGGAGGGCACTTCGCGCTCCCCAGTGGTTTGCAGGCCGTGCTTGATATGGGTAATGGCCGCCTCGATTTCCTCGACGCTGACCGGACGCTTTTCCAGCGCCCGCTGCAAACCGGAGCGCAGCTTGTTTTCATCGAAGGGTTCGCGGCTGCCGTCGCGCTTGATCACCCGTGGCATCAGCAGCTCCGCCAGTTCGAAAGTGGTAAAGCGCTCCTTGCAGGACAGGCACTCGCGGCGGCGCCGTACCTGGCCGCCATCGGCGACCAGGCGCGAGTCGATCACCTTGGTGTCATCAGCGCCGCAGAAGGGGCAATGCATGGCAGAATGCCTTTGAGGTCAATGGGTTGGCAATAGTAGCACAGGCACAAAAAAACCCTGCACCGGTAAAGTGCAGGGTTTTTTGAGCAACCTCAGCGATAGACGGGATGACGGCGGCAAAGGGCCACCGCCTGCTCGCGCACCTGGGGAATCACTTCCTCGCTGTTGCCCTTTTCGAGGGAATCCAGCACATCGCACATCCAGCCCGCCAGCTGCTCGCACTCCGCCTGCTTGAAGCCGCGGGTGGTCACCGCCGGGGTACCGATACGCAGGCCGGAAGTCACAAAGGGCGAGCGCGGATCGTTGGGCACCGAGTTCTTGTTGACGGTGATATAGGCCTCGCCCAGCGCCGCATCCGCGTCCTTGCCAGTGTATTCCTTGCCGATCAGGTCGATCAGCATCAGGTGGTTGTCGGTGCCATCGGACACAATCTTGTAACCGCGCTGCTGCAGCACCGCTGCCATGGCGCGGGCATTGGTCACCACCTGCTTTTGATAGGTTTTGAATTCAGGAGCCAGCGCCTCCTTGAAGGCCACCGCCTTGGCGGCGATCACATGCATCAGGGGGCCGCCCTGAATGCCGGGGAATACGGCGGAGTTGAGCTTTTTGTAGAAATCGTCGCCTTGCCCTTTGGACAGAATGATGCCGCCACGGGGACCGCGCAGGGTCTTGTGGGTAGTGCTGGTGACCACATGGGCGTGGGGCAGCGGGCTGGGGTATTCGCCCGCAGCAACCAGACCGGCGACGTGGGCCATATCCACCCAGAAATAGGCGCCAACCTTGTCGGCAATGGCGCGCATCCGTGCCCAGTCCTTGTAGCGCGAGTAGGCCGAAAAACCACCGATAATCATCCTCGGTTTGGTTTCGATGGCTATGCGCTCCATCTCGTCGTAATTGATCACGCCGGTATCGGTATCGAGGCCGTAGGGCACAATCTTGTAGTGCTTGCCGGAAAAGTTGGCGGGGTTGCCGTGGGTGAGGTGACCACCCTGGGCCAGGTTCATACCCATCACGGTCTCGCCGGGCGCGACCAGGGCGAGGAAGATGGCAGCATTGGCCTGGGCGCCGGAATGGGGCTGCACGTTGGCGTAATCGCAGTCAAACAGCTGCTTCACCCGGTCGATGGCCAGCTGCTCGGCCACATCCACAAATTCACAACCGCCGTAGTAGCGCTTGCCCGGATAGCCCTCGGCGTACTTGTTGGTCAGCACGGAACCCTGCGCTTCCATCACGGCGGGGCTGGCGTAGTTCTCGGAGGCGATAAGCTCGATATGGTCTTCCTGGCGCTGCTCTTCGTTCTGAATGCTGGCAAGGAGATCGGCGTCGTACTGGGCGAGTGTCATGGATTTGTCGTACATGGCTAGGCGCTGTCCCGGATGTGAAGGAAATGGTGGGGGAAAGGAAGGCGCGAATTTTACACAAAGAGGGGGGGCGTTGCACCCCGCAGTTGCACGTTTCACGTAACACGCTGCATCTGCAACCCCGCTAAGAGGGATCATCCTTCGCCGCAGTGGCGCGCCATCAACCTACGCACTCCAACAAACAAGTCACTGGTCGATGAGACTGTAAAGTGGGAAAATTGGCACGACGAGGATCAAGACACATGAACCGAGATTTAGCCCTGGCCACATTAGCCCGCAGCAAACCCGTTCTGGCGGCACGTTATGGTGTCACCCGTCTTGCCCTGTTTGGATCTACGGCACGCGGTACGCCGCGCGAAAACAGCGATGTCGATGTGCTGGTGGCGTTCGACGGGGCGGCCAGTGCAGCACGATATTTTGGTGTGCAGTTTTATCTGGAAGATGAACTGGGTTGTGCCGTTGATCTGGTGTCAGAAAAAGCGCTAAGGCCTGAGTTGCGACCCTTTATTGAAAACGAGGTGGTATATGTCTGAGCCGGTGCGTGAATGGCGCTTTTATCTGGATGACATGATGGGTTTTGCGCAAAAGGTATTGGTCTACACCGATGGGTTTGATCAGGCGGACTTTGCAAAAAGCGCACTCAACTACGATGCGACACTACGCAACCTTGAACTCATCGGCGAAGCGGCAACACATATTCCGGAATCGATTAGGGCAGCCCATGCCGACATCCCCTGGCGCATGCTCATCGCCACCCGCAACCGCCTGATCCATGGATATCTTGGCATCGACAATGATACGGTCTGGAGCATCATTCAGGACGAGGTTCCTGTTTTATTGCAGCAACTGGAAGTGATGCGTGGCCAAACCCGATGAGCGCCACAACAGGCAACTTGCTTACGCGTGCCAATGAAGTGTAAGCCTGGCTTTTACCCGTTACGTAAAACGTGTAACTCAGGAACAGCCCATGTGTTACGCGCAACGTCCCCTTCCGCTACAATCCCACCCCAAATCCACCACATCATTCCCCGACTCCTATGGCTCAATACGTATACACCATGAACCGGGTGGGCAAGATCGTCCCGCCCAAGCGCGAGATCCTCAAGGATATCTCCCTCTCCTTCTTCCCCGGCGCCAAAATCGGTGTGCTCGGCCTCAACGGCTCGGGCAAATCCACGCTGCTGAAAATCATGGCGGGGCTGGATACCGACATCCTCGGCGAAGCCCGCCCCATGCCCGGCATCAAGATCGGCTACCTGCCCCAGGAACCCCATCTCGACCCCGCCAAGGATGTGCGCGGCAATGTCGAAGACGGCGTGCGTGAAGCGGTGGATGCCCTGGCCGATCTGGACAAGATCTACGCCGCCTACGGCGAGCCGGATGCCGACTTCGACAAGCTGGCCAAGAAACAGGAAGAACTGGAGAACATCATCCAGACCTGGGATGCCCACAACCTCAACCACACCCTCGAAGTAGCCGCCGACGCCCTGCGCCTGCCGCCCTGGGATGCGGATGTCACCGTACTCTCCGGCGGCGAACGGCGCCGGGTGGCGCTGTGCCGGTTGCTGCTGTCCAAACCCGACATGCTGCTGCTCGACGAACCCACCAACCACCTGGATGCCGAGTCAGTGTTCTGGCTGGAAAAATTCCTTGAGGAATTCGCCGGCACCGTGGTGGCCGTGACCCACGACCGCTACTTCCTCGACAATGTGGCGGGCTGGATCTTGGAACTCGACCGCGGCCACGGCATCCCCTACGAGGGCAACTACACCACCTGGCTCGAAACCAAAGAGAAGCGCCTGGAGCAGGAAGCCCGCGAGCAGTCCTCCCACCTCAAGGCCATGAAGGAAGAGCTGGAGTGGGTGCGCAAAAACCCCAAGGGCCGCCAGGCCAAGAGCAAGGCGCGCCTGTCGCGCTTTGAGGAAATGCAATCCCGTGAGTTCCAGGAGCGCAACGAAACCAACGAAATCTACATTCCGCCGGGCGAGCGCCTCGGTGACAAGGTCATCGAACTGGACAACGTCAGCAAGGGCTTTGGCGACCAGCTATTGATCGACAACCTCAACCTGTCGATACCCAAGGGCGCCATCGTCGGCATCATCGGCGGCAACGGCGCAGGTAAATCCACCCTGTTCCGCCTGATTGCCGGTCGCGAACAGCCCGACAGCGGCACCGTCACCCTCGGCGAAAGCGTCAACCTGGCCTTTGTGGAACAGAGCCGCGAAACCCTCGACGACAAGAAAACCGTGTGGGAAGCGATCTCCGACGGCCACGACATCCTCAAGATCGGCAATTACGAGGTGCCCTCCCGCGCCTACCTGGGCCGCTTCAACTTCAAGGGCGGCGACCAGCAAAAGCGCGTCGGCGACCTCTCCGGCGGTGAACGCGGTCGCCTGCACCTGGCCAACACCCTGAAGCAGGGCGCCAACGTGCTGCTGCTCGATGAACCCTCCAACGACCTCGATATCGAAACCCTGCGCGCCCTCGAAGACGCCATGCTCGCCTTCCCCGGCTGTGTGCTGGTGATCTCCCACGACCGCTGGTTCCTCGACCGCGTCGCCACCCATATTCTGGCGTTTGAAGGCAACTCCGAAGTGGTCTTCCACGAAGGCAACTTCACTGATTACCACGAGGACTTTATCAAGCGCAAAGGCAACAATGCCCAACCGGAGCGGATGAAGTACAAAAGGCTTAAAGGGTGAGATCTTTTGAGGCGCCAATACCCGCCAAGGTATTGGCGCCTCAGTGTCGACAGCACAGGGAAAGGTGATGATCTACAATTTTGAATGGGACACGGCAAAGGCTGCGAGTAACGTACGGAAGCACGGGGTAACCTTTGAACAGGCAGCGCAAGTGTTCCTAGACCCGATGGCATTGAGCATTTTCGATGACGAAACCTCAAGCCCCGGAGAGGAGCGCTGGGTTACACTCGGCAAAGTGAAGAATCAGTATTACCTGGTAGTGGTACATACCATTCAGGCAAGGTCGGCAGAATCGATCCGGATTCGGCTTATTTCCGCCCGAAAGGCAACACGCAATGAAATTCTTCAGTACGAGCAAGGGTGAAGACCATGCGAGATGATTACGATTTTTCCAAAGGCGTCCGCGGTAAATTCTACCAACCCGATGCCAGCCACAACTTCCCGATATACCTTGAAGCAGAGGTATTGGACTACTTTTCCAAAAGAGCTGAAAGCAAAGGCGTTGACGTCAACAGTCTGGTCAATGATTTGTTAAAGAGAGATATTGAGCTTATTGAAGGGGTGAAATAAGCCACTGTATCGCAAGCGGTAGTTTGTTCTCCACCCACCCACAACGGGCTCTGACCAGGTGGATGCCACCGAGAGCTGTAGAATATTACACTGGCAAGTCTCGGCAACCAGCAGCGCCAGCTGCCCTATAATCAGACTCTCATTAGACTTAAATTCATCTCCGTGATACAGAATATCCTTAAAAAGGAAATTACATGTCCGAAAAAGATATTGTGAATAAATTCGCGAAAGCTCAAGACAGCTTGATTGTTCAACAATCTGATTTTTCACTAGCAACAATTGCAAATATGGTTGAAAGTGATTCAATCGACATTGCTCCACACTACCAGAGAAGAGATCGATGGAATGATGAAAAACAATCAGCACTTATTGAATCATTTCTACTCAATGTCCCTGTTCCCCCGGTGTACTTATCGGAAGATGATTATGGACGCTATAGTGTTATCGATGGAAAGCAACGAATAACTGCCATTAATGAATTTCTAACAGGAGCTCTTAAACTCAAGGAGCTTAAGGAATTTTCTGATCTTAATGGAGCTACCTTTGATGATCTCCCTAAACAACTGAAGAATGTGCTCTCTGTTAGGCCATTCATACGTGTAATCACCCTTCTA
>LADM01000085.1 GCA_000961645.1 Gammaproteobacteria bacterium BRH_c0 | reverse complement strand
GAGAGATTATTCCGGCGTTTAAAGGGATTCAGGCGAATATTCACACGATTTGAAAAACTCGATGTGGTGTTCATTTTCTTCATACATTTTGCCCTAATTGCTGACGCATTAATTAGTGTTAACACGCCCTAGCTAGAAATTATTCTCAGCTACAAGAGGCATGGTGAAATATGAAATACACTCTTGGCATTTCTTTATTTCTTGTCTGCATAAATGGCAATGCCATTTCTTGTAACGACCATGACCGCTACTCACAAAGCATTAAGGAGCATATTGCGCTGGCTTCAGAGGTTTTTCTAGGAAGTGTCACCGAAGCCAAATTTGATATTGGCCGAGTCAGCGGATCTGAAATACAGCTAAAAATAAAGGCGCACCTAGTCAGCAAAGGCTCTGTAGAAGAATACAAATATCTCTCAGGGAGTATTGAGTTCGATAGACCAATAACCATCGGCTTCAGCTACATTTTCTTTAATTACGGAAATTCGAAGTATGATTCTGTTTGCGGTTATTTGATCGAGACAGGACCATTTACTGATTCGCTACAAGACTTAGAACAAATTATTGTACTGGCAAAAAATGGCAGGTATAGAGGGGAGTTGGTGGATGTCCTCAATATCCAAGAGTTTTTGACTGCAACGCAATCACCATAAAAATCTGGGCTGCCGGTCAAATTACTATCTGCAATCTTATTTTCCGCAGCCTCAAGCCAGCAGAGTGGAATAGCGCATGGAGCCTAACATCTTATCTACATAATCCTGACTGATGTTTTTTTGAAAGAAAGAATCAGAATTGGCATAAAATACTGCAGCGTTTTCGCCAACTGACAGGCTTGCGAGTTGTGGGCGGCAATGACGGCAGGTAATATTCCTTTCGGCTTCCTGCGTTAGCCAAATTTTCGAGCTGTTACATGGACACTATGAGTAATGGAGTACTCCCCATGGTCACAAAATACAAGTGTAGTGAATGTCACACTGAATTTACCGATCACGAAGCCTATTGTGAAAACTGGCGCGAACCAGACAAGAAGTTTGGATGTCCTGGCTGCAAAACCATGTTCCGCAAGAAGGATTTTCCCTTAAGCTACAAATGGGCATCAACTATCTATTTATTTGGTGTTGTTTCTCCGTCAGTATCACTGGGTCCGGATATCGCGGGTGAAAGCAGCCTAACAACGTTGGTGTTACTGGGAATGCAAATATTGTCGAGTACGGCTATTTTTGCCCTGTACTCCAAAGCAGTGCTCAGCAAGTATTCGCCAATTGAGCGGGTTAGCTCGTAACAAACCAAACAATTACCAGTCCTCAGCAGGAGCGGTAAACCGCTCCTGCATTTACGAATCTAGAGACCAGAGAGAATCGTTTTTTAAATAGCCCGTCGGACCCTAAGCATCAAGGCCAAAAACCAGTGCCTGGCTACAAAACCACCCGCCAAATCACCCCGGTTTCAGCACAACCAGCCTTTGCCCCGCCTGCACCGGCTGGCTGGGCTGGCAGAGGATTTTTTCCACCACTCCATCCTCGGGGCTGTGAACCTCGATTTCCATTTTCATGGATTCCAGTACCACCAGCACGTCGCCTTTTTTCACCGTGGCACCTGCTTTAACCTCGATCTGCCAGATACTGCCAGCGGCTTCGCTTTCCACCGCCACCAGGTGATCGGGCAATTCTTCCTCGTGGCCGGTTTCGTGCACGGGTGTTTCCGATGAAAAATTCAGCAGGCCCTGTTCGTTCCAGCGTTGCAGCTCTTCAGCAAAGGCGTGCTGGCGCTGGGCGGTAAAACTGTCGATTTCGCTTTTGTGTTGAGCCAGGTAATCCTTGTACTGGCGCAGTGAAAAGGTGGCCTCTTCGATCCTGATGGGGTAGCGGCCACAGGGGAAATCGCGGCGGATGGTTTGCAGCTCGTCGCCACTGACTTCATAAAAACGGATCTGGTCAAAAAAGCGCAGCAGCCAGGGCTGGGTAAATTCTGCTGTTTGGCGGTAGCGGTTCCACATTTGCAGCGTGCGGCCCACGAACTGGTAACCACCGGGGCCTTCCATGCCGTAGATGCACAGGTAGCTGCCGCCGATACCCACGGAGTTTTCCGCCGTCCAGGTGCGTGCCGGGTTGTACTTGGTGGTAACCAGTCGGTGGCGCGGGTCGAGCGGAGTTGCCACTGGCGCGCCCAGGTACACATCGCCCAGCCCCATCACCACATAGCTGCCGTCGAAGACAATGCGCTTTACATCATCGACGGAATCGAGGCCGTTGATGCGGCGAATAAACTCCAGATTGTCGGGGCACCAGGGTGCATCCTTGCGCACTGACTGCATGTATTTTTCTACTGCCAGCTGGCACGCGGCGTCGTTCCACGACAGAGGGAGGTGGACAATGCGCGAGGGCACTTCGAGGTTTTCGATATCACCCAGGGCGTGGGCCGCTGACATGACCTGCTCAATCAAGGCCTGCAAGGGCAGTTCGCTGTTGCGATAGTGAATTTGCAGCGAACGGATGCCCGGCGTCATTTCGATAATGCCCGCCACTGCCATTTCCTCCAGCCGCAGCATCAGGCCGTGGACGCGAAAGCGCAGGGCAATGTCGAGCACGGCATCCCCAAGTTCCACCAGCAGGAATTCGTCACCCGCCACGCGCATGACCACTTCCGTGCCGTCGCGCAGTTTGCCGCGATAAACAATGGAACTCGGGTCCGCTCGCCCTGAGCCTGTCGAAGGGGGGAAGGGCTTCGACAAGCTCAGCCCGAACGGGGCAGGGTTAAAAGAATTGTCGAGAAAATTGAGAATATGCTCTTGTTGGGTGCGGATTGAAACCGCGCCCTCCACCGACACCGGCACAAAGCGGATTTTATCCCCCGCCTTGAGCTGCCCCAGTTTCCAGCGCTCGGCGCTGATCACCGTGGCCGGGCACACAAAGCCGCCGAGGCTGGGGCCATCAGGCCCGAGAATCACCGGCATATCGCCGGTAAAATCAATGGCGCCAAAGGCGTAGGCGTTGTCGTGAATATTGGAGGGGTGCATGCCCGCCTCGCCGCCGTCGGTGCGCGCCCACTGCGGCTTGGGTCCAACGAGGCGCACGCCGGTGCGGCTGGAGTTGTAGTGCACTTCCCAGTCGGCGCTGAAAAAGGCATCCATATCGCTTTCGGTAAAAAAATCCGGCGCGCCGTGGGGGCCGTAGATTACGCTGATTTGCCAGTGGTTTGTGAGGGTTGGCAGCAACTCGTGCGGCAGTGAAGCCGTTGAGCTGTCACAGGATGCTTCACCCAGATGCAGCACATCACCACGACGCAGCGCGCGCCCGCCGTGCCCACCAAACTGGCCGAGGGTAAAGGTGGATTTTGATCCCAGATAATCGGGGCAGTCGATACCGCCACTCACCAGCAGATAACTGCGCGCACCCGCGCCGCTTACCTTGCCGAGCCGCAAAATGCCACCGACAGGCACCGACACCACCTGCCACAGTTTAATGGCCTGTAAAGTGCCATCGGCCAATTCAAGCATGGGCTGCATATCGGCGCCGCTGATAACAATCTGCGTGGCGCGATTAAATCGCAGGCTGGGGCCGTTGAGGGTCATTTCCAGACCGGCATCGGTAGGCGAATTACCCAGCAGGCGGTTACCCAGCTGGAATGAATGGTTATCAAAAGGCCCGGAGGGCGGCACACCGATATTCCAGTAACCCACCCTGCCCGGATAATCCTGCACAGTGGTCATGGTGCCAGCGCTCAGCACATCGATGGTGCTGGCGCTGTAGGCAAAGCTGTTGAGAAAGCGCGTATAGATTTCGCCTTTGGCAAAAATATCGGTGCGCAAGATGGCATCGAGATAGGCGAGATTGGTTTCAATGCCGTACAGCCGCGTATCCGTAAGGGTTGCCAGCATGGCGACCAGCGCCTGCTCACGGGTCGGCTGCCAGGTAATAATTTTTGCCAGCATGGGATCGAAAAACGGCGACACTTCGAGGCCCGCCTCTAGCCAGTGATCTATGCGCAGCTGCTTGCCATCGGCTTGTGGAAAGCTCACTTCAGTCAGTAATCCTGCTGAAGGCTGAAAGTCCTTGCCGGGATCTTCCGCATATACCCGCACCTGAATGGCATGGCCGTTTGGCGCGGCAACAGTCAGTGAGTCGAGCGCTGGCATCTCACCACAACCCAGGCGCACCATCCACTCCACGAGATCCACACCGTAGACCTGTTCGGTCACACCGTGCTCCACTTGCAGGCGTGTGTTTACCTCAAGAAAAAAGGCTGCACCGGAATCAGGATCGTAAATAAACTCCACCGTACCGGCACTGCGATAACCGATGGTTTCGACCAGCGCCACTGCGCAATGATGCAGATCCCTTCGCACCTGTTCGGGCAGATTGGGCGCTGGTGTTTCTTCTATGACTTTCTGGTTACGGCGCTGGGTCGAACAATCCCGCTCACCCAGGGCAATGGCCTTGCCTTTGCCGTCGCCAAATACTTGCACCTCGATATGACGGGCGCGCTCGACAAATTTTTCGAGAAAAATACCGCTGTTGGAAAAATTGTTTTCGCCAAGGCGTTTGACGCTCTCGTAATGCCTGGCCAGTTCGGCATCGCTATAACACAGCTGCATACCAATGCCACCACCACCCGCCGTGGATTTAAGCATCACCGGGTAGCCGATACGCTTGGCAGAATCCAGCGCTTCGTCCAGCGTGGATAACAGATCGGTGCCGGGCAACAACGGCACACCGGCTTTTTTTGCCAGATCCCGCGCACTGTGTTTTAGACCAAAAGCCTCCATCTGCTGCGGTGTAGGGCCAAGAAACACCACCCCCTCCTGTTCACAGCGTGCAGCAAAAGCCGCGTTTTCGCTCAAAAAACCGTAACCCGGATGCACAGCCTCCGCACCGCTTTGCCGGATAATGGCAAAGAGTTTTTCCTGATCGAGATAAGTCAGCGCAGGCCCACCCGCCCCCAGCGAATACGCCTCATCAGCCAGCGCCACATGGCGAGACTCGGCGTCCGCATCGGCATACACAGCAATGGCCTTTACACCCAGCGCTTGCAGGGTGTGGATAATGCGGACGGCGATGGTGCCTCTGTTTGCTATTAGTACTTTTTTGAACATGGTTTGTACCAGGCTGTAGGTTTTGCGTTTATTTCTAGAGGTCTGAAGTCGGACGTCTGAAGTCGGACGCTAAAGCAAGAGCGTTAAGCCATACCCTGTTTTTCACTCTGATCGGAGCCATTGAGCAGGTGCGCATCCATTCTTTGGAAGATATCTACTTTGTCTTGGCGTCAGACTTCAGACGTCCGACTTCAGACCAGTCACCAAACCCTCACCTCAACAGGCGTAGGATCATACCCATTACAGGGATTATTCAGCTGCGGGCAATTGGAAATCAGCACAATCACATCCATCAGCGCTGTCAGCTCTACGTATTTTCCCGGCGCGCTGATGCCGTCCTCGAAGGTCAGGCCGCCTTCGGCGGTGACCGGCACGTTCATGAAAAAATTGATGTTGTGGGTGATATCGCGTTTGGTCATGCTGAACTGTTCGTTTTCTGCCACCGCCAACAGCCAGGAATCGCGGCAGGCGTGCATGCATTTTTTGTCGAGGGCGTAACGCACGGTGTTGGATTCGGTGGCGCAGGCGCCGCCGAGGGTGTCGTGCCTGCCGCAGGTATCGGCGACGATATCCAGCATGGGGTTGCACAGGTTGCTCATCAGCACGGTACCGGCGCTGAGGTAAACATTGCCCTGCTCGCGGATCGTGTCCATGGCGCTGTAGCGCTCGCTGGGGTCGTCGGCGCTGTAGAACAGCGTGTCCGCCGCCTGGTTGCCTTCCAGATCGGTGATGCGGATGGTTTGCCCGGCGACAACGGTGCGCATCCAGTAATCACCGGCGGGGATAACCTGGGAAAAAAGCGACTCTGAAATATTTTTTGCACTTTCAATTATCATGGCTGCTCCCTCACACATACAGTTCGTTGTAGAGCGTCGTGTTTTTGTAGCCGCGCTGGTTTTCGCCGCAGGCGTCGATGCAAATATCGCCGGGTGCAATGGGCGCGCTTTCATAAAACTCGTAGCTGACGGGTTTTTTCGGGTATTGCGCCGCCTTGTTGAGGGGATGGGGGCAGGTGTGAAAGACCATTAGGGTATCCATTTCAAAGCGCAGATCCACATGGGCGCCCGCTTGAGGGTTGCTCGCATCCAGTGACAGATTGCCTTCGCTGTCGGTGACCACCCTGCTGAAAAAATTGATATTGGCCGCCAGGTCGCGGCGCCCCATGCCGTATTTGGCCAGCTCCACCAGAAAGCTGTCGTGGCCGCTCAGGGTCCAGTCGTTGCGGAAATCCTGATAACTGTGCACACCCCAGCGTTTGTCGATCATTTTTTTACTGAGGTTGCCGCACACCGTATCGTGCCAGCCAAAGCTGTCATCGACGATGGAGCAAAAAATCCGTCCCATATCGGAATACAGGCAATGGCCTTTGGTCAGTTTGAATGTGTGCTGGCACTTGAGTGTATCCGGCGCGTTGTAGCGCTCGAGCAGATCGGCAGGATTGTAAAAAAGCATGCCGACGTTGGCACCGCCTTCCACATCAATCAGGCGCAGGGTTTTACCCTTTTTGATGCGGAACGACCAGTGTGCGCCGCCGGGCAGGGTGTCGGTGTAGAGCGGGTTATTGAGGATAGTGGTATTGGTCATGGTAAGTTCTCAAAGTGCTGGGGAGATGTTTGAACGGGAGATGGGAGACGGCACCAGCCCGTCTCTTGTCTTCTGTATTTCATCTTCCATTTTCGTAAATTCGTGATGACATAGCCTGGCCATCCAGTGATTGATACTGTCGAGATCGCCTACCGGTGCGCCATCGTGGGGGTTGCGCATTTGATAACCATCGGGGCCAAATTCAGGTGTAAAGGTTGAATGCTCTTTTCCCTGGAGGATTTGCGCCTGCCAGATCCAGCACCACCAGCGTAGGTGTTTTTGCAGATCATCCCAGTACAGAAACGATTGTGGATCGGATACCTGTGGCCCCTGGTCGTAACCGATACGGCCATGGATATGCCGGGCGTGGCGCGCCACTTCGCGCAGCAGATCGTCTTCACTCTCGCCCAGGCCCTCACACACCACGCACCAGTGGCTGAAATCGCAGGTCAGTGGCAGGTTAATTCTTGACAGTATCTGCTCCGCCACCCAGGGGCTGTACAGACTGCGGCCCCGGTGGGTTTCAAAACTGATGGCAATGCCTGCCTTGTCAGCCAGCTTCAGCGCCTGCTGAAAAAAATGCACACTGTCATCAACGCTCCAGCGGTCACAACCGCCAATGCAATTGACCAGCATCGGCTGCAGTGGGTAAATGCGGTTTAGCTGCGCTGCCAGATCCTCAAGGTGCTGTTGTACGCTGGCTCGACGATTGGGCACATAGCTGCCCGCCGTGCAGATTTCGGCGATAAACCTGAGATTATTTTTTTCCAGCAGCATGGCAAATTGTTCAGTGGCTTCTTCGCTGGCGGGGATTGGCCCTTCAATACCGGCAAAACCGTTGTCCATAGCCTTCCCGCAGGCAGTTTCCAGTGACTTGATATCCTGGATATCGGAATGCCCCCACAGGGTTTTAAAAGTCAGCAGTTCCATCACTGTTCTCCTCTCTCGTCTCCCGTATCACTCACAACGGTGTCAGGAAGGACACCCCGGCAGCGCCGGTGTTTTCTCCCTCACCCAGACGGTCATCCGCAGGCGCCATCACCCTGGCAACACGGTAGCGGAAAAATGCGCTGATCTGTTTTAAAAACGGCACTAACTGACTATTCACATCAGGCTCTATTTCACCGACAGCTGAATAAACATCGCGGTGTAGTGCGGGCAAGCGATGCCATGGCTCGACCGGACGCTGATGGTGAACATTGTGGTAGCAGAAATTCAGCACCAGCAGATTCAACAGGGGCCAGCGTTGGCTGAACAGGTTGGACCAGGTGTGGGATTTTTCATAATCGCGGCTGAAGTACTCTTCGCCAAAACGTGACCTGTCGCGAGTGGGTGAATCGCGGCGGGATTGTTGCAGCCCTTCGAGCAACAGGTACTGGTGCTGAAAGGCATCCATAAAGCCCATTACCGTCAAAAACAGTAAATAGGCAATGGTGTACCCGGCCAGCAGTTGCCAGCCAAATAAAATCCCCAGTGTGGCGAACAAAAATACCCTGACGGCCATTACAGCGATAACCCGGAATTTCGCGCGATCACTGGTGGCTTTTTTATCGCCAATAAAGGGCCACAGTATCACCAGGCCATGCATCAGCAATTCTACGGCGGGCAGGCACAACCACTGGCCAGTTTCTACACATTTTTTCAGCCAGCTGTAGCGGGCAAGAATTTTTCGATAATCCACTGCGACAATATCGGCGCGCTCAAAATGGTGGCGCAGGTGTTTGTCGCGCATGGCGTCAAAAGTGCCGTAACAGGCGCCGGTCAACCACGACAACACCGCACCCAGCCATTTATGGAGATCACTGCCCGCTGGTTTGACAGTAAACAGTGATTGGTGGGTGCATTCATGAATTAAAAAAGCCGCAATTATCAGACTGTGGGCAAGCAATAGAATACCGGCAAAAAACCACAGGCCGGATTGCGCCAGCAACATCAGGCTGAGACCGTAGCCCAGCAGCGAATAGGCAATTGCCATGCTGTTGGCAAGTACGCCATCGGCGTGGCGAAAAATACGCAAAACCGCAGGGTTTGCGCGCCGGGTGGCGGAAGGGGATGGCGTAGAAAATTCGTTACTGCTCTCAGTCATATCAACCATGGCGATTCAGGGCGGGCCGTCCCGCTTCTTAAATCTGCCGTTCAGGTCGTCCCGAACGGGTTGTGTAACGATGGCTTGAGAGTTGAAAAATCCGGGGAGGATTGGTGGCAACTCTAGCACCGTGGAAAGCGTGCAGCCAGTTTAAATTCAATAAATATTCAACTTATCCGTCATTAACAGGCATCAAAACCAATCCGAATACCTGGCGATTTTCCGTTCGCGTATTTTGTGCCCGATCAATAACTGCACTCATTTACAGCGAGTCTGCAACCGTAGATCTGTTTGCGGACCATGCTGTCGGCTAATTACTCCACATCCTCCACGTCATCGCCGACGCGGGTCATGCGAATCATATGCAACTTGTCTTCGCTGACACCCTGCTCTTCCGTTTCCGGCGGATGAATCAGGTCTTCCAGGCGCTGTTTGGTGGCTAGAAATTCGGGGCTGAGAAACTGGTCGGTATGGCGTGGGCGCGGTACCGATACCTCAATCAGCTCATCCACCTCACCGGGGTTGGCTTTGAGCACCAGAATCCGGTCGGCGAGGAAAATCGCCTCTTCAAGATCGTGGGTGATAAACAGCACGGTGATATCGATATTTTTCCAGATTTCCAGCAGATACGATTGCATCTTGCAGCGGGTCTGGGCATCCAGTGCGCCAAAAGGTTCGTCCATCAGCAGGATACGCGGCTGGGTGGCCAGCGCCCTGGCAATCGCCACTCGCTGCTTCATGCCGCCTGACAACTGATGGGGATAGGCGTTGGCGAATTTTTCCAGCCCCACCAGGTCGATCCATTGCAGGGCTTCGCTTTCCGCCTGGTCGCGGCCAGTGCCGAGGGATTCGAGGCCGAACATCACGTTCTTTTTGACCGTCAGCCAGGGGAACAGGGTATAGCCCTGGAACACCATGCCGCGCTCGGGGCCAGGGCCACTCACCGGCTTGTTATCCAGCAATACCTGGCCGCCGCTGGAGGATTCCAGCCCGGCGAGAATGCGGATCAATGTAGATTTACCGCACCCCGAGGGGCCAATCACGCAGACAAACTCGCGCCGATGGGTTTTGAAATTGATATCCCGCAGCGCCGTGACCTGCCCTTGTGCAGAATCAAAGGTTTTGTTGAGACCCTTTACCTCAAGCACCACTTCACGGTTTTTCAGGCGCTCAAAGCGCTCGCGCACGGCGCTGCTTTGGTCGAGGTAGCTCGGTAGTGCCAATCCGCTCATTGTTTTATCCTCTTTTGAGTTTCACGTTGCACGTGGTTGATATCTGCGATATCAGTGCGGTTGCGCGGCACCGAATTACAGCTGGCAAGACGAACTCTCCGTGGCACCGCTTTTACGTGAAACGTGTAACGTGCAGCGTGAAACTCCACGATCATCGCGCCTTACTCCGCTCCCAGGGAAATAGCCTTTTGCCAAACCAGGCGAGAATCAGGTCGGTGGCGATGCCGATAATGCCGATCATCATGATGGCGGCGAATACGTTGTCGAAATTCTTGTAACGCGCCTGCTGGGTGATAAACCAGGTGATGCCGGAGCTGGTGCCGATCAGTTCCGCCACAATCAGGTAGGTCCAGGCCCAGCCCAGCAAAATGCGCTGATCGCGGTAGAGCTCCGGCAGGATGCCTGGAACAACCACCTTGAACAGCAAGCGCAGGCGCTTGGCGCCCAGGGTTCTGGCCGCCTCAAGCAGCGAGATATCCAGACGCCTGGTGGTATTGGCAATCACCAGCACCTGCTGGAAAAAGGTGCCAATAAAAATAATGGCAATTTTGGGGCCGTCATAAATACCCAGGATCGCCACCGCCAGGGCACCGAACGCAGGTGCGGGCAAATAGCGGAAAAACTCGACAAAGGGTTCAGCGGTTTTTGACACGGCACTGTAGGTGCCGCACAAAATGCCCAGGGGCACACCGACAATAGACGACAGCACAAACCCCATAACAATAATCTGGATGCTGTGCCACAGGCTTTCATGCAGCCACTGCTGGCTGCGCATTTGCGGCTCTTCGCTAAAGGCCGTGTAAAACGCCGTTGCCACCTCGTGGGGCGCTGGCAGGTAAATCGGATTGCTGGGTTTGCCTTCGGGCAACGCCAGCCCTGCCGCTTCGGCCTTTGCCGCTTCTTCGGCAAAGCGCTCGCTGTCGATACGCATGCCTTCCTTGAAGTAGCTGACACCGCCCGGCTCGCTGATCAGCACCTCCGGATGCCAGACGAAGGGCACATAGCTGAAGATCGCCCACACCAGCAATGGCAGCAGAAACGAGGCAACCGTCAGGGTTCGCGCCAGGCGCGGCGGCAACGGTTTGCGCGGCGACAGTAAATCGGCTGCTGTCATAAAGGCTCCAGAATCCCGGTGAAACAGTTTTTCTATTGATGCGGTACGTTTTTATTCGATAGTCCGTTCGCGCTGAGCTTGAGAATCCGTTCGTGCTGAGTTTGAGAGTCCGTTCGTGCTGAGCTTGAGAGTCCGTTCGTGCTGAGCTTGAGAGTCC
>LADM01000010.1 GCA_000961645.1 Gammaproteobacteria bacterium BRH_c0 | reverse complement strand
TGTTCTCTGCGGCGGCGCCGCTGCAGGCGCCGGTGCGCTATGCCAGCCAGTCGGTTGCCAGTAGCGAACAGCGGGTTGACGCCATCCGGATCATCGCCACGGATCGCCATTACCCTGCCCTGTATCCGCTGCAGCTGCACAGCGGGCGCTTCCTCGCCGATTACGACCTGGTGCACCGCCAACCGGTGTGTGTGCTGGGCTGGGAACTGGGGCGGATGCTGTTCCCCCGGGGCCAGGTGCTGGGCCAGCAGGTGCGCATCGGCAGCCGCTGGTTCCGGGTGGTGGGCTGGCTGAAACCCGCGGCCCTGGATCTGCCCTCCCTCGGCCTCAGCGAGCCGGATCGCAGCGCCTATATTCCCCTTGGCACCCTGGCGCAGGGTGCTGATGATGCGACAGTCAATGCCCTCGACGAGCTCACACTGCGCTTTCCCCGCGAGGCACAGCTGGCCCAGGGCCTGAAGGTCGTCAAGCGCATTGTCGATGGTACCGACATCAATGGTACCGATATCAATGGTCACGGCATCAAGGGTTCCGGCGCTCAGGCCGGTGTGGAGTACGTGATACCCGTCGAAGTGTTGCGCCAGAAGCAGAAGGTGCAGCAACTGGTGCGCTACGCTCTGCTCGGGGTGGCGGGTCTTATGCTGGTGGTGGGGGGTATTGGCATCATGAATGTGATGATGGTCAGTGTGCTGTCGCGGCGCGCCGAAATCGGCCTGCGCCGCGCAGTGGGGGCGACCCGCGAGCATATCCTGGTGCAGTTTGTCACCGAGTCTCTGGTGGTGGCTGTTGCCGGTGGACTGCTGGGGGTGGTGGCGGGATTAGTGCTCTCCCTCAGCATCGAGGCGCTTACCCGCTGGCCGGTGGATTTCAGCCCCCTGGCCGCTGTGGCGGGTTTTGCCGTATCGGTGGTGATCGGCATTGTGTTCGGCACCTACCCGGCCCTCCAGGCTGCCTCGGTTTCACCCATCGAAGCGCTTAATGATCTTTGAGGGCCATTGTTGGCAGAGGGCGGCCAGCCCCGCTACCTGTTACACTGCGCGCCATTTTTCGTCTATCAGGCCCCTCCCGTGACCGACTCCGCCTTTTCTACACTGCCCCTCTCACTAGCCATGGTGGCCAATCTCGATTCCCTCGGTTATACCGGGATGACGCCGATCCAGGCCAAAAGTCTGCCGGTGATACTGGAGGGTGCGGATTTGATCGCCCAGGCCAAAACCGGCAGCGGCAAGACCGCCGCCTTTGGCATCGGCCTGCTCAACCCCCTCAACCCCCGTTATTTTGGCTGCCAGGCGCTGGTACTGTGCCCGACCCGGGAGCTGGCAGACCAGGTGGCCAAGGAAATCCGCCGCCTGGCGCGGGGCGAGGACAATATCAAGGTGCTGACCCTGTGCGGCGGCGTGCCCACCGGCCCCCAGCGCGCCTCCCTTGAGCACGGCGCGCAGATCATTGTCGGCACGCCGGGGCGGGTGCAGGAGCACCTGAGCCGCGAAACCCTCAACCTCGACGGCCTCAACACCCTGGTGCTGGACGAAGCCGACCGCATGCTCGATATGGGTTTTTACGACAGCATTGCCGAGATCATCGGCAAGGCGCCAGCGCGGCGCCAGACCCTGCTGTTTTCCGCCACCTACCCGAGTGGCATCAAAAAGCTCGCCGCCAGCTTTATGCGCGAACCGAAGATGATCCGCGTTGAAGCCCTCCACGACGACAGCCAGATCGAGCAGCGCTTTTACGAGATCGACCCCGACGAGCGCCTTGAAGCCGTGGTCAGCCTGCTGGCCTGTTACCGTCCGGAATCAGCTGTAGCTTTTTGCTTCACCAAGCAGCAGTGCCAGGAAGTGGCCGATTACCTGAGCGCCAGGGGGATTTCCGCCATGGCCCTCAACGGCGATCTGGAGCAGCGCGACCGCGACCAGGTGCTGGCGATGTTTGCCAACCGCAGCCTGTCGGTGCTGGTGGCCACCGATGTGGCGGCGCGCGGGCTGGATATCGACGCCCTCGACATGGTGATCAACGTCGAGCTGGCGCGGGATTCGGAAACCCATATCCACCGCGTGGGCCGCACGGGCCGCGCCGGTAAAAAAGGCATGGCCATGAGCCTGGTGGCGCCGCCGGAAATGCGCCGCGCCCAGGCCATTGAAGATCTGCAAAAAACGCCGCTCAACTGGCACCCTCTGAAAAGCCTCAAACCCCAGGCGGGCGATCCCCTGCAACCGCCAATGAGCACCCTCTGCATCGCCGCCGGTCGCAAGGACAAGCTGCGCCCCGGCGATATCCTCGGCGCCCTTACCGGCGAGGCGGGTATCCCCGCCGCCCAGGTGGGCAAGATCACCATTTTTGACTTTCAGGCCTTTGTGGCGGTTGAGCGCGGTATCGCCAGCCAGGCCATGAAGCGCCTCAGCGATGGCAAGATCAAAGGGCGCTCGCTGCGTGTGCGGATTCTTTAAAAGCACAGTCTGCAGGGTATTCAGCAGATGAAACCTGATGTTGTAATTATTGGAGCCGGCGCTGCCGGCCTGATGTGCGCCCTTACCGCCGCCGGGCGCGGGCGCCGGGTGCTGCTGCTGGAACATGCCAACAAGGCGGGCAAGAAGATCCTGATGTCCGGCGGCGGGCGCTGCAATTTCACCAATCTGTACTGCGAGCCGGGCAATTTTCTCTCTGCCAATCCCCACTTCTGCAAATCCGCCCTGGCGCGCTATACCCAGTGGGATTTTATCGCCCTGGTGGCCAAACACGGGGTGCCCTACCACGAGAAGAAACTCGGCCAGCTGTTTTGCGATAACAAGTCGAGCGATATCCTTAACTTGCTGCTGAAGGAATGCGCGGACGCTGGGGTGGAACTGTTGCTGGATACCTTGGTAACGCAGATAGACAAGAGCGAAAGCGGCTACAGCCTGGCGACCAGCGCTGGACCAGTGAGTTGTGAATCTCTGGTGATTGCCAGCGGCGGCCTGTCGATTCCCACCCTCGGCGCCAGCGGCTTTGGCTATCAGGTGGCCGGGCAGTTCGGCCATACCCTGCTACCCACCCGCGCCGGGCTGGTGCCCTTCACCATCACCGAGCCAAAGCTCAAGGCCTTTTGCACCGAGCTGTCCGGCACCTCGGTGGAGGACTGCCTGGTGAGCTGCAACGGTATGAGCTTTACCGAAAACATCCTCTTCACCCATCGCGGCCTCAGCGGCCCTGCGATTTTGCAGATTTCGTCCTACTGGCAGCCGGGGGATGTGGTCAGCATCAACCTGCTGCCCCATATGGACCTGCCGCAATGGCTGGCTGAGCAGCAAGGCGAGCGCCCCAACAGCGAGCTGAAAACCCTGCTGGCGGAGCTGTTCACCAAAAAAATGGCCGCCCTGCTGGTGGAGAGCTGGTTCGAGTCAAAACCGCTAAAGCAGTACAGCAGCGCCGAACTCAAGGCCATTGCCGACAAACTCGCCAACTGGCAGCTGACCCCGGCGGGCACAGAGGGCTACCGCACCGCCGAGGTCACTCTGGGCGGTATCGACACCCGCGAGGTATCGTCAAAAACCTTTGAATCCCTGAAGGCGCCGGGGCTGTATTTTGTTGGCGAGGTGCTGGATGTAACGGGACATCTGGGCGGCTTTAATTTCCAGTGGGCCTGGGCGTCGGGGCACTGCGCGGGGTTGGTTGTCTGACAACCGCCTGTCGCTGAAACGCCAGCGCTGGTAAAACTCCATGGCTGGCTGAAATGATGAGGCGTGGTAAGATTTCCGGCTCTTTTACCGGTCCCGCCGCTTCCATGCTAAGACTCAGTGAACTCAAACTCCCCCTCCACCACGGTGCGGAGGATCTGCCCGCCGCCATTGTTCGCACCCTGGGGATCAGCCGCGACGATTTGCTGGGTTTCAGTATTTACAAACGCAGCTTTGACGCCCGCAAAAAAAGCGCCATTCTGCTGATTTACCAGCTCGATATCGAACTCACACCAGCTACCACCGCGCAGGTGCTGGCGGCTGACAAGCCACTGGTTACACCTTCCCCCGATACCGGCTACAAGTTTGTGGCACAGGCCCCGGCTGACTTTCCTTCCGCCAACCAGCAACGGCCGATCATTATCGGCTTTGGCCCCTGCGGCATTTTGGCGGCGCTGCTGCTGGCGCAAATGGGGCTTAAGCCCATCGTGCTGGAGCGCGGCAAGGATGTCCGCCAGCGCACCAAAGATACCTGGGGATTCTGGCGCCAGGGTGTACTCGATACCGAGTCCAACGTGCAGTTTGGTGAAGGCGGCGCCGGGACTTTTTCCGACGGCAAGCTCTACAGCCAGGTGAAGGACCGCCGTCATCTGGGCCGCAAGGTGCTCACCGAATTCGTCAAGGCGGGCGCGCCGGATGAGATCCTGTTTGTCAGCAAGCCCCATATCGGCACCTTCAAACTGGTGAAGATGGTGGAAACCCTGCGCGCCGAGATCACCCGCTTGGGGGGCGATATCCGCTTCGGGCAGAAGGTCGAAACCCTCCACCGCGAGGTGGATGCCAATGTCCAGGATCAGGGCCAGGGCCAGATTACCGGCGTGACCCTGGCCAGCGGCGAGACCCTCCACAGCCGCCATATCATCCTCGCGGTGGGCCACAGCGCGCGGGATACCTTCGGGATGCTGCTGCAGCAGGGGGTGTATATCGAACCCAAGCCGTTCTCCATCGGTTTTCGCATCGAGCACCCCCAGTCGGTGATCGACCAGGCGCTGTTTGGCGCCGAGGCGGGCAACCCGATTTTGGGCGCGGCGGATTACAAACTGGTACACCACTGCGACAATGGTCGCAGCGTCTACAGCTTTTGCATGTGCCCCGGCGGCACGGTGGTGGCGGCTTCCTCCGAGGAGGGCGCGGTGGTTACCAACGGCATGTCGCAATACTCCCGCAATGAGCGCAACGCCAATGCCGCCATCGTGGTGGGCATCGAGCCGGAGCGGGATTACCCCGGCCATGTGCTGGCGGGTGTCGATCTGCAACGCAAGCTGGAAACGCTGGCCTACCAGCTGGGGGGCGCCACTTATCACGCCCCGGCCCAGTTGGTGGGGGATTTTTTGCAGGGCGTGGCTTCCACCGAGCTGGGGAGTGTTACACCCTCCTACCAGCCGGGGGTGACCCTGGGTGATCTGTCCGCCGCCCTGCCGCCCTTTGCCGTGGCGGCGATTCGCGAGGCGATTCCCGCCTTCGACAAAAAGATTAAAGGCTTTGCCATGGCGGATGCGATCCTGACGGCGGTTGAAACCCGCACATCATCGCCCATCTGTATCAAGCGTGGGGTAGACTTCCAGAGCATCAACACCAGGGGGCTGTTCCCGGCGGGCGAAGGCGCAGGTTATGCGGGAGGGATTCTGTCGGCGGGCATTGACGGCATCAAGGTCGCCGAGGCGGTCGCCCTGGATGTTCTGCAAGAGAACTAATCCTATGGAAACAAACACCTACGCCACCCTCAGCAACTATATGGACCTGTTGCTCGATGCGATCTGCGTGGTGGATAAAAGCGGACGCTTTGTCTTTGTCAGTGCCGGTGGTGAACGGATTTTTGGCTATTCCCCCCATGAGATGATCGGCCTGCCCATGATTGATTTTGTGCATCCCGATGACCGGGCCAAAACCCTGCAAAAGGCCCACAAGATCATGTCGGGCCTGCAAGAACCTCATTTTGAAAACCGCTATATCCGCAAGGATGGCCAGATCGTCCATATCATGTGGTCGGCGCGCTGGTCGGAGACCGACCAGGAACGGGTCGCGGTAGCGCGGGATATCAGCAAGCGCAAGCGGGCCGAGGCCGTGCAGCATGCTCAGTACGCCATCGCCCAGGCCGCCCACAATGCCAGTGACCTCAACAGCCTGTTTGAGGCGATTCACCGCATAGTTGCGGATCTGATGCATGCCCCGGGTTTTTGCATCGCGCTTTACGATCAACAGAGCGGCGAGCTGAGTTACCCCTATTCTGTTGATCCACCGCCATGTTCCGCTACGTTGCCAAACCCCGACCCTTCCACGTTCTGTGCCGAGGTTATCGGCAGTGGCCAAGCGCTGCTGCTGGCGCCGGGCACTGCAGCCGATATGCCCGCTGCCCTGCGGGAGCTGATGGGCAACCACAGCCGCAGCTGGCTGGGGGTTCCCCTCAAGTCCGGCCAGGGAGTGATGGGCGCACTGGTTGTCCAGAACCACGCAGATCATGGCCACTACAGCGAACAGGACCGGGAGCTGCTGCAGTTTGTCTCTACACAGATTGCCGCCGCCATCGAGCGCAAGCAATTGCTCGAAGGCCTGCAGCGCATGGCGCTGTACGACCAGCTCACCGGGCTGCCCAACCGCGAACTGTTTCACGACCGCATCCGCCTCGCCCTGGCCCGGGCGCGGCGGGAACAGGGTCAGCTCGCCCTGCTCTACCTGGATCTGGACAGGTTCAAAGTTGTCAACGATACCTATGGCCACGCCGCAGGCGACCTGTTGCTGGAAAAGGTCGCCCGCCGTATCGAGCAATCTGTGCGCGCATCAGACACAGTGGCCCGCTTTGGCGGCGATGAATTTGTGGTGCTGCTCGAAAACTGTGGCAGGGCAGAAGACGTTGGCGTGATCGCAGATAAAATCCGCAACGCCCTCAACCAGCCCTTTGATCTGGAGGGGCAGTCAGTCACTGTTGTGCCAAGTATCGGCACAGCATTTTACCCACGCCATGGCGACGATGAAAAACAGCTGTTGCGTATAGCTGACGAGGCCATGTACAGCGCCAAGAAAGCCGGGGGAAACCGGGTTCAGCTCAATGGGGTATGAACCTGGTCACGCAAAGGTTGGCTGTAAAAGCCAAATTTCCAGCCTTGCACAGACTCTAATATGGGTATATTTTATATACCGTTATGCAATTTGAATATGATCCTGACAAGAGTCAATCGAACCTCGAAAAGCATGGCATTGATTTCGAGGCGGCTCAGTGCCTTTGGCTAGATCCTGATTTTATTGAGATTAGGGCCAAAACTGGTGATGAGCCGAGATATCTTGTCATCGGAAAGATTGAGGGCAAGCATTGGTCTGCCGTGGTGACCTACAGAGACGAATCAATAAGGATCATCTCTGTGAGGCGCTCCAGGCAGGCGGAGGTGGCAGTATATGAAAGCTAAAGCATTTGATAAAAAATTTGATGAAAACCAATCAGACATCGTGGACGATCTGGATTTGTCTACAGCTCGTCGTCCCAATCAGTCTCAAAAGCGGGTGAACGTCGATTTTCCTGTCTGGATGATTGAGTCCCTGGACAGAGAAGCTTCCCGCCTGGGTGTTACCCGTCAGTCCATTATCAAGGTTTGGCTCGCAGAGCGGCTGGAGAATTCGGCTGTTAACAGGGCAAAGCAGTGAAACCGGGATCAGGAGCCATTGAAACCAATACTCTGGTTAAAGGCACCCCGTACCAGGCACTGGTTGCCAGCAGCCATCACAAGAATCATGGCCGCCTGTAAACCTCAAGACGAATAGAGGAATCACCAATGAACATATCGCTCAAGCAAGTTGAACAGCAGGCTTTAGGCCTTAGCGCTGAAGAAAGGGCCAAGTTGGCCGAGGTCATGCTGGAGTCGCTAAGTTTGCCTCTTGCTGAGATTGAAGATGCGTGGGCTCAAGAAATTGAGCAGCGTGTTGCCGCCTATGATCGCGGCGATATTCCGTCCTATGCAGCCGAAGATGTATTTGCCGAGGCGAAAAGACTCAGCAAATGATGCGCGCAAAATTTATCGCGCCAGCCCGGCGCGAGTTCCTCAAGGAAGTGGTTTACTACAATGAACAGGAACCAGGTCTTGGGGTCCAGTTTGCGCAAGAGGTTGAGGAAGCCACCGCCAGGGCGCTCGCATTTCCGGAATCCGGTTCTCCAGTAACAAAGAGCACCAAGCGAGTCTTCGTCAAGAGATTTCCATTTTCTGTCGTATATCGTCCAGATCCGAAAGGGATTGTTGTATTTGCGGTTGCTCACCATTCACGCAAACCCGAGTACTGGGTACCGCGTGGGCTGCAACCGTGATAAATTTCAGGAACTGGGGTTATATAACGGAAAACCTGAAGAACGTTGATCTGACCCCAGTTTCTGACCCAGTTTCTGATCTTTTCTTTTTAATTCATAGGCTTGGGCTTAAGTAAGTGCCATTCT
>LADM01000104.1 GCA_000961645.1 Gammaproteobacteria bacterium BRH_c0 | reverse complement strand
ATTGTCGTCGCCGGTGACATCATTGCCATCGGAGCCACTACTGATCTGGTTGCCATCGCCCTCGACCTGGTTCAGGTCGCTGGCGTCGATGGTGTTGTTGGATCCGTCGATGGTGTTGGTCAGGGCGCCGTTGGTGATCTCATTGTCATCGCCGGTGACGGTATTGAAATCAGCGCCATTGGTCAGCTGGTTATCGTCCCCGGTTACCGTGTTCGAGGATGCGCCGGTGGTCAGAGTATTGGTGTCGCCGATGATGGTATTGGAATCAGCGCCATCGATCAGCTGGTTATTGTCTCCGGTAACAGTGTTTGATTCTGAGCCAGTGGTCAGCGTATTGGCCTCACCCATGACCACGTTGTCATTGGCCCCCGTTTCCAGGCTGTTGGCGTCGCCAATAACCAGGTTGTCCTCGGCGGCATCAAACCAGTTGGTATCGCCTATTACCGTGTTGTCGCTGCTTCCGTTGATCAGGGAGTTGTCCAAGCCAATAGCGACGTTGTCGTCGGCACCCGCATCTGTGTGGTTTTCATCACCGATCAGCTCATTGCCCGTGCCATTGTCATAGTTGGCCGCCTGTACTGCCTCGGGGGCGGACATCAGCATGAACGCGCCGAAGAAAAAGGCCGCCGCCACCACCCGTCCCTGGTACTTGATCAACCGGTAGGATGCCTTTCTGATCCTCTCCCAATAGGCGCGTTGTTGGTCCTGGTTCAGGCTGGTTGTCTGATTGTCCTTGCTTTTCATGGTTCGTCTCCGTAAAACGTTGATTCTTTTTTTGAACCGGGACAGCAAAACCGCCGTACTGGCGTGATTCATTGCTTCAACTGTGCAGGTTAATGTGATTGAGGCTGGCCCAAGCGGGTCAGTGGCGGCAAGGTTTGCAGGGGATAGACTGTCACAAGCTGGCTTAACCTGTTGATTTAACTCAATCTTCAGATCGGCGCCTCTCCCCCGACACGCACTTTTCGCGCCTGTTTCAATCTGTTACAAACCTAGACTAGTACCATGACACCGCCAAGACAAGATGCTGCACGGATATTTTTTCCTTTTATCGCTAAAATTGCTCCGACTGTCGCGTCAAGCTGAGTTTTGCTAGACAAAGCATATCGTTTATGTTCAACGATTTACCCTCATATCCTAAGCAAGGGGAGAGAAATGCTTTACAACCTGGGCGAGAGACACGTTATCCTCCGCGGCGAGCACTTTATTGCTCCGGGCGCCGCAGTAATCGGTTCGGTAGATATCGGCGAGCGTGCCAGTATCTGGTTTAACGTGGTGATTCGCGCTGATAACGATGCTGTCATCATCGGTGAAGAGTCCAACATTCAGGATGGCTCGGTCCTCCATGTCGACGATGGTTACCCTATTATTATTGGCCGCAGGGTGGTCATCGGCCATAAGGTGATGCTGCATAGCTGCACCATTGGGGATGGCAGCCTGATCGGCATGAATGCAGTGGTGCTGAGCGGCGCCAGGATTGGCAAGGGTTGCCTGATCGGTGCCAACACGCTGATACCCGAGAAGATGGAGGTACCAGACGGCTCTCTGGTGCTGGGCTCTCCCGGCAAGGTACGGCGCATGCTGACAGACAAGGAGCAGCAGGATATTCTTGACGGCGCGGATCACTATGTCCGCAAGGCCGCTCTCTTCAGGGAGCAATTAAAGCCCATTGTCTGATTTTTCAGCAAAGGGCCATTCCACAGGGGCTGGATAGCCCGGTGTTCCGGCGGGCTTAGAAGTTAACCCCTAGAGGAGGACAAGGGTTTTGCACATCCATTATCTCCAGCATGTGCCTTTTGAGGATCTTGGCAGCCTGGAGGCAGCCCTGCTTGGCATGGGCCACACTATAGGCTGTACCCGGCTATACGCTGATGACCCTCTCCCAACGATTGATGATTTTGATGCACTGATCGTCATGGGTGGGCCTATGGGTGTTCACGACGAGCCACTCTATCCCTGGCTTGGTGATGAAAAGGCTCTGTTGCGATCAGTGATCGGCGATACACGAAAACCCCTACTCGGTATATGCCTTGGAGCGCAACTTATTGCCACAGTGCTCGGCACCGAGGTGCGCCGCAACCCGCATCGCGAAATTGGCTGGTTTCCCCTGCAGCTTGATCCGGCATTTATAGCCAGCCGCTGGGGCGATTGCCTGGCTGATGGTACCTTTGCTTTCCACTGGCATGGTGATACCTTTACCATGCCGCAAGGCTCACTTCCCATAGGCAGCAGCGAAGCCTGCCTGACCCAAGGTTACATTCTCGATGGGCGGATTATTGGCCTCCAGTTCCATCTTGAGACCACTGCCAATTCAGCCAAAGCCCTGATCAGTGAATGCGCAGATGAGCTGGATGACAGCCCCTTTGTCCAATCTGCCGAAACCATCATGGCTCATTCTGAGCACTTCACCCGCATCAACACCTCAGCAGCAGCGTTGGTCAAGCAGTGGCTGAGCGGAGATTCCGAACCATGAGTGGCAGCCCAGTAACGAGCCAAGCAACCTCAGAGCAGCTCCTGCAACAGGCGCTGGCCGCAAATGCCCGGGGCGATGTCGATAACGCCCTGCGATTATTCGGCGAGGCTATCGCCCTGACACCCGGCAACGCCACCCTCCACAACGAGCTGGGTGTCCACTACTATCATCGCGGCATGATCCCCGAAGCTCGCGATGCCTTTCATGAAGCCGTGCGCCTGGATCCACAGTTCAGCAGGGCGCTGACCAATCTCGGCGCCTGCCACAATGAACTCGGCGACAACCTCGCAGCGATAACATGCCACGAAAAGGCCATGACCGTTGACCCCACCATGGTTGACGCCTGGGCCAACGCCGGCAAGGCCTGGAATGAGCTGGAAGAATTCGAGATGGCCATTGCCTGCTACCGCCGCGCTATGGTTATCAACCCCCGGCCGGACGTGCAGCGCGGCCTCGCCAAGGCGTATCGCAAATCCGGTCGCTACGACCGCTCCCGCCAGTTACTGCTTGACGTTGTACAGCAAAAGCCAGCTGATGCCGATGCCCATTTCGGCTTGGCTCTCACCCATTTTCATCTCGAGGAATACGCCGAGGCGGTCAAGGAGTTTGAATGGCGAATGCAGGTCAAGGAAATGATCCAGCACCGCAAGGACCTGCACCCAATTTTCGACCGGCCCGCCTGGAGCGGTCAGGATCTCACCGACAAAACGCTGCTGATACACACCGAGCAGGGCTTCGGAGATAACCTGCAATTTGCCCGCTTTATCGAGCTTGTACGCCCCCATGTGGGCAAGTTGGTGATGTGGTGTCGCCCCGGGCTTGGCCGATTATTCAAGCACTGCTTTGATGTAGCTGATATTTCGGAAAACGTGTTTAAGCTGCCCGCCTTTGATTATCAATTGCCATTACTCAGCATCCCTTTTCATTTTGATCCTGCCTTGGCAACCCTTGACAGCTTCGCTCCCTATATCTGCGCTCCAGCCAGGGATAAGCCGCTCTTTGTTACCGAACCGACAAGCCTGAACATTGGCCTGGTGTGGGGCGCCAGTGACAGCGGCTTTGACCACCAGAACAAAAAGGTGCCACTCAACCTGCTCAAGCCACTGCTGGACATTCCCGGAACAGCCTGGCACTCCCTGCAGGTGGGCTCCGACAAAACCGATATTAGCAATGCCGAAGTGGCAGGCAAGCTGATTGACCTTGCTCCCAAACTGGGAGATTTCGCTGATACGGCAAGTGCTGTCGACCAGCTCGATCTGGTGATCAGTTGCGACACTTCCGTAGCCCATCTTGTCGGCGCCATGGGCAAGCCATTGTGGATGATGCTGAAGAAAAATCCTGACTGGCGCTGGCACAGCGACGGGGAGAATACAGCGTGGTACCCGACAGCACGACTCTATCGTCAGGATACCTGTGGTGATTGGTCCAGGGTGGTACGCCGGATCAGCCGCGACCTGATCCACCAGGTATCCGCGCACCAAAAATCAACCCAGCCCTGAACCGGCGCAAGGAAACCCATGCCCTCATCCACCAGCAACAGCGCCCTGCAAGGAATGTATATCAACCTTGCCAGATCGACAGAGCGCAGGGAACTGTGTGAGCAACAACTTGCTGAAGCTAAGCTTGCCGATCGCTATCACCGCCTCGAAGCGGTTGATGGCGCACAGCTGAAAGTCCAATCAGGGTCAAACCTCAGCCCAGCTAAAATAGGTTGCTGGCTGAGCCATATCGATGCACTGGAGCAAGCTATTCACTTCCCAGGGCACACCCACATCCTCGAGGACGACTTCCAGCTGACCCCGGTGTTTAGCGAATTTATCGGCGATCTTGCCAAATACACCGCCAAACTCGACAGCTGGGACATACTATTTACCGACATTGATCTTGCCGGCATGCTCAACGTCTCGGCCATGAAGAATCTGGTCGCGTCAGTTAATTCTCTGGCTCAAAATAACAACATTGAGCTGAGGGATGCGCAACCACTCTACGCTGCGGCAAATAGCTCTTACATAGTGAATGGCGCCAACCGTCAAAAAGTGCATGACTTGATGAAAGATGGGCTCGCCAGCAACCTGCCCAATGATTTGTGGCTGAGAAAACTGATCCGGGAAGGATCAATCAAGGCCTATGTAACACTGCCGTTCGTCACCACCGTCAACCCTGTATTTAACAACAGCACGATACTGGGCAATATTGGCAGCAACAATCCCTCCATCCTGTTTGCTACCCTGTTCAGGCAATCTCTCGCGGCTGGTGCTGACACGCAAAAATTACTCACTTCATTCAAGAAGCAATTAGGATCGATGCCTGCCATTAATGACAGGAGTATGATCTATGCTCATCTGGTTGCCCACTTTATGAGTGATGACTTCAAGGCCTACTGACTTTATGATCGACGACACAGAGCAATCAGCGCCAGGCAGCCCATGGCGGTCAAAGAAATATATAAAGCTGACGAACGATGAGATTCTCGAGCTGTCCCTCCGGAAGATGCCGGATAAAGACCGCTATTATGTGGTACAGGAGCTGGAATACCGAGGCCTCAGCCATGCTGCCGCAAAGGCAAACAGAACCGCGACAAAGAAGGAGATGCGCAGCAAGTCCTGGTGGAAATATATTCCTTTACTGTTTGCCTTAAGTTTTTTGGTTAAGCAGATGTTTGATTCTTTTAATCCATAAAGTTAAATCTAATCTTTAAACTGGAGGATTTATAGTGAAAAATTCCATAGAAAAAGAGATTAGGATTATCGAAAGCCTGTTAAAAAAAAACAGATCCAAGTCTCCATCTTTTAAAGTAGCAATAGTCTCGACTCCGCGATGTGGTTCAACTATGTTTTGCGACACTCTTGAGAAAACCGAATTATTTGGCTGGCCTGAAGAATGGTTTCACGATCATTTTATAAAAGCATACGAATCAGTTCTACAGAAAAAATTCGACTACAAGGATTACTTGGACTTGATCACAAAGAAAACGACAACAGACAACGGATTATTCTCTGCTAATTTTCATGTAAACCATTACATTTATTTTAAAGAAAGGGGGATTGATTTACTGGATCTAGATTTTGATAAAGTTTTTTATTTACAAAGAAATGACAAGATAAGCCAGGCAATATCGCTCACTATCGCACGAATTACAGGGCAATGGACACAACACCAACCGCCAGCCAATACTGTAACGGAAATAGATGTTTCTCACTCAAGCATCATCAATAATCTTCATGAAATCATGCTTTACGAAGAATTTTACCAAGAAAATCTTAAACATTATGTAAACAGGGAATATGGCTATGAATCTTTTACAAAAAATTCCGGTGATTTTTTGGATATCCTAACACAATGCAAAGTGCCTATTTCAGAAAAACACCAATTCTACACCAGTCTAAAAATTCAAAGAAATCAGTTAAACGATTTAATTAGATCCAAATTATTTATGCGCCTAGGGATTACCGGCTGAGCACAAGTACACACTTAATTGAGAATGCACTCTAGATACCATCAACACATACCTCCACTACTTTGAGCGGTTCTCCGAGCGGAATCAGGTCTATATTTTTGGAGGGCTGGCATCCCAAGCATTCATCACGACGCTTCATCTTCACGGTCTGGATAGTTGTGCTCTCAATCTTAATCTTGACGATCAACAGCTTCTTGAAATCCCTAAATAATCAGGCATTCCATCCTATGAGATACCGATAATGTTTGTCGCGTTTGGCAAAGGGTCAGTAAGGCTGTTATATAGCCATGTCAAGTCGAGATCAATCTAGCAGCCCCATTTGCCACTAACCGCTCTATGACCATTTCTATAATACCCATTCGTATTGGGCAGACTTGTAAGCTACCTTGCGAGTTGCATAGAGTTAAAAAGTTTTTCATCCCTTATTAACGAGTAGGTATCAACAGCCATCCCCCCATCTTCTAAAAAAAACTCTTTCAACGTCGTTCTTCTTTTGTTGAAATTTTGAAGCCACCAACCATCTCCAGCCGGATCAAAAAATTTTGTGGACGTCCTGGATAAAACGCCCGTATAGTCGATAAATCCGTGGAAACGGAACATTGCATCCTCTCGTATGATGTCAAACATTCTTCCTATTGTAGGAATATGTACATCGTCAATTAGAAGAAGGGCGTTTTCGTTAAGCCAAGGATAGACATGATAGAACTCGAGATCCGGAAAGGGGTAGCCGTGAGGGCCATCTAGTAAAACAACATCATATCCGTGCTTGTGCTGATAGACAGGCAATGTTATCTGTGTTGGACCAAATTCAAAGCAAACGTTTTTCCTCTTATAGACATCAAATACCTCAAGATAATTGACAGAGGAATTTTCATAAATCCTATCATCAATGCAAAAGGCTATATGCTGGCTTGAGAGATTCGAAAACAAGACCGTTGACTTCCCGCACCCTGTCTCCATCGTTGGCCCTACATTTTCTGAACGAAAATGGTGCTTAATATACCTCTCGATCCTCAACAACTTGTCATTTGAAATTGCACCAGCACGGTGAGACTGTTTGCTGATTTCATTTTTTTTGATTTGCTCTGTTATCATCAAAAATTCCTTTAAATATCCGAATTTTATAAAACTGGTGCATTCAATCAATATCCATCAGGTTCGAAAGCTGATCATGGCATCAGCCTTTTCAGATAGAGTTTTCATTCTGCCATAGGCAACTTCAGCTTCTGAGTTCTCAAAAATGTTTCGAAAAAGATCCGGTATTTCCATCCTAGATCTATTAAGCTCTGCCGAATCCATAAACGGGATATCTGCTATTTTAACCTTAGCAAACGCAGCAACTCTTTTTCGGTACTCGGGATCGGCAAGCTGACCCCCTTCGATGAAAACCGTTCGGGCAGGACGAACATTATAAAAATCAATGAACAGATTAGCGAGTCTGGCATACTCAGTTATAAAAGTTTCTGGCTTTGTCGACAATGAATTGCCAGTACTTCCAAAACTTGAAGCCAAGGAAGCCCATTGATCAAAAGGATGTTCAAAAACTATAAGGAAAATTGAATTTCTGTAGTGCCGTGTCAAGGCAAGCATACTGTTCATACTTTCTATATCAGATTCTGCAAGAAGAGCCCTGTAACGATCCTCACCGAATGCGTAGAGTGAGTCAAAAGCTGAAGCCATCAGCCCGTAGCTTGTCTGATATTGTGATAAGGAAGCCTTGGCTGTACTGCCCAATTTTTGGTTGGGGAGCATATCTAAGCTTGCAACTCCTTTTAGCTTTTTCCCAAAATCTTCGTCGGTATTACTAACAATACTGTCGTGATAAACCCAGAAAAGATTGCTAAATGCCTCGGTTATAACAGCAGATGCTTCGCAAATTTGGAATTCATTGTCTCGCTCTACAAGTTTCTGCAGTGCGCCAACATAGGAATTCTCTCTGGGACTAAACACAAGGATATGATTTCTTTGATTGAAAGGGCTGACCTTTTCAACGTTCGTACTGGACAGGGCTAATTCGATTGTTTTAACACACTGACTCTTTATATTGTCAACTTTCGACAACATGGCCGCTTGGGCTCTTACTCCTTCATGAGCTGAAAGCCAGAATTTTTCATCCTTGCCAAGCCTAATGCACCAATCTGCAAGCTGGCATGGGTCCTCGGATACGAATATCCCAAAAGCGTTATCCAGCCCCATCCCTTCCACGGACTTTGCGGTACCAACAATTGGTGTTCCTGTTGCCAAACAGTCCAATATCTTCGTCTTGACTCCAGCCCCCGTCACTGTTGTCACTAACTGCATTTTGTAATCAGATATTTTTTGTTGCAAGTTTGGCACTTCGCCAAACTGCCTTATTCGACTTCCGTGCGTTCCGTCATTTTTGGCTTTGAAAATCAGCTTATCTGTGTGTTGTCCAAAAACATGGATCTCGGTGTCGAGTGATCTGCTAGCTATAAGAGGCCACACTGAGTCCAGTGCATAGTTGAATGCACGCTGATTGTGCGGATGAGATGAACCTGCCATACAAACCTCATGCGGCCGATCATCAAAGCCTTTCTCTGAAAGGGTCACCTGAGGCCTGAATGGAATAGGAATGGAGACCAATTTATCTTTATCTATTCCATAATATCTTTCGGCTTTCCAGGCTTCGTCCTCGGAAACATAAACAACGCAGTCAGCGGAATGCACAAGTATTGATTCGAGGTATGCCGTGATTCTTTTTTCTTGATCACTAAGCATGCTGTTGTTGGAAAGGATGACATCACAAAGGTCAGCGACTATCTTGATCTGCGGCTTAAGTCGCCGAACTTGGTCAACTATTCGCAGTGCACCAATTAGTACATGGTTTGACCAAAAGTGCGAAAGCCATACAACATCACAATCAAAGATAGATTGCCAGTTTACTTTCTCCCAATAAAAGCCTGGTTGTTTTAGCTTGATCGCTTCGAGTACATCCTTAGTCTTACCTTCTGAGAAAAATCCATGCTTCACATCATAGTTTGAGTCAATAAGCGCTTCCACGATCCCTTGCGCTCGAATCATACTACCTGAGAATTTTTCCAGCTGGTCCGCCGTAACAAAATATATTTTGATGTCCTTGCGCATATTAACTACCGCGTCCCACTTATCTAGAATAAATCTTCTACGGACAAATACCGCTCCCCAGTATCATAGCTAAACACCAGCACCTTGCTGCCAGCCGGTATCTCCGCCAGTTTGTTGTTAACAGCAGCAAGACTCGCGCCTGATGAGATACCTATGAATATGCCTTCTTCCCTGGCGCAGCGGCGTGTCATATCAAAGCTGTCGGCTTCACTGACCTGAATGGCACCATCGAGTATTGCCGTATTGAGCACTTCCGGGATAAACCCTGCGCCAATTCCCTGTATGCGGTGCAAGCCTTTCTGGCCGCCGCTGATCACTGGCGATTTTTCCGGCTCTACGGCATAGACCTTGAGTGAAGGGAATTTCGCCTTGAGCACGTCTGCACAGCCGGTGATATGACCACCAGTGCCCACGCCGGTGATCAGGTAGTCAATGCCGTCGGGGAAGTCGGCGAGGATTTCCTGAGCGGTTGTGTCGCGATGTATCTGCACGTTGGCCGGGTTGGAAAATTGCATGGGCATCCAGCTGTTGGCATTTTCGCTGATCAGCTGTCGGGCCTTTTCGATGCAGCCGCCCATGCCCAACTCTTTGGGAGTCAGCACCAGCTCAGCACCCAGTGCCGCCATGTATTTGCGGCGTTCGATGGACATGGATTCGGGCATGGTGAGGATCAGGCGATAGCCTTTGACGGCACACACCATGGCGAGGGCAATGCCGGTATTACCGGAGGTGGGCTCAATGATGACAGTTTGCTGGTTGATCAGGCCCTGCTTTTCCGCATCCTCGATCATTGCCAGGCCAATACGGTCCTTGATGCTGGCACCTGGATTGGAACGTTCCGCCTTCATCCATACTTCAATGTTGGCCGGGAACAGGCGGTTGATACGTATACAGGGAGTGTTGCCGATCGTCTCAAGGATACTGTCGTATTTCATGGCGGTTCCGTCGTTTGTTGTTAATTGGCTGTGCCTGTAGTGTGCAGCAACCCCATGCTCACTATCTCTTGTGGTTGGCGCGACTGGGTTCTGTGTTGTAGCGTCTGGTCCTGCCCTCGGGGCTGGTCTTGAAACGCTTATATTCCCACTGGTATTGCTCGGGTGCAATCAGCACACTGCGTTCGACCAGGTGGTTGAGGGCAGCGACGGCGATCTCCTGATTCTCATCCTTCAGGTTCGCATCGGGCTCCAGTATTTCCATGTCAAAACCAGTGGGGGTTCGCCGCGCAAAGGCGAGCAGCAATCCGGCACCTGAGCGCTGTTGCAGATTGTGGGTCAGCGTCATGGTCAGAGCAGGGATGCCGAAAAATGGGGCAAAGATGCCACCACTTTCGTCCGGCTCCATATCCGGCAGGATGCCGGTGAGTTCGCCTTTTTTAAGCGCCTTGATCAGCGCCGAGACGCCGCGCAGGTTGGTGGGCACCAGGGTTGCTCCTCCCTGACCCCGCCCTTCGCGGATGATGTCTTCCAGTTCTGCCTGACGCGGAGGCTGGTAGAGGATAGTGGTTGGTCCGAGGCTGGACACCCACATCCCGGTCAACTCCCAGTTGCCCAGATGGGGGCTGACAATAATCGTGCCCTTGCCGCTGGCGAGTTGCTCGCGAACCTTTTCTTCGCCATTCACAGCACCGACCAGATCAAGGGCTTTGACCCCTTTGCGCCAGATAATGGGTATTTCGAAGATGGTCATTCCCCAGTTTTGCAGGCTGGCATGAGCCAGTGCATCCCGCTCCTTGCTGTCCATCTGGGGGAAGCACAGCGCGAGGTTAATGCGGGTGACATGCGCAGCCTGTGATCTTGAATACCAGGCGATGTCGCCTACCCATTTGCCGATTAGCCTTCCGATCCGCAGGGGCAGGCATGAGGCCAGGGTAATAAAGAGTCTGAATAGTCTAGCAAGCATCATTTTTTCTCCTGGCGAAAGGATACCTGATTCAGGTTTGTTTGTCGGGATAGCCACAGCGTGAGGCACCTCATCGTCCTTTCGCCTGTTCTGCATATTGCAACTAAGCTCGACCCTGACCATGCCAACCATGACTTCACACCTGTATGTCAATATAATTGCCGCCTTTGTATTCAACAGGTGAAATTTGTGGCTGAACAAGCACCGGACGTGTCGACCTTTCAGGGCCTGATCCTCGCCCTCCAGCAATACTGGGCCAAGCAGGGTTGTGTCATTCTGCAACCGCTGGATATGGAGGTGGGTGCTGGTACCTTCCATCCGGCAACCTTCCTGCGGGCGGTGGGTCCTGAGGTGTGGAACAGCGCCTATGTGCAGTCCTGCCGTCGTCCCAAGGATGGCCGCTACGGCGAAAACCCCAACCGGTTGCAGCACTACTACCAGTTTCAGGTGGTATTGAAGCCCTCTCCCGATAATATCCAGGATCTGTATCTCGACTCCCTGCGCCTGCTCGGCATTGATACCCTGGTGCACGACATCCGTTTTGTGGAGGACAACTGGGAATCCCCCACCCTCGGCGCCTGGGGCCTGGGCTGGGAAGTGTGGCTCAATGGCATGGAGGTGACCCAGTTCACCTATTTTCAACAGGTCGGGGGGATTGAATGCTTCCCGGTCACTGGCGAGATCACCTATGGCCTCGAGCGCATCGCCATGTACCTGCAAGGCGTAGACAGTATCTATGACCTGACCTGGACTCTCGACCCCGCTGGCAACAAGGTCACCTACGGCGATGTGTTCCACCAGAATGAAGTGGAAATGTCCCGTTACAACTTCGAAGAGGCCGATGTGGATTTTCTGTTTCAGAGTTTTGAAGTGTATGAGCGCGAGAGCCAGCGCCTGATTGCCAAGGGATTGCCCCTGCCAGCCTATGAAATGGTGATGAAAGCCTCCCACGCCTTCAACCTGCTGGATGCTCGCCACGCCATTTCCGTCACTGAGCGCCAGCGCTTTATCCTGCGGGTGCGTACTCTCGCCCGCGCCGTCGCCCAGGCTTATTTTGACTCTCGCCTTGCTCTTGGCTTCCCCCTTGCCGACCCGGCACTGGCCCGGTCTGTGATGGACCTGCACCAGGAGGCCGGACAATGAGCGCGGATTTTCTGGTAGAAATTGGTACTGAAGAACTGCCACCCAAGGCCCTGCTGTCGCTTTCCGAGGCCTTCGGTGAGGCGATTTTGCACAGCCTGAAGCAGGCAGGACTGAGCCACGGTGAAGTCAAACACTTCGCCGCCCCACGTCGCCTGGGGCTGTTTGTCGCCGCGCTGGACGAACACACACCCAGCAAGGAAATCATCACCTGGGGTCCGCCTGCCAAGGTTGCATTTGATAGTAATCACTTACCTACTCGCGCTGCCGAGGCTTTTGCCAGCAAGAACGGCATAGCCCTGGCAGACTTGGCGAACTATATCGAGAACGACGGCAGCCAGGACAAACTCTGCTACCGGGCCACCAGTGAAGGACAACCGGCGAGTACGCTACTTGGCGATTTTGTTAATGCTGCCCTGGCGTCCCTGCCCATTCCCAAGCGCATGCGCTGGGGTGCCAAGCGGGTTGAATTTGTGCGCCCTGTCCACTGGGTGGTCATGCTGTTGGGTGATGCCGTTATTGATACACCGGTACTATCCCTGATTCCGGGTCGCATCAGCCGCGGCCATCGCTTCCACAGCAGCGGCGTCATCACCATCCAGTCTCCGGCCAGCTACTGTGAAGATTTGCGTCAAGCTTTTGTGCTGGCTGATTTTGCTGAACGCAGAGAGTTGATTCGGCAGGGTGTGACCCAGGCCGCACAGCGGGCCGGAGGTAGCGCCGTAATCAGTGACCATCTGCTGGATGAGGTCACAGCCCTTAACGAGTGGCCCGTCCCGCTGGTGGGCAGCTTTGAGCAACGCTTTCTACAGGTTCCCGCCGAGGCGCTGATCTCCTCGATGAAGGAACACCAGAAGTATTTCCACGTGGTGGATGCCGACGGCAACTTGCTGCCCCTCTTCGTGACGGTCGCCAATATCGAAAGTCGCGAGCCGCAGCGTGTGATCGAAGGCAATGAAAAGGTCATCCGTCCGCGCCTGTCCGATGCGGCTTTCTTTTATGAAACCGATAACAAGCATAGCCAGGCTGAACGCCGCGAACAGCTGCGCACTATCGTATTCCAGGAGAAGCTGGGGACGATTTACGACAAGACCACCCGTATAGTAGCCCTTGCCGAGTATCTGGCCCCGGCCCTCAACGCCAACCCTGCATGGGTCCGGCGTGCGGGTGAACTGTGCAAATCGGACCTGGTCAGCGAAATGGTCATGGAGTTCGACGACCTGCAGGGCGTTATGGGCCGTTACTACGCCCTCAATGATGGCGAGCCGCAAGAAGTGGCCGAGGCCATGCTGGAGCAGTATTACCCCGCCTTCGCTGGCGACCGCCTGCCCGCTACCGCCACCGGAACAGCCATAGCCCTGGCAGACCGCATTGATACCCTGGTTGGCATCTTTGGCATCGGCCAGCCACCCTCCGGCTCGCGCGATCCGTTTGCCCTGCGCCGCGCCAGCCTGGGTGTTTTGCGCATCCTGGTTGAAAAGAAAATCGATCTGGATCTACTCGATACCCTCGCCTATGCCGCCGGTCTTCACGCTGATCTTAAAGCTCGGGACGGACTTGAAAGGCAAGTACTCACTTACCTGCTGGAGCGCTTCAAAGCCTGGTTTGATGAGGATTCCATCCCTGTGGAAGTCTTTATGGCGGTACAGGCAAAAGACCTCACCAACCCGCTGGAATTCCACCTCCGCGCCCAGGCCGTGCACCGCTTTTACCTGTTGCCTGAGGCGGCTGCCCTGGCCGCTGCCAACAAGCGGGTATCCAATATCCTGAACAAGGCAGAGGGCGGCCTGCCTGTATCCGTTGACGGAAACCTCTTCGAAGGCGATGAGGAAAAGACCCTGTTTTCCACCATCCAGTCTGTCTCAGCCACGGTACGCCCGCTGATTGCTGCCCGCGACTACAATCGCGCCATGCAGGAAATGGCTCAGCTCAAGGAGCCGGTGGACAGCTTCTTCGACAATGTCATGGTGATGGCCGATGACCCCCATGTACGAGCCAACCGCCTGTGCCTGTTAAATGGTTTGCGCGAACTGTTTCTCGATATAGCTGATATATCTCTCTTGGCACCGGCTAAATAATGGCCCCAATGCCGCTGGTTATTCTGGATCGGGACGGGGTCATCAACGAGGACTCCGCCGATTTCATCAAATCCTTGGCGGAGTGGATTCCCATCCCCGGTAGTATCAAGGCCATCGCCCGATTATCCCGGGCCGGCTTTACCGTGGTGGTGGCCACCAACCAGTCCGGTCTTGGCCGCGGCCTGTTTACGGTTGAGGATCTGGACGCCATGCACCTGCGTCTCAGCAGCCTCGTCGAGGAGTCAGGCGGGAGGCTGTCCGGTATCTACTACTGCCCTCACCGTCCGGACGAAGGCTGTGATTGCCGCAAACCCGCTCCCGGTTTGCTGGATGCGATTTCCCGTGATCTGGGGATTGAGCTCCATAATGCCGTCATCGTCGGGGACAGTTTGCGTGATCTCCAGGCTGGCCTGGCAAGGGGCTGTGAACCGATCCTGGTGCGCACCGGCAAGGGTGCAGATACCGAGGCCAGCCTGCGGGCTGCGGGCAACCCCCTTGTGCAAAGTCTTAAAGTATTTGATTCACTGCAATCCTGCGCCGATTATCTTATCGCGCGGTGTACTTCCACCCGCAAACCCCATTGATCAGGCGCCACGTCCCATGAACACAATCATACTCACCCTGCGAACCCTGCTTTTCTACGCTGGCTATGCGGTTTTTGTGTCGGTCTTCAGCTTGCTGAGCTGTACCCTGGGTATGCTGCTGCCCTACAAAAAGCGCCAGACTTTAGCGACTACCGGTAATTTTCTGATCCTCCACTGGCTCAATCTCGCCTGCGGTATCAGAGTAAGGGTGACTGGCTGGGAGAATCTGCCTGCGGCACCTTTTGTTGTACTCAGCAATCACCAGTCGCCGTGGGAAACCTATTACCTGCAACGCAACCTGCGGCCGGTAAGTACTATTCTCAAAAAAGAACTGCTGAAAATCCCGGTGTTTGGCTGGGGACTGGCGTCGGTGAAGCCTATCGCCATCGACCGCGAAAATCCCCGCCAGGCCATCAGGGATGTGATGGAGCAAGGCAAGGACAGACTCGCCGGTGGGAGCAATGTGATTGTCTATCCGGAGGGGACGCGCATGGATCACGGCCAATACGGCAACTATGCCCGCAGCGGGGCCGCCCTTGCGGTGGCGGCTGGCGTACCCGTGGTGCCTGTTGCCCACAATGCCGGAAAGTGCTGGCCGGCACGGCGCTTTCTCAAGTTTCCGGGCACCATTCAGGTGGTGGTTGGCACAGCGCTGGAAACCGGCAACGGGGACAGCAAGCTATTAACAGCCCGTGCTCAGGAATGGATTACAGCGCAGCAGCGGAAAATACAATAAATAGTTATAAATCAATAAGTTGAAAATAAAAGGCAGAGGCAAAGCTGCCTCCACCCGCGGCTCTACTTCCTACACATCCAGATTAGCCACTGAAAGCGCGTTGGTTTCGATAAACTCCCGACGCGGTTCAACGCTGTCACCCATCAGGGTGTTAAACATCTGGTCGGCACCAATGGCATCCTCGACCGTCACCCGCAGCATGCGACGGGTTTCAGGGTTCATGGTGGTATCCCACAACTGTCCGGGGTTCATCTCACCCAGACCTTTGTAGCGCTGGATAGAGTAGCCCTTGCGCGACTCTGCCATCAGCCAGTCAAGCGCCTCGCTGAAGCTGCTGATCTCCTGTTTTTTGTCACCTCGCTGCACATAGGCACCTGATTCAACCAGGTCTTTGATCTGATCTCCCAGGTGCAGGATCGCCCTGTATTCACCGGAGGCAAAAAACTCCCGGGTAAAGGTAAAGGCATTGGCCATGCCGTGGGCAACGACCTCCAGGGTGGGCAGGTAGATATGGCGCTCGGTGTCTTCAACGCCACTCACTGTGTAGCGGTGGCTGCCCGAGCGGGTGTCCACCCCGAGTGAGCCTTCAAATTGCTGGCACCACTGATCCACAACAGCCTTGTCTGCAAGGGATTCCACCGCCAGGGCAGGCAACATGATCATGCTCTCCAGGGCAAAGGTGGGATAAACCCGCGACATACGGTCAATCATGGCCATCACCCGGCGGTAGTTCAGCACCAGGGATTCAAGGGCGTTGCCACTGATACCCGGCGCCTCGGCATTGACATGCAGGCTGGCGCCATCAAGGGCTGTCTGGGTCAGGAACTCGGTCAGAGCGGCATCATCCTTCAGATATTGTTCCTGCTTGCCCTTGCTGATTTTGTACAGGGGGGGCTGAGCGATAAAGATATGGCCACGGTCGATGATCTCGCGCATCTGCCGGAAAAAGAAGGTCAGCAGCAGAGTACGGATATGGGAACCGTCCACATCGGCATCCGTCATGATGACCACGGTGTGGTAGCGGAGCTTGTCAACGTTGAACTCTTCGGGACCAATGCCACAACCCAAAGCGGTGATCAACGTGCCTACCTCAGCGCTGGAGAGCATCTTGTCAAAGCGGGCTTTCTCCACATTGAGAATCTTGCCCTTGAGGGGCAGGATCGCCTGGGTCTTGCGGTCCCTGCCCTGCTTGGCAGAACCACCTGCCGAGTCTCCTTCCACCAGATAAAGCTCTGATAATGCGGGATCTTTTTCCTGACAATCCGCCAGTTTTCCGGGCAGACCGGCGATATCGAGCGCGCCCTTGCGACGCGTCATTTCACGAGCCTTGCGGGCCGCCTCGCGAGCGCGGGCAGCATCAATCATCTTGCCCACCAGGCTTTTGGCATCCTGGGGATTTTCAAGGAGGTAATCGCCAAACTTGGCGGCCATTTCCTGCTCTACCGCAGTTTTTACCTCGGAGCTGACCAGTTTGTCCTTGGTTTGCGAGGAAAACTTGGGATCAGGGACCTTGACCGAAATAATGGCTGTGAGCCCTTCCCGGGCATCATCTCCTGTGGTGGCGACTTTCTCCTTTTTCGCCAGGCCTTCTTTTTCAATATAGGTATTCAGTGTACGGGTGAGGCCTGCGCGAAATCCGGCCAGGTGAGCCCCGCCGTCCCGCTGGGGGATATTGTTGGTATAGCAGAAGATATTCTCCTGGTAACCGTCGTTCCACTGCAGGGCTACTTCAACCCCAATGCCGTCTTCGCGCTGATAGGAAAAGTGCATTACTTTGTTGATGGTCGTCTTGTTATTGTTGAGATATTCAACAAAAGCGCGCAATCCACCCTCGTACTGGTAGACCTCCTCCTTGCCGGAGCGCTCATCCTTCAGGACGATGCGTACACCGGAGTTGAGGAAAGACAGTTCACGCAGCCGCTTGGCAAGAATATCGAAGTGAAAGCTGATATTGGCAAAGGTTTCCGTAGAGGGAACAAAGTGAACCGCCGTGCCGGTTTCAGCAGTATCACCCACAATGGCCAGCGGGGCCTGTGGAACACCGTGGCGGTATTCCTGTTCGTAGATTTTGCCGCCCCGGCGCACAGTGAGCTGCAGTTTTTCCGACAGAGCATTAACCACGGACACACCAACACCGTGGAGTCCACCGGAAACCTTGTAGCTGTTATCGTCGAATTTGCCGCCCGCATGGAGCACCGTCATGATCACTTCTGCGGCAGAGACACCCTCTTCATGGAGATCAACAGGGATTCCACGGCCATTATCCGCCACAGAAACCGACTCATCGGGATGAATAACGACGCGAATCTGGGAGCAATGACCAGCCAGGGCTTCATCAATTGAGTTATCAACCAGTTCAAACACCATGTGGTGTAACCCGGTGCCATCATCCGTATCGCCAATATACATACCGGGGCGTTTGCGCACTGCATCCAGGCCTTTCAATACCTTGATGCTGGATGAATCATATTCGTGAATGGTTTCAGAACTCATAGTTAACCCTGCTTAATTACTCTATCGCTTGAATACAGCCTTGTTCCACGTGGAACACTTTTAACACTTTTTCCCTTCCATCACCCATCACTGCACTGGATGGCCAGGCGAATTGCAAATCATCGGCGTCCACGCCGGTAATCAGCACCTGGACCTCCAGCTCCTGCAAGAGCTTGCCGACCAGCTGACGATGGCGCTGATCCAGCTCTGCAGGCAGATCATCCAGCAAATAAACACACTGCACGCCTGTACTGCTGCGCAACAGATACCCTTGAGCAATTTTGAGGGCTGTTATCAGTATCTTGGTCTGGCCCCTGGAGAGGACTTCTGATGCCATCCTGCCGCCCACCTGAATTTTGAGATCAGCGCGGTGTGGGCCTGTCAGGCTATGGCCTGATTTAAGATCACGCTCCAACCCTGCCCGCAGCAAGTCCTCGAGGGGACTATCCTGATCCCAGCCTGGCATATAGCTCAGTGTGTACCCGAGATTAATGCCAAGGCGACGGCAAACATCCTCAAAAAATGGCTTAAAACTGGCCAGATACTGGCGACGAAATTCGGATATCTGCTCTGATATCTGTACGAATTCCCGATCCCAGACCGCAAGTTGCAAAGCGTCTATTCTACCATGGCGCAGGAGGGAATTGCGGTGTTTGAGACAGCGCTGGAAGCGGCTCCATAAATGGCGATACCCATGTTCCACGTGGAACACTCCCCAGTCCAGAAAGCTACGACGATGGGAAGGGGAACCTTCAAGGAGCTGAAAACTGTCACTGTTGAGCAACTGTACAGGCAGTGTTTCAGCAAGCTGCGCTGCTGAGCGGACCTGCTCGCCGCCGACCTTGAATACAAACTCACCGTCCTGGCCTCGACTGACGCCGATACCCAGGGCTGGCTTTAGCCCCTGATCATCTTCAAGACTGCCAAAACAGGTGCAATCACGGCGCTGGTGGTTGATAACGGAGCGGAGACTGCGGGTACGAAACGATCGCCCCCGGGAGAGGAGATAGACAGCTTCGAGGATGCTGGTTTTACCGCTGCCATTGGCTCCGTAAAACAGATTGGCTCCAGAGCCGAGGCTTATTTCGACACCCTGGAGGTTTCTCAACCCTGTAATAGCCAGGCGCTGCAAGTACATACGCGGTCAAAAAACAGGAGGTAGTGCGGCAAGAGGGGGCAAAGCCCCCAGATCATCAGACATTAAAGGCGCATGGGCATGATGACGTAGACAGAACCGTCTGCTTCTGGCGCCTCGAGGAGGGCGCTGCTGTTGGCATCCGAGAGTACCATCCGAAAATTTTCGCCTTTGAGAACGCCGAGTACATCCAGGAGGTAATTGACGTTGAAGCCAATCTCCAGCTCACCCTCCCCCTCATAGTCCACGGTTACCTCCTCTTCCGCCTCCTCCTGCTCGGGATTGTTGGCAGTGATCTTCAACAACCCGCTCGTCAACTGCAAACGCACACCGCGGTACTTCTCATTGGAGAGAATGGCCGTTCGGGCGAAGGCATGACGCAATAGCTCACGGTCTCCAATCACATATTTGGAGCCGCCCTTGGGCAATACCCGCTCATAGTCGGGGTAGGCTCCATCGACCAGCTTGGAGGTAAACCGGAAATCGTCGCGCTGAATACGCACATGGTTGCTGCCCAGCGTTACCGTCACATCGCCGTCGTCGGCGAGGATGCGGGACAGCTCAACAACACCCTTGCGGGGAACGATCGCCTGGATTCGCTCAGGGAGACTGAATGGCATTTCCTGGGATGACATGGCCAGACGGTGGCCATCGGTGGCAACGGCTCGCAGCAAACCGTTGGAAGCCTCCCAGAGCATACCGTTAAGGTAATAGCGCACATCCTGCTGAGCCATGGCAAAGGCTGTATCGTCGATCAGTTTTTTCAGCGCAGCGGCAGCAATGGTGAACTCCACCTGGCCAGCACCCTCTTCGACAGAAGGGAAATCACTGGCGGGCAAGGTTGAGAGCGTAAAGCGACTCTTGCCGCAGGTGATCAGCATGCGCCCACCATCTTCGCTGAAATTGATCACCGACTTGTCTGGCAGGGATTTACAGATATCCACCAGCTTGCGGGCGGGAACCGTAATCTCGCCTCCCTGGCCAGCCTGCTCCAGCTCAATACGCCCGACAATCTCTACCTCGAGATCCGTGCCCGTCAGTGACAGTAGATTGTTATCCAGGGTGATAAGCACATTGGACAACACTGGCAATGTCTGGCGACGCTCAACGACACTGACAACCAACTGGAGTGGTTTGAGAAAGGCTTCCCGCGAAATACTGAATTTCATAGGCTTAAATCATCCGGCTTTGTCGATGGATTCTGGATAAAACGGGTTACTGGTTTCAGCTATCGTCCCTCCAGTCCGTTTCACCAAGGCGGACCGGCATCATGCACGGGGCCACCAAAATTGTGCTATTTATCAACAGGTTGAAGTAAAATACGCCGCTGTGGGTTACTCAGGTTGTGAGCAGACGCAACAGATTTTTCATATCTTCCCTGATGTCATTGTCGCTCTCCGACAACTCCTTCACCTTGCGACAGGCGTGCAGGACCGTGGTGTGGTCCTTGCCGCCAAACGCTTCGCCGATTTCCGGCAAGCTGTGGTTAGTCAACTCCTTGGACAGAGCCATGGCTACCTGGCGCGGCCGGGCGATGGAGCGACTGCGCCGACGCGACAGCAAATCCGAGAGCTTGATTTTGTAGTACTCGGCAGTGGTGCGCTGAATATTGTCTATGGTAACCAGCTTGTCCTGGAGCGCCAACAGGTCTTTGAGGGATTCGCGGATTAGTTCGATATCGATGGGGCGGCCGGTAAAGTGGGAATTGGCGATGACCCGCTTGAGGGCGCCCTCCAGCTCACGGACATTGGAACGGATACGCTGGGCAATAAAGAAGGCCGCATCGTTGGGCAGATCCGTGTTGGCCTGGCGTGCCTTCTTCATCAGGATGGCGGCTCGCGTTTCCAGATCCGGTGGCTCTACCGCAACCGTCAAACCCCAGCCGAAACGGGATTTCAGACGCTCCTCAAGGCCGTTGAGCTCCTTGGGATAGCGGTCACATGTGAGGATCATCTGCTTGCCGCCTTCCAGCAGGGCGTTGAAGGTATGGAAGAATTCTTCCTGGGAGCGGTCCTTGCCGGCAAAAAACTGGATATCGTCGATCAGCAGGGCATCAACCGAGCGATAGTACCGCTTGAAATCATTGATGGCGGACAGTTGCAGCGCCTTGACCATATCCGCCACAAAGCGCTCGGAATGCAGATACAACACCTTGGCGTTGGGGTTATTAACCCGCAGGGCGTTGCCCACAGCGTGCATCAGGTGGGTTTTGCCCAAACCCACCGCGCCATAGATAAACAGCGGGTTGTAGGAACCACCCGGGTTCTCCGCCACCTGCTGGGCAGCGGCGTGGGCCAGCTGGTTGGATTTACCTTCGACAAACGATTCAAATGTGAATGTGCTGTTGAGATTGCCCTCGTGGCGCAGGCCCCCTTCAACAGCAGGTATGCCTGCGTTATCAGCTGTAGGCGGCTTTATCGCCGGACGAGGTTTGCGCGCAATAAGCGCTGGCGCCAGCTCCTCACTGACCACCTGAACACTGTGGTCAGTGGCATTGTTGGGGGCGGCAACGGTGCGCGATTGTGTAAAGCCCGGGGCTTGACCACTGGCGCCGGATTCAACCACGACATGGTAATGGCGGCCAGAAATCTCCGAATACAGCTCGCGAATCCGCACCAGAAATTTTTGTGATACCCAATCCTGAACAAAGCGGTTGGGTGCCAACAAGCGCAAGGTTTGCTGGGTATCTGCACCGTCCTCAGGGGTTGCCTGGAGGGGTCGTATCCAGGTATTGAACTGCTGTGTTGGAAGTTCGTCCTGAAGATAATCAAGACATTGTTCCCAATACGCTTCTGTCAAAACCGTGCTCCGTTGCTTTTTTGTTGTCGTTTAGTTTCTCTAAAGAGCGAGGCAGTCTACCCCGAATTTTGGGAGTTATCCACACCTGAGGGCACTTTTTTTTCGCTCCTGATTTTTTTGAAAAACAAAACAAAAACAAATAGTTATAAATATATTTCGGCACTTATCCCGGCGCCTCTTGACAAGCAAAAACTGGCTATTTTTTAACCACTTTTGTGGATAACTTGTGGGCAAGATGTTGGCGGCTAGTGAATTAGCGGTGAGTTTGTACAGCAAGTGGCGTCAAGGCTCAGCTGGCAGAATTTGGCATGCGCCAATTCGCGCCTTACTTGCCTATACAAAAAGACGAGAAAATCCTGCCGAGCAGGTCATCGGAGGTAAATTCGCCGGTTATCTCCCCCAGGTGCTCCTGGGCATTGCGCAGGTCTTCGGCGGCCAACTCTCCGGCGCGGGAGTACACCAGCTGCGCACGGGCATCCGCAATCCGCTGCCTGGCCCGGTCCAGGGCATCCAGATGGCGGCGGCGGGCAACAAAAGACCCCTCCAGAGCACCCTGGTATCCCATACAGTCCTTGAGATGGCTTTTGAGCTGCTCAATCCCCACCCCTGTTCTGGCGGACAAGGGAATGACCGGAAAATCCGTGTCGATAATATCCTCCGCCACAACCGCCGTATCAGCCGCGTCTGTCTTGTTGAGGATAATAGTCAGATTGGTCATGCCAGGCAGGCGCTGGAAAAAAGCGGGCCAGATTTCTTCGGGTCGGCTGTGACTGTTGTCGGTGATGTCCACCACAAAGAGGATGCGGTCGGCCTGCTCAATTTCAACCCAGGCACGGCGAATTCCCTCCAGCTCCACAACATCATCACTGTCGCGCAGGCCGGCAGTATCGACAATGTGCAGGGGCATACCGTCAATATGGATACTCTCCCGCAGCACATCCCTGGTGGTGCCCGCTATATCGGTGACAATCGCGCTATCGCGCCCGGAGAGCGCATTGAGCAGGCTGGACTTGCCGGCATTGGGTTTGCCGGCAATCACCACAGTCATTCCCTCGCGGATCAAGGCGCCCTGGGCGGCATCAGCAATAATCCGCTCGAGATTGGCCGACAAAACATCGAGATCACTGACGATGCCACTCTCGGCAAGGAAATCAATTTCCTCCTCGGGAAAATCAATGGCCGCCTCGACAAAGACCCGGATATTGATCAACCCTTCAACAAGTTCATGAATCCGCCGGGAAAACTCTCCCTGTAGTGAGCGCAGTGCACAGCGCGCAGCTTCCCGTGATGAGGCGTCTATCAGGTCCGCAATCGCTTCGGCCTGGGTCAGGTCTATCTTGTCGTTGAGAAAGGCGCGCTGGGTAAACTCCCCGGGGCGGGCCGGCCTTGCCCCCAGCTCGAGCATGCGGCTGAGCAATGCATCCATAACCACTGGACCGCCGTGACCCTGCAGCTCGATAACGTCCTCGCCGGTAAAGGAGTGGGGGGCGGGGAAAAACAGGATAAGCCCCTGGTCGATCACCGCGCCGTTGGCAGCGCAAAAGTCGGTGAGGACGGCACTGCGAGGAGTAATCGCTTTGGGATAAAGCTGGGCGAGAAAGCGGGACAGATTCTGCCCCGAGACTCGCACAATCCCCACGCCACCGCGCCCCGGTGGCGTGGCCACCGCGGCGATAATGTCCCAGTCCGGTGCACTGATGGCGGTGGTCATGGCGTTGTCAGCCTTGAGCTGGTTGCTGTCAGCCTTTGCCTGCTTCGATGCGGCGGGTGATATACCACTGCTGCAGGATTGACAGCACCGAGTTGACCGTCCAGTAGAGGACAAGACCCGCCGGGAAGAAGGCAAACATGAATGAAAACGCCACCGGCATGATCTTCATAACCTTGGCCTGGGTCGGGTCCGGCGGCTCGGGTTGCAGCAGGGTGGTGATATACATGCTGATGCCATTGAGCACCGGCAACACATAATAGGGATCCTTGACCGACAGGTCGTTGATCCACAGGATCCAGGGCGCGTGGCGCAATTCGACGCTTTCGAACAGCACCCAGTAGAGGGCAATAAACACCGGCATCTGGATCAGGATCGGGAGGCAACCTCCCATGGGGTTAACTTTTTCCTTCTTGTAAAAGCCCATCATCTCCTGGGAAAGCTTTTGCCGGTCATCGCCGTACAGCTCCTTGAGGCGCGCCATTTCCGGTTGCAGCTTGCGCATCTTGGCCATGGAGCGATAACTGGTGGCGGAAAGTTTGAAGAACAGCAGCTTGATACACACTGTCAGCAGAATGATGGTCCATCCCCAGTTGCCCACCAGGCCATGGATAAAAGTCATCACAAAAAAGATGGGTTTGGCAATCCACCACAGCCAGCCGTAGTCGACAGTCAGGTCGAGATAGGGAGCAATGGCTTCCAGGCGGGGCTGGTCCTTGGGGCCCACATAGAAACCGGCTTTGATGGCTCCCGTTTCCCCTGCCGGCACCGTCAGCTGGGGCGAAGTGAAACCCAGGGTATACAGATCGCGGGAGCCGAGCTTTCTCAGCGTGAAACTGTTTTCCTGATCCTGAGCAGGCACCCAGGCGCTGATAAAGTAGTGCTGAACCATCGAGACCCAGCCACCGGTTTTGGACACCGTGAACGGCTGATCCTGCAGATCGGAAAATGTCACCTTCTTGTAGTTCTTCTCGGCCGTCGTCACAGCGGCACCCAGATAGGGTTGCATGCCAAAACCATCCCCGGTGGGAGGCTGCCAGGTATCGCGCTGAATCTGGCCAAACAGATGTCCCTGCCAGCTGCTCGAACTGCGATTATCGATGGCGTAATCCACACCCATCAGGTAATCACCGCGCCGTAGAATAAACTGCTTGGTGATAGTGACATCACCCTGTCGATACACCAGCGGTACGACAAGTTCATCCTCACCGCTATCCAGTGTGAAGTGGTTGCCCTGCACCTGGAAGAGCGGGCGTTCCGCTTTGTTGTCGGTACCATTAGGGCCAATCAGGCCGCTCTGGGCAATATAGGTGTGGTTTTCGGTGCGGTTAAGAATGACAAAAGGGTCGGAACCTGGTTTGAGAGTTTCCGGGTACTCCAGCAGGGCGGTGCGAACGATATCGCCGCCATAGGTATCAATGGTGACTTCCAGTACATCTGAGCGAATGGTGATCAGGCGGCTGTCTTGCTCGGGCTTGGGCGCTGGACTGGTTGCGGTTGCAGCAAGGGATGGAATGGCAAAGTCATCAGAACCCTCTGGCTGCTCGCCCGTGGGCGCGCTGACGTTGGCGCTAATCTCAGGAATGACCACATCTTGCTTGACGAAGCTCTCCTGAACCGGCTTGCGCTCCGCTTCAAATTCGTTCCAGCGAATAAACAGAAGCGCCAGCACCAGCACAATGGCGCTTATCAGCAGGTTGCGTTGCCAATCCATAATCAATACTTCTCGATATCTGCTAGTTTTTGGGGGGGTACAGGGTCGAAACCGCCGGGGTGGAACGGGTGACAGCAGGCAATGCGCCTGATCGCCAGCACAGAGCCCTTAAGGCTGCCGTGAATGTCGATTGCTTCCTGAGCATAGGCTGAGCAAGAGGGATAAAAGCGGCAATTCTGGCCCAAAAGCGGACTCAGAAGAAACTGATAGGCCTTAATCCCCGTCTTCAGCACACTTTTTATCGCCAGCGCCATTCCCAATCACTCTCTTTCGACTTTCCTGGCCAGTCGCTGCCAAGTGTCACGCATGATAGTGGTTTGTTGAGATGGTAACAGGGTGTCAAACCCTTTTCTGGCAAGAAAAATGATATCCAGTGAATCCAGGGATGGGTTGCTAAGACGGAAGGTGTCTCGCACGACACGTTTGATACGGTTGCGCTTCACTGCTCTGCGGATATTCTTTTTGCCGATAACCAGGCCCAAGCGGGGATGTCCCAAAGGGTTGCGGGTTGCCAGTACTAGGAAATGCTGGTGGCCGACCTTGTAGTGGGCTTTATCAAACACAGCCTGAAATTCGGCAGCTTTGAGCAACCGCCTGCTTTTATCAAACCTTGCTAGCGGCACAGGCAGTGCCCCGGTCAGGCGGGGCACATTCCATCAAACAATCAGGCAACGAGACGCAGACGGCCTTTGGCGCGACGGCGCTTGAGGACCAGACGGCCTTTGGCTGTGGCCATACGGGCGCGAAAACCGTGGGTGCGTTTGCGCTTGAGAACGCTCGGTTGAAAGGTTCTTTTCATGACTGGGTCTCTGTTGGGCTTGCAGTGATAGATGGTGCTGAATAAGGGGCGGGGATTCTAATAAAAATATACCGCTGTGGCAATCACAAGTTATTCACATGAAACCGGCGCCCGCTAACAGGAAAATCACAGGCTTCTCAACACTTGCAAGTAAAAGTGGATAAACCTGTGAATAGTTGTGGACAAAAACTGTGGTTCTCAGTGGATAACTTGGATCACTGATCACCGGCTTTTTACCCCTTGTGGATAAAGGCCGTTTTTTACACAGCTTGACCCTACCTGTAATGACAACCTGCAAAGAGGTTAGCCGACCGCTTATAAAGTGAAAAATTTGTTTTACTTCATAATGTTAATAAGCTTACCCACAGATCCTCGTGCCCTCTATAACAGCTTTAGATTTAAAAAAGTCTTTATATAAAGTAAATAAATAAAACAGTAATTAATAAGATCTTAAGAGCATGAAAAAGCAAAAAACTGCGTGGTTAAATTTTCGTCAACTTACCGTATAATGCCGTCCCCGCGACGAGGTCCAGGATATGCAGCACCCCGACAAGTTCGACGTAATCGTGATAGGCGGTGGCCATGCCGGCACTGAAGCCTGTCTGGCGGCGGCGCGCATGGGCTGTAAAACCCTGTTGCTGACCCATAATGTTGAAACCCTGGGGCAGATGTCCTGCAACCCGGCCATTGGCGGTATCGGCAAAAGTCACCTGGTGAAGGAAATTGATGCACTGGGTGGCGCGATGGCTCAGGCTACAGACCGCGGAGGGATCCAGTTCCGGGTACTCAATGCCCGCAAGGGCCCGGCTGTACGGGCTACCCGCGCCCAGGCTGACCGGGTGCTGTACAAGGCGGCGGTTCGTACAATCCTCGAAAGCCAGCCCAACCTGTGGATTTTCCAGCAGGCAGTGGATGACCTGATTCTTGATGGCGAGCGGGTGGCTGGGGTGGTTACCCAGATGGGGTTGCGCTTCCATGCCCGGTCAGTGGTGCTGACCGCTGGCACCTTCCTCGGCGGGTTGATTCACATTGGCCTGGAAAACCACTCGGGCGGACGCGCCGGTGATCCGCCCTCCATCGCCCTGGCGCGTCGGCTGCGGGAAATGCCCTTTCGGGTCGATCGCCTGAAAACCGGTACCCCGCCGCGCATTGATGCCAAAACCGTCGATTTCACCGGCCTCCAGGAGCAGTGGGGCGACGATCCTGTTGCCGTGATGTCGTTTATTGGCTCCGCTGCGGAGCATCCGCGCCAGGTCTGTTGCTGGGTGACCCACACCAACGAGCAGACCCACGAGATTATTCGCGGCGGTATGGATCGCTCACCCATGTACACCGGTGTTATCGAGGGTGTCGGCCCGCGTTACTGCCCCTCCATTGAGGACAAGGTGGTACGCTTTGCCGACAAGAACAGCCACCAGATTTTTATCGAGCCGGAAGGCCTCGATACCCACGAGCTGTATCCCAACGGCATATCCACCAGCCTGCCCTTCGATGTTCAGCTCAATCTGGTGCGGTCCATCAAGGGCTTCGAGAATGCCCACATCACTCGCCCGGGCTACGCTATCGAGTACGATTACTTCAATCCCCAGGATCTGCGCTACTCCCTCGAAACCCGGTTTATCGAGGGCCTGTTCTTTGCAGGTCAGATCAACGGGACCACCGGTTACGAGGAAGCCGCGGCGCAGGGGTTGCTGGCGGGCATCAATGCCGGTCTGAAGGTGCAGGGTCGCGACCCCTGGTGCCCGCGCCGGGACGAAGCCTACATCGGCGTGCTGGTGGATGATCTGATCACCATGGGCACCCGTGAGCCCTACCGCATGTTCACCAGTCGCGCTGAATACCGCCTGGTGTTGCGCGAGGACAACGCCGATCTGCGTCTGACCGAGCAGGGCCGCACCCTGGGCGTGGTGGATGATCAGCGCTGGCAGTTATTCAGTACCAAGCGTGAGTCCATTGACGCCGAGCGCGAGCGACTCAAAACCACCTGGGTACAACCCGAGTCGGCGGCCGCGCAAAAAGTAAATGCCATCAGTGCCAACCCCCTCAGTCGAGAGTACAGCCTGCTCGATCTGCTGCGACGCCCCGAGTTTGACTACAAGCTGGTGGGAAACCTGATCGGTGAGCCGGTGGCAGATCCCCGTGTCGCCGAACAGCTCGAGATCGAAGCCAAGTACGCCGGCTACATTGACCGCCAGCAGGACGATATCGATCGCCTGCGACGCAACGAGAACACGCCTATCCCCGCGGATTTCAATTTCGATCAGGTCAAGGGGTTGTCCAACGAGGTGCGGCAGAAACTGTCGCTGTCGAAACCCGACACCCTGGCGCGGGCATCGCGTATTCCCGGTGTTACCCCCGCCGCTGTGTCACTGCTGCTGATCTACCTGAAGAAAAACTCCCTGGCGTTTAACGCCAGTCATCGCAGTGCCTGATTGACGTGGTCACTGGCAGGGGGGATATCAGCTCGACTGATATGTCGGCAATCGAGAACGAGCTGCGGGAAGGTCTGCTGACTCTCGACATGTCACTGACGGATAGCCAGATTTCCCAGTTGCTGAGCTACCTCGAACTGCTGCACAAATGGAACAGGGCCTACAACCTGACAGCGGTGGAAGACCCGCTGGAAATGGTATCCCTCCACCTGCTCGACAGCCTGGCCATTGCACCCTACCTGCAGGGAAAAGGATTTATCGACGTCGGCACCGGCCCCGGTTTGCCCGGCATCCCTCTCGCTATTGCCATGCCCGACAGGCACTTCACCCTGCTCGATAGCAACGGCAAACGGGTAAGGTTTCTGTTCCAGGTGCGTACCCAGCTGAAACTTGCCAATGTAGAGGAAGTGCAGGCCAGGGCCGAAAGCTTTCAGCCGCAAGCGCTGTACGATGGCGTGATCAGCCGCGCCTACAGTTCCATTCGCACCATGGTGCAAAGCACTGCTCATCTGCTTGCTCCCCAAGGCACTTTTTACGCCATGAAGGGCCGCTTTCCCGACAGGGAGTTGAGCGAGCTGGTAAAACCCTATACTGTCACGGCCACACACCGGCTACAGGTTCCCGCCGTCGACGGGGAGCGCCACTTGATTGAGATCGGGACAGCACTTTGAGCAGCACCTTGAGCCAGATTTTCACTATCGCCAACCAGAAGGGTGGCGTCGGCAAAACCACCACCAGTGTCAATCTGGCAGCCTCACTGGCCCATTCAGGCAAGCGGGTGCTACTGGTGGATATGGACCCCCAGGGCAACGCGACCATGGGGGTCGGTGTCGAAAAAAACAGCCTCGAGCACTCTGTCTACGAAGTAATCATGGGTGAAACGCCGGTGGAGGAGGCAGTGCGACCGGTGGAGTCGTCGGGCTTTGATATCCTCCCAGCCAACCGGAACCTGACCGCGGCCGAAGTCGAGCTGATCAACCTGCCCGGCAAGGAAACCCGCCTGCGTCACGCCCTGCTGCGCGTCGCCAGTCGCTATGATTTCATCATTATCGATTGCCCGCCGTCCCTCAGCATGTTGACGGTCAACTCACTGGTGGCCTGTCACGGGGTTATCATCCCCATGCAGTGCGAGTACTACGCGCTTGAAGGACTCAGCGATCTGGTGGCTACCATTCAGCGGATCGGCAAATTGCTCAACCCGTCCCTGCGCATCGAGGGGATTCTACGCACCATGTACGACCCGCGCAGCTCACTGACCAATGAAGTCAACGCGCAGTTGCACAAGTACTTTGGCAACAAAGTTTACCGCATCGCCATACCGCGCAATATCCGCTTGGCCGAAGCGCCCAGCTACGGTCAGCCAGTGCTGGTTTACGATCGTCAGTCCAAGGGAGCGATTGCCTATCTGGGGCTGGCCGGAGAAGTGATCCGGCGCAGCAAGGAGCATCAGGTGGCGGAACTGCAAGGCACAGGAAACTAACATGTCAGGAAAACGTAAAGGCCTTGGCCGTGGTCTCGATGCCCTGTTGGGGCTGTCCCCAGCAGAATCCGCTGCCGCAGACACGGAAACCGGCAGCGGCGCCACTGCACCAGCCAGCGAAGACGGTACCCTCCAGCATTTACCGATAGAATTTCTCCAGCGTGGCAAATACCAGCCGCGCCGCGATATGCACCCGGAAACCCTCCAGGAGCTGGCCGAGTCGATCCGCAGCCAGGGCATCATGCAGCCCATTGTGGTGCGTCCGCTGGGACCAGACAGCTACGAAATCATCGCCGGGGAACGTCGCTGGCGCGCCGCCCAGATGGCTGGCCTCGACAAGGTGCCCACCCTGGTGCGGGATGTCCCCGATCAGGCCGCCATTGCCATGGCGCTGATCGAGAATATCCAGCGCGAGGATCTCAACCCTGTTGAGGAGGCCTACGCCCTCACCCGCCTGCAGCAGGAATTCCACCTCACCCAGCAGCAGGTAGCCGAAGCCGTGGGCAAATCCCGCGCAGCAGTGGCCAACCTCATGCGCCTGTTGGCGCTCGAAAACGAGGTGCGCATCATGCTTGAGCGCGGTGACATCGAAATGGGTCACGCCCGCGCACTGCTTGGCCTTGATGGCGAGCGGCAAATCACGGCCGCCCGCAGCGTTGCAGACAAAGGTCTCACCGTGCGCCAGACCGAAGCTCTGGTACGGCGCTTGCAACAGGAAAAAACTGAAGCCGGAAAGGCGCCAACGGCTGTTGATGCGGATATTCGCAGTCTTGAGCAGCGCGTGGGTGAACATGTGGGCCTGCCGGTTTCGATCCAGCACGGCGCTGGCGGCAAGGGAAAAGTAGTCTTCAGCTACAGTCGCCTGGAGGAGCTGGACGGCCTGCTGGAACGGCTCAGGGTGGGTGAGTGACGATTGAGGAGTTAATTATCTATAACTGCTCGGGTTTTGTTGAATAACCCTACTTTAGTCCCTATAATTGCGCCCCGCTCACAGGCGCACAATGTACATGGCATTTGCATCTTTTTTTGCAAAGGGCCCGGCAGCAGAGCGAGAAGGCAATGAGCACCATAGCAAAGCCACCGCTGCTGCGCATGATCGCAATGGAGCTGCTGGCACTGGTGCTGTTGAGCGTGGCAGTGCTCCCGGCGGGAATGACTCAAGCCTATTCGCTGTTTGCAGGCGGACTGATCCACACTATCGGCAGTATCTACTTCGCCCGGCTGACCTTCCGCCACCGCGGAGCCAGACAGCTGGGTAGTTCGGTGCAGAGTATGTACCGGGGTGAAACAGGCAAGATTGTGTTGTCCGCTGTGTTGTTTGTTACAGTTTTTTTATTTGTCAGACCTTTAGGGGTGATAGCGTTTTTCAGCGGTTACGCGGCGATGGTCATTGTCCATCTGTGGGTAACTGCAAGAATACTGAAACAGCACAAACCCTAAACTAGTTGAACATCAGGCTTTCAAGAGAGACCAGGATCAATGGCATCAGGAACCCAGACACCCACTGAGTATATCCAGCACCATCTTCAGAATCTGGTCTACGGAAAACACCCGGACGGCACCTGGGGTTTTGCCCACTCCCCCCAGGAAGCATCCGACATGGGTTTTTGGGCCTTTCACGTCGACTCCCTCGGCTGGTCCATCGGCCTGGGTATCCTCTTTTGCTGGCTTTTCCGCATCGCAGCCAAAAAAGCTACCAGTGGCGTGCCGGGCGGGTTCCAGAACGCCATTGAGTACATTATCGAGTTTGTCAGCGGCACCGTTAAGGACAGTTTCCACGGCCACAGCAAGCTGATTGGCCCCCTCGCCCTCAGTATCTTTGTGTGGGTGTTCCTGATGAACCTGATGGATCTGATCCCCGTCGACGTGCTGCCCTACGCGGCACAGTTGTTCGGCCAGCATTTCCTCGGCATGGATCCCCATCATGTCTACTTCAAGGTGGTGCCCACCACTGACGTCAATGTCACTGCCGGTATGGCGCTGGGTGTCTTTGCCTTGATGATTTTTTACGGATTAAAGATAAAGGGCACCGGTTACCTGAAGGAATTCGTGCTGCACCCCTTCAACCACTGGGCGTTTATCCCCGTCAACCTGTTCATGGAAGTGGTGGGTCTGCTGGCCAAGCCGTTCTCCCTGGCACTGCGACTGTTCGGCAACATGTTTGCCGGTGAAATGATCTTTATTCTGATCGCCACCATGTATAGTGCCGGGCTGTTACTGGGAATATTTGGCGGCTTCCTCCAGCTCGGCTGGGCGATCTTCCATATTCTGATCATCACCCTGCAGGCCTTTATCTTTATGGTGCTGACGGTGGTGTATCTGAGCATGTCCCACGAAGACCATTGATTTTTTTAACCTTTTAACTTTCAACTTAACAACCTTAAACGCTAGGAGATACACATGGAACTCGTCATTATCGCTGCTGCCATCATGCTGAGCTCAGCTGCTATCGGTGCTGCCCTGGGTATGGGTCTGCTCGGTGGCAAACTCATCGAAGGTACTGCCCGTCAGCCCGAACTTGGCCCCATGCTGCAGGGCAAAATGTTCCTGCTTGCCGGTCTGATCGATGCGATCCCCATCATCGGTGTGGGTATCGCCATGTACCTCATCTTCGTTGTCGCTCCTGGCGTTGGTGCTTAATCCGTAGCCGTCACAAGATAGCTGATCAACCGAAACTGATATTGTGAGGTTAAAGGCGTGAATATCAACATGACGCTGTTTGGCCAGATGGCGGCTTTTGCCGTATTCGTGTGGTTCTGCATGAAGTTTGTCTGGCCAGCGCTTACACACGCGATGGAAGAGCGTAAGAACAAAATCGCGGACGGCCTCGATGCTGCCGACCGCGCGATGCGAGATCTTGAGCTGGCGCAAAACAAGGCGTCAGAGCAACTCAAGGACGCCAAGCAGGAAGCCGCGGCACTTCTCGAGCAAGCCAACAAGCGCGCCAATCTGATCGTTGAAGAAGCGAAGGATAAAGCCCGCACTGAAGGCGAGCGCCTGAAATCAGCCGCACAGGCTGAAATCGAGCAGGAAGTGAACCGTGTTCGCGAGGAACTGCGCGCCAAGGTGGCAACACTTGCCGTCGCCGGTGCCGAGAAAATCCTCGAGGCTTCCATTGACGAAAACGCAAATCGTGAGCTGGTCGACAAACTGGCGGCACAGCTTTAACGAGGTTTGATATGGCGGAATTGAGTACTCTGGCACGGCCCTACGCCAAGGCGGCCTACGAGTATGCTGTCGAGAGCAACAGCCTCGACAGCTGGTCGGCCATGCTGAAAACCCTCTCTGCGGTGGTTCAGCAGTCAGCGGTCAAAGCCTTGCTCGACTCGCCCGAGCGCAGCGCCCAGCAACAGGGTGAAAGCCTGGTTGAGATCTGTGGCGATGCCCTGGACGAGAGCGGCCGCAACCTGGTTGGGCTGCTGGCAAAAAACCGGCGTCTGCCGCTGATCCCCTTTATCGGTGATCAGTTTGAGGTTCTGAAGGCGCAGCGTGAAAAAACGGTTGACGTCCAGGTTGTGGCCGCCAGTGAGCTGGATGCCGCACAGCAGGAAAAGCTGAGCCAGGCCCTGAGTCAGCGCCTCGATCGGCTCGTCAACATGACTGTCTCCATTGATAAGTCCCTGCTCGGCGGGGTTTTGATCCGCGCAGGTGATACCGTGATCGACGGCAGCATCCGTGGCCGCCTGACCAAACTCGCTGAAGCATTAAACTCCTAGTATCGAGAACATACGGGATCGAGGAATCGACCATGCAGCAACTGAATCCATCTGAAATTAGCGAAATCATCAAGCAGCGTATTGAGAGCCTTGATGTCAAAACAGAAGTAAAGAACGAAGGCACCATCGTTTCCGTATCTGACGGTATCGTTCGCATCCACGGCCTGGGCAATGTGATGTACGGCGAAATGATCGAGTTTGACGGCGGCCTCTACGGCCTGGCCCTCAACCTCGAGCGCGACTCCGTTGGCGCCGTGGTACTGGGCGACTACCAGGGTCTGGTTGAAGGAAGGAAAGCCCGCTGTACTGGCCGTATCCTCGAAGTCCCCGTCGGCCCCGAGCTGGAAGGCCGCGTAGTGGATGCCCTCGGCAACGCCATCGACGGCAAGGGTCCTATCGACGCCAAACTGACCGACGCTATCGAAAAAGTGGCTCCCGGTGTTATCGAACGCCAGGGTGTTGACCAGCCGGTGCAGACCGGCCTGAAAGCCATTGACGCCATGGTGCCAATTGGCCGCGGCCAGCGCGAACTGATCATCGGCGACCGCCAGATCGGTAAAACCGCCATCGCCATCGACACCATTATCAACCAGAAAACCACCGGCATTAAGTGCGTCTATGTGGCCATCGGCCAGAAGAACTCCACCGTTGCCAACATCGTCCGCAAGCTCGAAGAGCACGGCGCCATGGACCACACCGTGGTGGTTGCTGCGACGGCTTCCGATCCGGCCTCCATGCAGTATCTGGCGGCCTACACCGGTTGCACCATCGGCGAGTACTACCGCGACCGCGGCCAGGATGCACTGATCATTTATGACGACTTGACCAAGCAGGCCTGGGCCTACCGCCAGATCTCCCTGCTGCTGAAACGTCCCCCCGGCCGCGAAGCCTACCCCGGCGACGTTTTCTATCTCCACTCCCGTCTGCTGGAACGCGCGGCCCGCGTGAACGTTGACTACGTCGAAAAATTCACCAACGGCGAAGTGAAAGGTAAAACCGGCTCTCTGACCGCCCTGCCTATCATTGAAACCCAGGCCGGTGACGTCTCCGCCTTCGTACCCACCAACGTGATCTCCATCACCGATGGTCAGATTTTCGTCGAGTCCAGCCTGTTCAATGCCGGTGTGCGCCCCGCCATGAACGCTGGCCTTTCCGTATCCCGGGTAGGTGGTTCGGCACAGACCAAGATCATCAAGAAGCTCGGCGGCGGTATCCGTCTGGCCCTGGCCCAGTACCGCGAGCTGGCGGCTTTCTCCCAGTTTGCCTCCGACCTTGACGAAGCCACCCGCTCACAGCTGGAGCACGGCCAACGTGTCACCGAGCTGATGAAGCAGGCGCAATACTCACCCCAGAGCGTCGCGCAAATGGGTGTGGTGCTGTACGCCGCCAACGAAGGC
>LADM01000107.1 GCA_000961645.1 Gammaproteobacteria bacterium BRH_c0 | reverse complement strand
GCAGCGGCGAAGTGGGCGAAGCCACCGCCCTGTGGGGCGCCGCCACCGTGCGCGGCTATGGCCGCGATATGGAACTGGAGGCCGACGGTATCGGCGCCCAGACCATGGCCAAAGCCGGTTATGACAGCAGCGCCATTATCGAAGTGCTGAGCCTGCTCAAGGACCACGAGCGTTTCGAAAAACAGCGCGCCCGCGATGCCGGGCGCGAGCCGCGCACCTACCACGGACTGTTTGCCACCCATCCCCGCAATGATCGGCGCCTGGCGGAAATGGTCTCCACTGGCAACACTGATGCTGGCGCTGGTGAAAGTGGCGTGATGCCCTTTCGCATCGCCACCGACAGGCTGGTGTGGGGGCGCAATGTGCAGGCCAGCACAGCGGTGGAAAACCGCTTTTACGGGGAAAATCCGCCCTTCCGCTTTGATTATCCCGCCGGGTGGTCATTCAGCCAGTCCGGCGCCACCGTCAGCGGCACGGCACCGCAACCCGGCGCCAGCATCAACCTCGACATCAAGGCCCGCACCGTACAGTCCCCCGAGCAGTACATCAAAAACACGCTGGGTATCGGGTTTCTGAAGAAATCCCAGGCCTTTGTCCAGGCTGGCCTGCCCGCCCACACCGGCTTTGTACCCGCCAAGTCCGGACCCGACCAGCCCATCGCAGTGATTTACTACCAGCGTCAGGCCTATATCTTCAGGGGAGTTATCAGCGACCCATCCAGGGAAGAAGCCATCAACCAGGACTTTATGGCCATCGTCCGCAGTTTTGCGCCCCTGCCCCCGGCCCGCCTGGTCGGCCTCGAACCGCAGCGGATTCACTACGTCAAAGCTACCGCCAACACCACCTTCGCCCAGCTCGCCGCTCACCTCAAGCTGGGCAAATACGGTGAACAGGAGTTGCGCCTGATCAACGGCTACTACCCCAGGGGCGAGCCAGTTGCCGGGGAGTGGATCAAGATTATTCGCTAAGTGAAGCAGTTTCACGTTACACGTAACACGTAACACGTTTCACGTGGTGAAAATTGCGATTCTTGCGTCGCTTTCAGGCTCTTGCGTGCAACGTGAAACGTGTTACGTGCAACGCCCCCACCTTGAGACACCCCGCCAGATCACCCATAATGACCGGCCATACGAACCAGGAACCAACCATGACTGTTACTGACAATGTCGTCGTCTCCATTCACTACACTGTGCGCGACGAAGACGGCGTGCAACTGGATTCATCCGCCGGACGGGAGCCGCTGACCTATCTGCACGGCGCCCACAACATCATCCCCGGCCTGGAACTGGCCCTCGAAGGCAAACAGGTTGGCGACCAGTTGCAGGTCAACATTGTTCCCGCAGAGGCCTATGGCGAATACCTCGACCACCTGGTGGAATCCGTACCGCGCGAATCCTTCGGCGACAACCCCCTCGAAGTGGGCATGCGCTTTGAAGCCCAGACCAACCAGGGGCCGGTATCCGTTGTGGTCACCAGTATCGAAGACGATCTGGTTACCGTCGATGGCAACCATCCCCTGGCAGGCAAATCCCTCAGCTTTGATGTCACCGTCGAGGACATTCGCGACGCCAGTGAGGAAGAAGTTGCCCACGGCCACGCCCATGGCGCCGGTGGCCACCAGCACTAACCCAGCCGCGCCGCCGACAGGATTGCACTATGGCCGGACAGCAACGCTACTGGCTTTTCAAGACCGAGCCAGCGGAGTTCAGCATTGCTGACCTGGCCGCGCAACCCGGTGGCAGCGGTCGCTGGGATGGCATCCGCAACTACCAGGCGCGCAACAACCTGCGCGACCTGGCAGCGGCGGGTGACGGGGTACTGATCTACCACTCCAGCTGCAAGCAACCCGGCATCGCCGGCATTGCCGAAGTCTGCAGCGCCCCCTATCCCGATCCCGCCCAGTTCGATCCCGACAGTCCCTATTTCGACCCGAAAAGCAGCCCGGATCAGCCGCGCTGGTACAGTGTCGATATCTGTCACACTCGCACCCTGCCAGGAATAATCTCACCTGCCCGGCTCAAAGCCATTCCCGACCTTGCAGACATGGTACTGTTTCGCCAGGGGCGCCTGTCGATCCAGCCGGTGAGCGAAAAGGAATGGAATATCATTGTCGCCATGGAACCGCAGCGGACAGAGAGCTAACCCGGAAAAACAACCTGAATCACCACAGCGTTCAGCCGCAGACCTGACGAGCCAGTTGCCAACAACCCACCAGAGGAAGACATGATCAGGATCGCACTCAACGGCTTTGGCCGGGTAGGCCGCAACATTCTTCGCGCCTGCTATGAAAACGGCTACGACCAGGCCCTGAAAATTGTCGCCATCAACGACCTTGGCACCCCGGCAATCAATGCTCACCTGCTCAGCTACGATTCTGTTCACGGTCCATTCAGGGCGCGGGTTGAGGTCAGCGAAGACAGCATCTCGGTGAACGGCAACACCATCAAAGTGTTCGCCCAGCCCGACCCTTCGCTGCTGCCCTGGCGCGAACTGGGTATCGACCTGGTGCTGGAGTGCACAGGGGAATTCACCCAGCGCGAGGCGGCCCAAAAACACATCAATGCCGGGGCGCGGCGGGTGCTGATCTCGGCGCCCGGCAAGCAGGTCGATGCCACCGTGGTGTACGGCGTCAATCACCAGATCCTGCGCCCCGAGCACAGCATTATTTCCAACGCCTCCTGCACCACCAACTGCCTGGCGCCACTGGCCAAGGTGTTGCACGACTGTGTCGGTATTGAATCCGGCCTGCTCAACACCATCCACGCCTACACCAACGACCAGATCCTGATCGATGATTACCACACCGACCTGCGCCGCGCACGCTCCGCCACCCAGTCAATGATTCCCACCAGAACCGGGGCCGCGAGCGCCATCGGCGAGGTGATACCGGCACTCAAGGGCAAGCTCGACGGTCTTGCCGTGCGGGTGCCGGTGATCAATGTCTCCCTGGTCGACCTGACCTTCAGCGCCCGCAAACCAGCCAGCGTGGAAGCCATCAACAGCGCCCTGGCTGCAGCCGCCAATGGCGAGCTGCGGGACATACTCGCTATCAACAAACTGCCCCTGGTGTCCTGCGACTTCAACCACCATTCCGCTTCGTGCATTGTCGATCTGACCCAAACCCTGGTTACCGGCAACACGGTGAAAGTGCTGGCCTGGTACGACAACGAGTGGGGGTTTTCCAACCGCATGCTGGATACCGCGTCAATCATCGCCGGCCTGGGCCGCTGACAACCATCCCGCTTGCCAGGGTTTCAGCTCTGTGACAGGTTCACGCTCCTGTCACAAAAAACGGTCACCATCCGCCCGATACTGGTATTCTCTCCCGGCTCGACAATAAGCCCCTGGCTGCCTGCTTACGGCGGCACAATGACAACGAACTGACTATGACCCAGCGACCCACCGACAATCCGCTGCAAGAAACGGTACCAATGCCAGGCAGCGCTACCAGCCCCACTGCCACCAGTGCCTGGGCTGAGTTGCAGGATATGGCCCACGCCACAGCACGCGCAGCTGTTGTCGAGCACTTTCACGCTGATTCCCAACGGGCCGAGCGCTATTCACTGCGCTGTGACGAGCTACTGCTCGACTATTCAAAAAACCGGATTGACGATGCTGTGCTCAGCGCCCTGCTACGGCTGGCCCGGGAGATGGCACTGCCGGATAAAATCAGGGCTCTGTTTGTCGGCGCCGCGGTCAATACCACGGAAAAGCGCCCGGCACTGCACATGGCCTTGCGTGGCTCGGCCACATTGCCCGCCGAGCAGCAACACCTGCTCAATAGCGCCATTGACAGCCAACACGAAAAAACCCGCATCGTGAGCGAACAGATTCGCACTGGCCAGTGGCGCGGGTTAACCGGCAAGGCAATCACCGATGTCATCAATATCGGCATCGGCGGATCGGATCTGGGACCCAAAATGGTCTGCACTGCCCTGCGGGAATTTGCCCACCCCGTCATCCGCTGCCATTTTGTCGCCAATGTGGACGGTGCCGAGATTCAGCGCATGCTGCGCCGCCTCGACCCGGAAACCACTCTGGTCATCATTGCCAGCAAGTCGTTCACCACCCATGAAACCCGGCTCAACGCCGAAACCACCCTCGACTGGTTCCGGGAAAAACTCGGCATCGACGCGCCGCAATCTTCATCGCATTTTATTGCCGTCACCGAAAACAGCCGCGAAGCGCTGGCCTTCGGCATCGACCCGCAGCGGATTTTCCAGCTCTGGGACTGGATCGGCGGGCGCTACTCGCTGTGGTCGAGTATTGGCCTGAGCATTGCCATCGCCATTGGCTATGACAATTTCCGCCAGTTGCTGGCGGGGGCCAAACGCATGGATGAACATTTTCTCTACGCGCCACTGGAGCAGAACATGCCGGTTATCCTCGCCCTGCTGGGCATCTGGTACCGCAATTTTCTCAAGGCGGAAACCCACGCGGTGATTCCCTACTGCGAACGGCTGGGTCACTTCATCACCTATCTGCAGCAGCTGGATATGGAAAGCAGTGGCAAATCGGTGTCCGCCGCCGGGGACGCCATCGACTACCCCACCGGCACCATTGTCTGGGGCCAGACCGGCACCAATGGCCAGCACACGTTTTTGCAGCTGATCCACCAGGGGTCGCATCTTATTCCGGTGGATTTTATCGGTTTTATCGAGGATTCACTCAGCACGCCGCGCCACCACCAGGCACTGATGACCCACTTGCTGGCGCAGTCGGCGGCCCTGATGGTGGGCACCACTGGCGCGTTGCCCAGTTACCGGCATCAGCCCGGCAATCGTCCCTCCAACACTCTCTTGATCCAGAAGCTCACCCCCTTCAACCTGGGCATGCTGATCGCCCTCTACGAACACAAGGTTTACAGCCAGGGGGTGATCTGGAATATCAATTCCTTCGACCAGTGGGGAGTGGAACTGGGCAAGGTCATTGCCGGCCAGTTGCTGGCGGACAGGGCCGACAACAGCGCTGCCCTCGATCCCTCGACGCGGCGCTTGCTGGGCTTGATTTCAGGCAGCGACAGCTGATCAGCAGCGGTTTTTCAGCACCACCGCCGTGCGCAACTGACTGCGCCCGAAACGGGACATCTTGATAAAATCCCCCCGCGCAATGGGCAGGTACTGACTGTCGAGACCGCTGGCAGACTGTTCTTCCGGGTCGGGATCGGAATCGTGCACATAGAGGCAATCGTCGTCAAAACCACTCAGAGTCACCCAGTGGGGGGCCTTTCTGCCATCCATGCGGTAGGTGCTGATAAGGATAATGGGGATGGCGCCGCTGCTGAACGCCCTTTCCAGATCCAGATCGGAAAACTCCCGGTAACAGAGCGGCACCCCGAGCTGCTGCGCCTGGCTGAGAAAATCCGCATGAACCAGCTCTATCACCCGCTTCTTGGTCTCGTCGCGGACGCTGTCGACAAACATGGGCCCCGCCTGATTGAGCCACACTTCGGCGTCATAACCCCGTTGCCGGGCCGCCAGAGCGAGCCCTACCGGATGACAACCGCCGTGACCTGAAGTCATGAAAATGGTGGTGGCCTCGCGCCAGATTTGCAGCTCGTCGTGGATGGTGGGCTTGTAATCACGCGACAGGCCGCGCATCGCCATCATCATCGCTGCGGGGCCGCAGGTGAACGGTGTGGTCTGCTGGATCCAGGGAATAATGCGATCGGGTTCCAGCTGGGGCACCCGGCGGATACATTTCTGCATGCGCAGGGCGTCGTTGTTGTCCTCGTAGTAATTGCGGAAAATCCCGAACGGCTGGTAGCCCATGGATTCATAGAGACCAATGGCAGCCTTGTTGTCGATCTTTACTTCGAGGCGCAAAAACAGCAGGCCCTGCTCCTCGGCAATTTTTTCCCCTTCCTGGATCAGCAGACGGGCGATCCCGGCGCCGCGCTGCGCCGGATCAATGGCGATGGAATACAGGCGCGCCAGAATGGTGCCACGCAAAAACAGGATAAGGCTGTAACCCACCACCACTCCGCTGCGTTCCGCCACCAGGAAAGCGCAGTTGCTGGCGCCAATCCAGTGGCGGAAGCTGCGGCGGCTGAGCCGGTCGGTGGAAAAACTCAGTTGCTCCAGCTCCAGCAAGGCATTGAGATCCGTGTCCTGAACCTGGCGGATATGGATGGCTGAGTCAACGGGCTGGAGCGTTAGTGCGGTATCAGTCATTGTTGTTCAAACCTCTCCCAGCGCGTTGAATGCCTGGGTTATCACCTGGCGGCTGCGAAACAGCACTGTCTCCCGCCACAGGGCATCGGCGGGGAAAAAGTGCGCTGCCATGCACCCGGCAAGCCTGAGTCTTTGCTGTTCGGACATTGCTGATTTTCCCCTTCCCGCCCAAGCGCGATTTTCTTCCAGCAGAACGCTGAACAGATTGTCGGTACCGAGGGTGCCAAATTCCAGGGTTACAAAACAGCTGTCAGCGCCCATGATGCGGTGCCAGGCGTAATCCAGCAGGCCGAGCTTGGGCACCGAGCTGGACTCCCCCTGCTCCGGCAGTGTACAGGACGGACCGTACCAGTGTTTGGCCGCCTTCGCGCCAGGGCTGCCAGCAGGGTGGTCGCAAATGATTTCCCCGTGGCCGTAGGGACCGAGCCCGGTATGCACATCAATCACGGCGAGGCGGCGCTGCGCCAGGGCGTAATCCGCCATCAGGGTTTCGACCACGCGGCGACTGTGGCTTTTGCCGGTGCCGCCGTAAAACGGCCCGAGGGGGTCGCTGAACTGGCCACCGCTGACAGCGATTTCGTAGGCTGTCTGGCCGTACCTGTCGCGGAAAGCCTTGAGCCTTCGCGAGGATTCAGCCGGATCATCGAGAAAAAAAGCCTCGCGCAATTCATCATAGCCGCGGTTGGCGGGCAGCGGCTGGTCGAAATCCACGAAGTTGCGGTTGACGTCGATACCCTCGCCGTCACAGCGGCGATTCCAGGCATAGCCCCAGGGGTTGAGGCCATTGACCGCGAGCAGCGCCACCCCGCTTGGCAGCGCCAGCTGACCGGCGGCCAACAGGCGCCACAGGTCACACTGCACGCCGCTGCCCGCATAACCCTCGACACCGTGGGTACCGGCGATCAGCACCACCACGGCTGCAGCATCAGCAGGTCCCAGCCATGCACACTGGGTAAACAGCGCTTCACCCTCAGGGCTATTGCCCGGCGCAGGGAATTCGCGGATATCTACCGGGATTGACTGTTTGCATGCGCTACGCAGGGCATCCAGCTCCGCCCTCCAGCTGGCGCAACCCGTTGCCCAGCTGGCCGGGAACAATCCGGTGTGCAACGGCAGAGGATAACTGAACAGCGGCATGGCGTGACCTGAACAAGGGTAGCGGCGAGTGCTGAATCATAACGGGGTTGATGGCAGGCGGGTAAGCAATTTTGCGCCAATGGCCACTCCTTCCGGGTTGCAGTACTGGCCCTGACTTCCGGGCGACTTGAGTTCAAAGGCCTGTCCAGTTAGCCTGCAAAACAGACTGGCAACTATTCCTCACTACCAGCCTCCTCACCACCAGTCTCCTCACCGCCAGTCCATCAACAACTGCAGCGCCAGACACAGGATAAATAACAATGGATGAAGGGAATGCCCCCGCGCCACAGGACAACACTCCCCGCTGGCGACTGATCGGCCCCGGCCTGATCGCCGCCGCGACTGGCGTGGGTGCCGGGGATCTGGTGGCCACCCTGGTGGCCGGTAGCCAGTTTGGCTACATGCTGTTGTGGGCGGCGGTGTTTGGCTGCCTGCTCAAGATTATTCTGGTGGAAAGTGTCGGGCGCTGGTATCTGGCCAGTGGTCAAACCTTATTCCATGGCTGGCGTTCACTGGGCCGCTGGACGACGGTGTACTTTGGCATCTATGTGGTGATCTGGGGCTTTGTCTACGGCGCCACGGCCATGAGTTCCAGCGCGCTGCCGCTGGCGGCGCTGTTCCCGGCCATTGATCTCAAGGTGTTTGCCGTACTGTCCGGGCTGCTAGGCCTGGCGCTGGTTTGGTTTGGCAGTTACGCGCTGTTCGAGAAACTGATCGCCGTACTGGTTGGCGTGATGTTTCTCGCCGTCGTGGGTTCCGCGGTCGTTGCCGCACCCAATCTGGGCGAACTCGCCACGGGCATGGTGCCGCGTATGCCGCCGGGTTCGCTGTTCTATGTGCTCGGCCTGGCTGGCGGCGTCGGTGGCACCATCACCCTGGCGGCCTATGGTTACTGGCTGAAGGAAAAGGGTTGGCGACAGCCGCGCTGGATGGCGGTGATGCGCATCGACAACAGCGTGGCCTATGTGATGACCGGCATTTTTGTGGTGGCAATGCTGATCGTCGGTGCCGAATTATTGCACGCGGCGAATATCTCACTGGCGCGGGGCGATCGCGGCCTGCTCGATCTCGCCGGAGTGCTGGGCGAGCGCTACGGCAGGACCTGGGCGGTTATCTTTCTGGTCGGCTTCTGGGCATCGTCGTTCTCTTCCCTGATCGGCGTGTGGAACGGCGTCAGCCTGATGTTTGCGGATTTTGTGGCCCATCTGCTACAACCCGGAGACAGCCTCTCAGAGGCGCCAACGGCGCCCGGCACATCCAGCAAGGCGGCGCGCTTCTATATGCTGTGGCTCACCTTTCCGCCCATGCTGCTGCTCTTTCTCGACAGGCCCTTTATGCTGATTGTGGGCTACGGCGCACTGGGAGCCCTGTTTATGCCATTCCTGGCACTCACTTTGCTTTTTCTGATGAACAGCAAACAACTGCCGCCCCAGTGGCGCAACGGGCCATTCAGCAATCTGCTGCTTGGCATCACCTGTGCGCTGTTTGTGGTGCTGGGAGCGAGGGAACTGATCAGCCAGCTGCAGGCGCTGGCTGGTTGAGCTGACTGAATTACTTCACCGGAGAAAATGCCATGCCCACCAGCACAGCCATCCGCATCGACCGCCACGGTGGACCCGAGGTACTGAGACAGGTTGAGGTCGAGGTCGGCGAACCCGGCGCGGGCGAAATCCGCATCCGCCATCAGGCTGTGGGGCTGAATTTTATCGATACCTATCAGCGCAGCGGCCTCTACCCCCTGCCACTGCCGCTACAACTGGGCATGGAGGCTGCCGGTGTGGTTGAAGCGGTGGGTGCAGGCGTAACCCACCTGAAAGCGGGCGATCGCGCCGCCTATGCCAGCCAGCCGCCCGGCGCTTACTGCCAACTGCGGGTGATGCCTGCGCTGTGCGTGTGCAGGCTGCCTGACGCCATCTCCTTCGAGATCGGCGCGGCCATGATGCTCAAGGGCCTGACGGTCCACTACCTGCTGAAAAAGACCCTGCCAGTTGAAGGCCTGGAGCAAGGCGACTTTGTGCTGTTCCATGCCGCCGCCGGCGGTGTTGGCCTGATCGCCTGCCAGTGGGCCAGGGCGCTCGGCCTGCAACTGATCGGCACGGCGGGCTCGGCGGCCAAGTGTGAACTGGCGCTGGAACACGGTGCGGCCTACGCCATCGACTACAGCCGCGAGGATTTTGCCGCCCGGGTCAGGGAGATTACCGGGGGCCGCGGCGTCAAGGTGGTTTACGACTCGGTGGGCAAGGACACCTTTGAAGGCTCGCTGAACTGCCTGCGGCCCTTCGGTTTGCTGGCCAGTTTCGGCAACGGCTC
>LADM01000106.1 GCA_000961645.1 Gammaproteobacteria bacterium BRH_c0 | reverse complement strand
TCCGGGCTGCCGAACATGACACCGATTTTCATGCGGATCTGGTTGATAAAAATGACCAGGCAGTTGGCATTCTTGATATTGCCGGTCAGCTTGCGCAGCGCCTGGGACATCAGCCGCGCCTGCAGGCCCACATGGGTATCGCCCATTTCACCTTCGATTTCCGCCTTCGGCACCAGGGCTGCCACGGAATCGACAACAATCACATCCACCGCGTTGGAGCGCACCAGCATGTCGGTGATTTCAAGGGCCTGTTCGCCGGTATCCGGCTGCGACACCAGCAGGTCATCGACATTGACACCCAGGCGGTCGGCGTAGTCGGGGTCGAGGGCGTGCTCGGCATCCACAAACGCACAGGTGGCGCCTGCTTTCTGGGCCTGGGCGATAACGGACAGGGTCAGGGTCGTTTTACCGGATGATTCAGGCCCGTAGATTTCAACGATCCGCCCCTTGGGCAGGCCACCGATACCGAGAGCGATATCCAGGCCCAGGGAGCCAGTGGAAATACTGGGTATGGCGAGGTGCTCCTTGTCGCCCATGCGCATCACCGCGCCCTTGCCGAACTGGCGTTCAATCTGGCCTAGGGCTGCCTGCAGTGCTTTTTCCTTGTTGGCGTCCATTGAAATCCCCTTATGCTTGAATGTTAAGTGTTGAATGATGGTGTGATTAAAGTGCTGTAACGACAGTGATGGAAACCGTTTTCATCACACTTGGCAGCCAGCTTAACGCAAAACAAAACTACTGTATAGCCATACAGTAGTTTACCCCTGTGCGCAGCGAAGCAGCCCCTCGAGGGCGACCTGCACTGCCTGGCGGCGCACTGCGGCCCGATCACCGCTGAACTGGCACAGGCGGGTTTCGACACCATTGGCGCTAGCCCAGGCCAGCCAGACCGTGCCCACCGGTTTTTCAGCACTGCCGCCGTCGGGACCAGCGACACCACTGACGGCAACGGCAATATCCGCACCGGCCTGGCGCAATGCGCCCTGGGCCATTTCCCGCACCACCGCTTCGCTGACTGCGCCTGACAGAGCCAGGGTTGATGCACTGACGCCCAGCAGGCGCTCCTTGGCGCCGTTGGCATAGGTGACAAAGCCGGTTTCAAACCAGTGGGAACTGCCTGCCACATCGGTAATGGCGGCGGCAATGCCACCGCCGGTGCAGGATTCGGCGCAGGTCACCCGCCAACCGCGGGCGAGCAGTTGCGCGCCAAGGGTGGCGGCAAGCTCGAAGGTCGGGGGCAGGTCAGAATCCGGCATGGGCGTAAAGGTACGGCACCGTGGCTACTCCTGCAAGCTGGCCCTGCACGTTGCCGGGCGTGATGACGGAGCGCAGGGAAGCAGGCTGATTAGCTGCCATAGGTGACATTGGAATCCATCTCGGCATCATGGCCGGGATCGACTTCCGCAGCCCGGTGCGCTTTGGCCAGCAGCAGGTAGAGGCAGGGCAGGATAAAGAGGGTAAACAGGGTGCCAAGGAGCATGCCGGCCACCAGGATAATGCCGATACTGTTGCGGGCCTCGGCCCCTGCGCCCGTCACCAGCACCAGGGGGAAGTGACCGAGGGCGGTGGCTGCGGTGGTCATCAACACCGGGCGCAGACGGGTTTCCGCCGCCTGCTTGATGGCTTCCAGCTTGCTGAAACCTTCCGCTTGCAGGTGGTTGGCAAACTCGACAATGAGGATGCCATTTTTCGCCACCAGCCCCACCAGGGTGATAAAGCCGATCTGGGAGTAGATATTGATGGTGGTCCAGCCCAGGAAGGGAATCAGCAAGGCACCCGCCAGGGCCAGGGGCACCGACCCCAGCAACACCACCAGGGGGTCGCGAAAACTGTTGAATTGCACCGTCAGCACGAAATACACAAACAGCAGGGCAATGCCAAGGATGCCGATCAGGGTATTGCCCTCCTGACGCAGTTGCCGCGACTCACCGGCATAGTCGAGGGTATAACCCTTGGGCAGAATCTCCGCCGCCGCATTTTCCAGGGTGGTCAGGGCCTGGCCCTTGGTGGTGCCGGGCAACACTCCGCCGAGGATGCGGAAGGCATTTTTCTGCTGGAATTTGCCCAGTACCCGCGGCGCAACGGAATAGTCGATGGAGGCAATGGCAGACACCGGGATCAGCTCGCCGGAGGGCGTGCGCAGCAGCAGATCGAGCAGGGCTTCCGGGGTCTGGCGATCCTTGCCCTCCACCATGGGAATCACCCGGTAGGCCTTGCCGTCCATTTCAAAGCGGTTGACGTAGTTGCCCGACAGCAACACCCCCAATTGCCTGCTGACTGTGGCCAGGTCCATACCCAGGTCGGCAATGCGCTCGCGGTCGAGGATAAAGCGCACCTGGGGCATATCGATCTTGAGGTCGGTATCGGCAAACATAAACTGGCCGCTCTCGAAGGCGGCCGCCATCAGCTGGTCGGCATAGGGTTTCATCTCCTGCGGGGAATCCGCCGACTGGACAATCAGCTCCACATCGAAGCGCCCGGCGGTGGGCAGGGCCGGGAACAGCATCGGGAATACCCGCAGCCCGGTCACCTCGCTGACTTTGCCGTACACCTCGGGCAGCAGTTCATGCACGCTTTTTTCGCGGTCCTGAATATCCTCAAAAATAATGCCGCCAAAACCGGCATTGGCCATCACCACTTGCCAGACAAATTTTACCCCCGGGGTTTCAAGGATTTTATCGATGGCGTCGTGGATGTAATCATTGCTGTATGCCTGCGAGCCGTTGGAGGGCGCGTCGATCACAATATTGATGGCGCTCTGGTCTTCGATGGGCGCCAGTTCCTTCTGGGAAAACAGATAAAACGGCAGCACCAGCAGGGAAAAAAACACGCCGAAAAAAAGAATCTGTTTCTGCCACTTGAAGATATGTTCCAGCAACCGCCCGTACTGGTGGTGCAGCCGGTCAAAACGTTGGTTCACCCAGCGGGTCATGGGCGCCTCCTTGCCGCCCTCCGGATTGGCGTAGGCGCTCATGATGGGGGACAGCGTCAACGCCACCACCCCGGAAATCAGCACCGCCACCGACAGGGTGAAGGCAAACTCCTTGAACAGCACGCCGGTCAGCCCCGACAAAAATCCGATGGGTGCATACACCGCCGCGAGGGTGATGGTCATGCCGATAATCGGCGACAGCAGCTGGCGGGAACTGGCCAGCGCCGCCTGGATACGGGTCTTGCCTTCGCGCATATAGCGCGACACGTTTTCCACCACCACGATGGCGTCATCCACCACCAGGCCCACCGACAGCACAATGGCGAGGATGGTGAGCAGATTGAGGGAAAACCCCATCAGGGTAATCACCGCCACAGCGCCGAGCAGGGAAATGGGAATGGTCACCAGCGGCACCAGCGCCGTGCGCCAGGAGCCCATCAGGGCCAGAACCACCAAGCCCACCAGAATGATGGTTTCCACCAGGGTGGTGAAAATTTCGCGGATGGCATCGCGCATGTACAGGGTGCCGTCGTAGCCTATGTGAATATTGAGGCCGTCCGGCAGTGTCGGGTTGATCTGATCCAGCATCTCGTAGAGCTGGTCACCAATGACAATTTCATTGGCGCCCGGCAGCGGCCAGATGGAGAGGTACACCGCATCCTGGTGGCTGAGGCGGGCATTGACCTCGCCCTCCTCCTCACCCAGTTCCACCCTGGCGATATCGCGCAGGTAGATCAGCGAGCCATCCGCTTCGCGAATAATCAGCCGTTCGAAATCCTCAACCGTTTGCAGCGTGGTGTTGGTGAGCAGGTTAACCCGCTGCTGGCTGTTCTCGCTGCGGCCAATCGTGGCAATAATATTGTTGGCGGTGAGGGCCGCCTGTACATCCTGGGCGCTGACGTTAAACGCCGCCATCTTGACCGGATCAATCCACACCCGCATGGCCGGGTTGCGACCGCCTTCAATGCCAACCCGCTGCACGCCGTCGATGGATGACATGATCGGCGTCACATGGCGCGCCAGATAATCGGTCACTTCAGCACGGGTGAAATGTTCAGTAATCACATCGAGATAGAACACGGCGCCGGAACGATCCGCGCGCTGCACTTCCACCGATGGGTCCTCGGCGCCCGCCGGTAATTCAAAGCGAATCTGGTCGAGCCGCGATGACAGTTCCGCCAGGGCCGAGGTGCTGTCTTCGTTGAGGTTGAGCCACACCGTCACCGTACTCAGCCCCGCCAGGGTGGCGGAATCCACGTAGTCGACACCCGGCACCGTAGCGGCCACCCGTTCAATCGGGTCGGTGATAAAGCCCTGTACCACCGCCGCGGGGGCGCCCACATAGCTGGTGGTAATCACCAGTGACGAGCTTTCAATGCGGGGGTATTCGAGCACCGGAATCTCCAGCGCGGCGCGCACTCCGGCAATGATCAGGATCAGGCACAGCACCAGCGACAGTACCGGGCGGGTGACAAAAATATCCATCACGGTGGGGCTGCCATAGCGAGGGGACATGGCGTTTACTCCCCCGGCTGCTGGCTGGTTTGACTAGCTTTGCGTTTGGTCGGATCGGTGCGCTCGCGGATATAGGTGTGCAGACCATGGCGCAGCTTGAAGGCGCCGTGGGTGGCCACCAGGTCGCCGGGTTGCAGGCCGCTGCGGACAAACGCCGTATCCCCCTCCTGGCCACCGAGGGTGACAGACTGGCGTCGCGCCCGGTAACTGTCGCCCGCTTCCGCATCGAGCACAAACACATAGGCGCCCAACTCATCGCGAATAATGGCCGTTGCTGGCAGCTGAACCTGATTCTCCTGACCGGCAGGCACGCGGATATTGACCACCGTGTTGGGTGGCAACGGCGAGTCGACGGTTATTTTTGCCCGGTAGTGCCGATTTCTCGATGTGGCAGAAACGACCGGCTCAATGGCAATGATCGTGGCGAGCAGCGGCGTCCCCCAGCGATTGCCTGCCAGAATCACCTCCACCTCGTCACCAAGCTCCAGGCTGCCCTGGCTGATGGACAGGTCAAAGTCCACCCAGACGACATCGCTGATACCCACCAGCATCACCACCGGCGTATTACTCTGAAGGAACTCGCCAGCCTCCAGCTGGTGCAAACCCGCCACCGCATCAAAGGGCGCCTGGAGGGTTTTTTTGGCGATGATCGCCTCTAACTCGGCGACCGTGGCGCGGGCAATATCGAACTCTGCACGGGCCTTATCCACCTGATCCTCGCTGACAGTCTTGCTGGCCAGCAGGCGGGTGAAGCGCTCCAGCTCAAGCCCGGCCAGTCTGGCGCGCGCCTGGGCCGCTTTCAGGCGGGCCGCCTCCTCGCTGATATCCAGCTGCAGGAGGATATCGCCCTGCTTCACCACCTCACCGGATTTGACATTGACCGCCGTGATCCGCCCTTCCACCTCGGTGCGCAGCTCGATGGACTGGGGCGCAACAATTTCACCGATGGTGGTCACATAGGTGCGGGCAAGCTGGCTGTCGACCACCATCGCCTCAACGGACTCAGACGGCTCGGGGAAGGATTCGCCAAAGGCAATGGCCGCCTTGATCTGCAAAAACTTGTATCCGGCCAGCACGGCAAAAATCACCACACAGGCCGCTAATGTGATCAGCCATCGACGAGCGTTCATCGTTCTATCCATCCCTTCTATATCCTCGATCAGCGGCCCAGCAAGCTGGCATAGCGGCGGCAATTGTGACGGTGGTTAGGCGCAGTTGGCAACGCCATTCTCAACCGGCCTACAGGCCACGGTGAGCCAGCGCTATTGCCAGCATATTACCTGCATCAGGATTAAAGCATTTCACCCTCGACAGATTTAGATAGGATACTTATAGTTAGCACCCTACCTTTAGCTACTCCCGGTATCCCGTGACCAGTAACAGCGACGACAACCTCACCCTTGGCCGCCTGCTCCACGAAATAGCCAAAATCTGGCGCTCCCGCATTGATATCAGCCTGCAGGCCTTTGGCCTCAGTCGCGCCAAGTGGGATGTGATCCTGATGTTGGACACCCAGGACAACCAGGGCATCAGCCAGCGTGATCTGGCCAGGTTGTGCCTGGTGGAACCGCCCACCATGGCATCGATGCTCGACCGCATGGAAAAAGAGGGTTGGGTGGAGCGCCGTGTCTGCGATGACGACCGGCGCAGCAAACTCACCATTTTGACCACCAAGGCCAAGGCCATCCGTTCGGAAATTCGCGCCGCCTCTCTCGAAGTGGAGCAGGAAGTCTTCGCCATCCTGCCAGCGCAAACCTATGACGATATCAAACTCGGGCTGCTGCAACTGCGCGAAGCGCTGGAAAAAACCCGCCCGGGGGCTGATAACAATACTGATGAGGTCGCATGAAACTCTGGAAATGGCTGGTACTACTGGCACTGGCAGGCGCGGGATTGGGTGGCATCGCCATCTATTCCCACTACGAAACTCTTTACCCCTCCACCGACAATGCCTATATCGATGCCACAGCGATCCGTATCTCAAGCCATGTAGACGGTCCTGTTGTGCGGGTGCCGGTGCGCAGCCAGCAGACGGTGAAAAAGGGCGATTTGCTTTTTGATATCGACCCCGCCCCCTACCGGGCCGAGGCTCTGGGCGCCGAGGCAGAGCTGGCCCTGGCCCAACGCCAGGTGGAAGAAAACCGGGCTGAGCTGGCCAGCGCCGAGGCCGAACTGGAGGATGCCAGGGTCCACCAGGCCAATGCCCTGGATCAGCTGCAACGCTTGAAGACCCTCAAACGCCAGGCCTATTCCTCCGAACAACAGACCGAAGATGCACAGGCCATCTGGGAACGCGCCCAGGCGGCGATCAAGGTCAGCGAGGCGAAACTGGAAAAGGCCCGCGCCAGGCTCGCCAATGGCAGCAACGTCAGTGAAGATCTGCTGGTGGCGGCGGCCCGCGCCCACCTCAAGCAGGCCCGCTGGGCGCTGGCGCGCACCCATATGAGCGCGCCCTGCAATGGCACTCTGGAAAAGGTCAACGTGCATGTGGGTGAAACCGTACGCGCTCACCAGGCAGTGATGGTGCTGGTATGCACTGATACATTCTGGGTCAAGGCCAACTTCAAGGAGACACAGCTGGCCCGCATCCGCCCCGGCCAGTCGGTCGATATCAGCGTCGACATGTATCCCGGCGCAGCATTCACCGGGGTGGTGGAAAGTATCAGCCCCGCCAGTGGCACCGCGTTTTCCCTGCTGCCCCCGGAAAATGCCACCGGCAACTGGGTCAAGACCACCCAGCGCATCCCGGTAAAAATTCTGGTCACCGGCCAGCCGCCGCAATCGCCCCTGCGGGTTGGCACCAGCAGTGCCGTGCGTATTGATACTCGGGATTCCTGAACGTCGTGAATGCCTTGCGCGCCACCTCCATGGAGACCGTGTCGCCGTACCAGCGGCTGGTCATTACCCTGGTGGTGATGGTGTGCACCATCATGCAACTGCTCGACACCACTATCGTCAATGTGGCGCTGCCGCAGATGAAAGGCCAGCTCGGCGCCAGCCCGGAACAGATCAGCTGGGTGCTGACCAGCTACGTGGTGGCGGCGAGCATTTTTATGCCCCTCACCGGGTTCTTCAGTGATCGCATCGGTATCCGCAACTACCTGTTGCTGTCGATTGGTGGTTTTACCCTCACCTCGATGCTCTGCGGTCTGTCCACCACTCTCAACCAGATCGTACTGTTCCGCATCCTCCAGGGTGTGTTTGGCGCCGCCCTGGTGCCCCTGTCACAAATGGTACTGATCCAGCTCTACCCCATCGAAGAGCGGGCCAGGGCCATGTCAATCTGGGGTGTGGGCATCATGGCCGGGCCGATTCTGGGGCCATCACTGGGTGGCTGGCTGACCGAGAACTGGAGCTGGCACTGGACTTTCTTTATCAATATTCCCGTCGGCATACTGCTGTTGATCATGGCCTGGATCACCATGCCTTCCGGCAGCACGCGGGCGCGGCGCATGGACTGGAGCGGCTTTGCTTTGATGGCCATCGCGGTGGGCAGCCTGCAACTGATTCTCGACCTGGGAGAACACCGCGACTGGTTCGATTCCAGCCTGATTCGTTCATTTGTTGTGATCGGACTGGTCGGGCTTGGGGGATTTATCTGGCACGGCCTGCAGCGCAGCGAGGATCCACTTTTCGACCTGGGGATTTTCCGCGATCGCAACTTTATAGCCGCCGTGTTAATGATCACCACCATGAGCCTGGGCTTTTACGGTGCAACCTTGCTGCTGCCGCTGATGCTGGTGGGCTCACTGCACTACAGCCCAATGATCACCGGCTTGCTGATGGCACCCCGGGGAGTGGTAACCATTTTTTCCACGCTGCTGGCCGGCAGACTGATGAAATTCATTGATGACCGGATAGTGGTGGCAATCGGTGTAGTGATTATTGCCTTCGCCAGTATCCCCATGACCCATTACAACCTCGATACCACGCCTTTCCTGATCATGGTTCCCGGCCTCATACAGGGGCTGGGGCTGGGATTTATTTTCGTGCCTCTCTCCACCATGGCCTACGCCACGCTGGCTGCCCACAAGGTGCCGGAAGCCGCCGGGGTTTTCAGCCTGATCCGCTCCATGGGCGGCAGTTTGGGTATCGCCATCCTCGCCGGATTTACCGCCCGCCACGCCCAGACAGCCTGGACTCAGCTGCGCGCAGGCATACAGGAAACATCCCCTGAATTCCAACACTGGCAGCAGGTAACCGGGTTCGATGCCGATATGGCAGAAAGCTGGAAAATCATTGCCGGGCTGCTGGCAGAACAAAGCCAGATGGTGGCCTATGTAGATGCCTTCAACCTGATCCTGGTGGTGTTCCTGCTGATGCTGCCGATGCTGCTGATATTCAGACTCAACAAGGCTGTAGTGAAATCAGCTGACAGAAAAATTGATGAGCCAGTGGAAGCACTGTAAAAGACTTGTTATTTTTCGAGCCCAAAGCACTCACTTGTTATTGCACCTCATCAGCTGCGCTGTAAAAACTAAAAAGCCAGGAAAACCCTGGCTTCTTTCCAGCTAAAGTGCGCTATTTAAAGGTGTACTTGATTCCCGCGCTCAATCCATCCATTTCAAAACCATCCTTGTCCAAGTAGCGCATAAACTCGATATTGGCAGCGAAATTCTCGGAAAAACGCAGATCCGTACCAATCCCGTAGGAAAAGTCTGATTCAGAATCAGAAGCACTATAGCCCCCGACGGAAGCCTCCAGTTCGCCACGGGTATAGCCTGCTACCAGATAGGGATAAAACAGGGTGCTGTTGGGAATTCCGGCAACAAAATAAGCACCGTAAAGCTCGTTCAGTTCAGCTTTTACCCGTTCGCCCATGAAAAACAATGTGTCTTCATTGATCCCGGTGCCAGCGCGCACTTCAACAGCAGCCCAATCGCTGAACTGATAGCCGCCGCGCAGGTACAAGGCTCCCAGGTCAAGATCAATTTCTTCCTCCGAATAATCCAGATACAGGTAGTTGCCCCCCAGATAGATATCGGCCTGTGTGATGGGAATGACAGCGGAAAATGCGAGGGCTGTGAGCAGGGTTTTTGCTTTGTTCATGATTCTCTCCTTGGTAAATCATTTATTCCGTTAGTGGATACCTGTGCCATGAGGCAGGGATTGACGCTGGGTCGCAGGGATGGACCCGGGGGCATCAATCCTCTCCGGCATAAAAATAGTTCCGGACAGGTGCGGCGATAATATGGAGAGGCCCGGGCTTTCACAAGCAGAATTTATAGATGGCTTACCACCTGGCCAGAGTCCTGACCTCACAGCCCCAGCACAGGTGGATACCCGTCAACACTGTTTACCCTTTGACCAGGATTTGACCGATTCTCTGCTGCAAGGCAGGAACGATCTCAGCCTCAAACCAGGGGTTGCGCTTGAGCCACAGCTGATTGCGTGGCGAGGGATGAACGAGGGGAAAATAGCGTGGCCCCAGCTCGTGCCAGTGACGCACCTTGTCAGTGAGGCTGGGATATTTAGCAGCCACCTGCTTATCCAGATAGCGGCCCTGTGCGTACTGGCCTATCAGCAGCACCAGTTCAATACGGGGCAGGTGGTCAAGCAGGCGTGGATGCCAACGCGGCGCACATTCCGGCCGTGGCGGCAGGTCGCCGGATTTGCCCTTGCCCGGGTAACAAAACCCCATCGGCATAATGGCGATGCGGCTGGCGTCATAGAAGGTGTCACTGTCGACGCCCATCCACTGGCGCAGGCGCTCACCGCTGGGGTCGTTCCAGGGGATGCCGGTGTTGTGGACGCGGGTGCCGGGAGCCTGGCCGATCACCAGTATCCGGGCACGGGAGTCGGCCCTGACAACCGGGTTGGGGCCGAGGGGAAGATCCTCACAGAATGTACAGGCACGAACCTCGTCCAGCAACGTGGGGAGGGCATCGAGAACGGGAATCCTGTCGGACATTGTGCTGTTTCCAAACCTGCCGGGGCACTGACAATACATTCAACATCAGCATGCTGCCAGAATCAGCCCTTAATGATGTCAATTCATTTCTTTATTGCGTTTGCCGCCCGGCGACCGGGGTTGGTAAAATGCCGGCCTTCCCGGGGGTACCCTTTCGCCTCCTCCGCCATCCCACCGACCTGACTGTCTCTCCCCGCAGCAACAGGGTCACCCCGACACACTTGAGCAGGAATGAAAATGCCAGATTCAGTTTCAATTCAGTCACTTATGGGCCAGGATGAATTTATAGGCCGGCATATCGGCCCCGATGCCCTGCAGATTGAGACGATGCTGGCGGAGTTGGGCGCAAGCTCCCTTGAAGACCTGATGGCCCGCGTAGTGCCAGGCAGCATCCGCAAGCGCGATGCACTGGCGCTGGCAGCACCGATGAGCGAGCAACAGGCCCTGCAAAAACTCAAGGCTATCGCCAGCCAGAACCGCATCTACACCTCCCTCATCGGCATGGGCTACCACCCGGTATTTACCCCCGGAGTAATCCTGCGCAACGTGCTGGAAAATCCCGGCTGGTACACCGCCTACACGCCCTACCAGCCGGAGATCGCCCAGGGGCGGCTGGAGGGCTTGCTCAATTTCCAGCAGATGATCATGGACCTCAGCGGCATGGAGATGGCCAACGCCTCCATGCTGGATGAGGCCACAGCAGCGGCGGAAGCCATGGCCATGGCCAAACGCCAGCAGCGCAAGAATGCCAGCAATACTTTTTTTGTCTCGGACCAGTGCCACCCGCAAACCATTGCTGTGGTAAAAACCCGCGCCGAGCACTACGGTTTCGAGGTCACTGTCGGCAATCCTGCAACAGATCTTGAGGGCCTGGCATTCTTTGGTGCCCTGCTCCAGTACCCCGCCAGCACTGGCAATATCGACAATATCAGCGCCCAGATTGACACCATCCACAGCAAGGATGCCCTCGCCGTGGTGGCGGCAGACCTGATGAGCCTGGTGCTGCTCAAGGCTCCCGGCGCACTGGGCGCCGATATCGTGGTGGGCACCAACCAGCGCTTTGGCATCCCCATGGGCTTTGGCGGGCCACACGCCGCGTTCTTTGCCTTCCGCGATGACTACAAGCGCTCGGCGCCGGGACGGATTATCGGCGTCTCCGTTGACAGTCGCGGCAAGCCCGCCCTGCGCATGGCGATGCAAACCCGCGAGCAGCATATCCGCCGCGAGAAGGCCAACTCCAACATCTGCACATCACAGGTGCTGCTGGCGGTGATCAGCGCCTTTTACGCCATTTACCACGGGCCGCAAGGGTTGAAGAAAATCGCCCGGCGCATTCACAACCTCACCAATTACCTGGCAGACGGCCTCGTGCAGGGCGGTTTCACACTGCGTCACGACAGCTGGTTTGACACACTCACGGTAGAAACCGGTGACCGCCAACAGGCCATTTATGAAAAAGCTCTGGCACAGGAAATCAACCTGCGTCTGGTGGGCGACGATGCCCTGGGGATCAGCCTCAATGAAACCAGCACCCCCGAGCTGGTCAATCAGCTGCTGGCCATTTTTGGCGCTGACGCGGTGGCCTTTGACACCGCCCCCGCTGCTAGTGGCATTCCCGGCAACTACCAGCGGGACTCGGATTTCCTCACCCACCCGGTGTTCAACACCCACCACAGCGAAACGGAAATGCTGCGCTACCTCAAGCGCCTGGAGGCGAAGGATATCGCCCTCAACCACAGCATGATTCCCCTCGGCTCCTGCACCATGAAGCTCAACGCCACGGCGGAGATGATCCCCATCACCTGGCCGGAATTTGGCAACATGCACCCCTTTGCTCCCCGCGATCAGACGCAGGGCTACCACCAGCTGTTTGAGGAGTTACAGCAGATGCTGGTGGCCTGCACCGGCTACGACGCCATCTCCCTGCAGCCCAATGCCGGCTCGCAGGGCGAATACGCGGGGCTGGTGGCGATCCGCAAGTATCACCAGAGCCGCGGCGACCATCACCGCAATATCTGCCTGATCCCCTCTTCCGCCCACGGCACCAACCCCGCCAGCGCCCAGATGGTGGATATGCGCGTGGTAGTGGTGAAATGCGACGAGCGTGGCAACGTCGATCTCGCTGACCTGAAGGTGAAGGCCGAGCAGCACAGCCATAACCTGGCGGCCTTGATGGTGACCTACCCCTCCACCCACGGAGTGTTCGAGGAGGACATCACCCGCATCTGTGACCTGGTGCACCAGCATGGCGGACAGGTGTATATCGACGGCGCCAACCTCAACGCCCTGGTCGGCATTGCCGAGCCGGGCAAGTTCGGCGGCGATGTGTCCCACCTCAACCTGCACAAGACGTTCTGTATTCCCCACGGTGGCGGTGGCCCCGGCATGGGCCCGATCGGCGTGAAAGAACACCTGGCGCCCTTTTTGCCCGCCCACCCGGTCACGCCAGTGCCGGGCACGGACATGGCCAATGGCGCCATCTCTGCCGCCGGTTGGGGCTCGGCCTCCATCCTGCCCATCTCGTGGATGTACATCACCATGATGGGCGCCGAAGGGCTTGTACAGGCCACCCAGGTAGCGATTCTCAGCGCCAACTACCTGGCCAGAAAACTCGACCCGCACTTTCCGGTGCTGTACACGGGCAGCAACGGCTATGTTGCCCACGAGTGCATTATCGATTTGCGCCAGCTCAAGGAGCAAAGCCATATCAGCGAGGAGGATATTGCCAAGCGCCTGATGGACTTCGGCTTCCACGCCCCCACCATGTCATTCCCGGTGCCCGGCACCCTGATGATCGAACCCACCGAGAGCGAATCCCTCGAAGAACTGGAGCGCTTCCTCACCGCCATGATCACCATCCGCGCCGAAATCGCCCAGGTGATCAGCGGTCACTGGCCGGAGGACAACAACCCCCTGGTCAATGCGCCTCACACCCAGGACGATGTGCTGAGCCATGACTGGACGCGGCCCTACAGCCGCGAGGTGGCTGCGCGCCCGGCACCCTGGCTGCACGACCACAAGGTCTGGCCTACGGTAAACCGTATCGACAATGTCTATGGCGATCGCAACCTGGTGTGCAGCTGCCCACCCCTTACGGCATACATGGAGGAGTGATGCCCACACCGCGTGGCGCAGCGCTTAAATGCCTGCGCCATGACAAGCACTGAAATTGGCACGAGTGGTTGTTTTACAAGACGAACTGCAATTTACCGCCACCGCACCATGCTAAGCTGACTTATCAGAGACTGTCTTAAATGGTGCGCAACCGTGGCAAAAAAACCAAGCTCAACAATCAAATCGAGCATCAACGAAGAACTCAAACGCTATAGCCCCAGCGCCCGCAAGATTATCGTCTCTGCGCAAAAGCTCTTTGCTGAAAACGGTATCGATGCGGTATCGCTGCGGGAAATCGCAGTCTCTGCCGGGCACTCCAACAATTCTGCCGTGCAATACCATTTTGAATCGAAAGAGGGCCTGATCCAGGCCATTTTTGAGCTGCGTGTACCTTTTATTGAAGCGAGCCGAAAGCGGCGCATGGAAAGCCTGCAAAAACAAAAGAAAATCACTCTGGAAGATTTACTGGCGACCTTGCTGTTTCCCATCCTCGAAATGTTCGACGGCCAGGAGCAACGCATCTTCACCCTTTTCAGCACCCACCTGCTGAGTCGCAACACCCTTGAACACCCCTTCTATCGCGCCCAGGAAAAAATGCCGGTGAGCGTGGAAATCTACCAGATGCTTGAGGAAAACCTGTCCCATCTACCCAAGGATGTATTCAATTTTCGTATCCGGTTGATCGCGGGTTTATTCCTCAGCACCATCCTTGAAAAGCAGAATTTCATCAAATCAGGCACTGGCATTTACAGTGATGATGAAATCTTCTGGGGCGACATGATCAATGTCCTGGCAGCCCTGTTGCGTGAGCCTTTCCGCTCTGATCGGCGCCCCCTGGCCGTGGCTCTGGCCAGCTGAATCATTCCGCCAGCTGTGACGCAGGCTTTCTCCTGCCTGCCTAAAACCCTAAAAGCGTTGCCGGGCGGCCCGCTGCTACACTGATATCAGTGGCGTCAGCGCCTGCCCCACAGAGGCATTGGCCCGCTCATGGGCCCTTGAGTTCCACCTTTGGGTTGCCTACTATCCATCGCTCTTGTCATCAAGGAGTAGCGGTGCAGCGACAGCTTTCCATGCCCACAAGCGTGGCCCAGGGCGGCTACTGGCTGGTGCTGTACGCACTGATCTGGCTGGTACTGTCTGGCGGAAAAGGCTGGGGCTTCGGCGCGCCGCTGGTGCTGATCGCCAGCATCCTCTCACTGTTGTTGGGGCTCAGGCCCCTGCTCCTGAATATCCGCTACCTGCCCAACTTTGTGCTGCTGTTCCTGCGCGAGCTGCTGCAGGGTGGCTGGGATGTGGCCCGCCGCGCATTCCTGCCGCGCCTGCCCCTCAATCCCGCCTGGGTTGAATATCCCTTGACGCTCCCCAGCCCCCGCAGCCGCATGGCGTTGGCCGTTCTGGTGTGTCTGCTGCCGGGCACCCTGGCATCCCGCATCGAGGGCGACCATCTGCACATCCATGTGCTCGACGCAGACCTGCCCTGGCGCGCCAATGTCATGCATCTGGAGCAGTCACTGGGGAAAGTTCTGGGGGACAACAGACCGTGATGGTATTAGCCACCATTCTTCTGCTGACCATTGTCGGCGGACTGTGGCGAATCCAGCGGGGGCCCACCAGGGCCGACCGCCTGCTGGCAGTGCAGTTGTTTGGCAGCAGTGGGGCAGCCCTGCTGCTGGTGCTGGCCCAATGGCAGGATCAGCCCGCCCTGCGCGATGCCGCCCTGGTGCTGGCCTTGCTGGCGGCAGTCATGTCGGCAGCCCTGGTGCAGTACCTGCGAAAAACACCGGAGGAAGACAGTGACTGACTGGCTGTTGATCCTCAGCTGGCTACCCTTGCTGGGCGGGGCGTTCTTTTTTGTTGCCGGCACCCTGGGGCTGCTGCGCTTTCCCGACATTTACTGCCGCCTCCAC
>LADM01000044.1 GCA_000961645.1 Gammaproteobacteria bacterium BRH_c0 | reverse complement strand
ATACTTGATGGTGGACGGCTCAATAGCGAGAGTTCATCAACATGGTGCCCCCAAAAAAACAGCCAGGACAGCGAAGCGGTAGGCAGGTCTCGGGGTGGATTGAGCACCAAAATCCACGCGGCAGTTGATGCGCTGGGCAACCCACTGAGACTGATTGTCACCGGTGGACAGGCGTCAGAATTTGGTCAAGCCCTTCATCTCATTGAGGGGTGGGCCGCTGAGCACGTGCTGGCGGACAAGGGGTATGACAGCGATCAGTTCGTTAAAGCGGTAAACGATTCGGGTGCTGTTGCGGTGATCCCCTCCCGATGTCATCGGAAAATAGGGCGCGAGCATGATCGCGAGATTTACAAGGAAAGAAACCTGGTAGAACGTTTTTTCCAGAAGCTCAAACAGTTTCGGCGTATCGCGACCCGCTATGAAAAACTGAAGCGAAACTATCAGGCCATGTTGGAGTTAGTGTGTTCAATTATTTGGCTGGACTGATTGTTAACACCCCCTAGGCGCAGCTATGGTTTTCGCAACACTAGCCGCTGTGCACCCTGATACCGATCTATTGCCTGCCGTGGTAATCTCTGGCTCGGGCTTCAGGGCAGTGCCAACCCGAAGAACCGATACAAATACTCATCTCAGGTAGTCGATGAAACTGTTGCGCGTAAAACTCCGACCCCCGGCTGTCCAAGCAGATCTGACCCACAGACCGGGGTTGGCAAAGCGGCTTGATGAGGCGCAGCGCGCCCACCTTACCCTGATTACTGCTCCCGCCGGGTTTGGCAAATCCAGTGTGCTGATGCAGTGGTACCGTCAGCTTCGGGAGCAAGGCACACACACCTGCTGGCTGACTCTCGATAAAACCCTTGGCGATGCCGCCGACGTATTGGCCTACCTGTTGGCTGCAGTGCGCAATGGCGAAAGTGGCAACCCTCATGACCCTGGCAACCTGCTTTACAGTGAAGCGCTCGCCTCGACGGATTACCTGCTCGAACTATTGCTGGAATGCCTGGAGGAACAGGAAGGGTCAAGCTATATTTTTCTCGATGATTTCCATCTGCTTGGCAGCGAGGCTGTTGCCGCCATCAGCAGCCTGATCGAACAGGCACCTGCTGACAGTCATTTTATTATCGCCAGCCGCACCACCCCCGAATTGCCACTAGCTCGCATCCGCTCACTGGGCGAGCTGGCAGAAATCGACGCACAGGACCTGAAATTCAGCCTGGTGGAAACACGGCAGTTTCTCGACAACAACATCCCCGCCGCCATTCAGGAAGAGGAACTGAAATCCCTGGTTGAACAGACGGAGGGCTGGATTACCGGTCTCAAACTCGCCAGCCTCGCTCTGCGCAGGGGTGTAGCAGCAGAAATGCTGCTCAGCACTGTCAGCGGTCGCAACCGCACGGTGGCAGATTATTTCAGTGAGGAAGTGCTGTCGCCACAGAACAGCGCGATTCGCGACTTTATGATAAAAACCTGCATTCTCGAGCGTTTTTGCCCCGATCTGTGCAATGCCGTGACTGGCGAAAGCAACGCGCGGGAAATGATCAACGAGGTCGAAAGCAAAGGACTGTTTTTGTTTCAGCTTGACGAGGAACGCCACTGGTACCGCTACCACCATTTGTTTGCCAGCTACCTGATGCGGCAGCTGAGTGAATCGAGCACCTTGCTGAAAAACGACCTGCACCGCCGCGCCAGCCAGTGGTTTCGCGATGAAGGCTATTTTACCGAAGCCATGGAACACGCCCTGCAATCCGGCGATATGGACTACGCTGCCGCTTTGCTCGAAGAAAGCTGCCAGGATTTCACCTACAGCGGCAATATCCGCCAGGTGGCGTCGTTTGCGGCAAAAATACCCGGCGCGATTCTCAACCGTTATCCGCGCACACTGCTGACGCTGTCCTGGTTTCACACCCGCGGTATGCGCTTTGAAAAAAGTGAGGAAATTCTCGCCACCATACAACAGCGTATTGATGAGATGGACGCCGCTCAAACACTCCCTGAGGTGCAGATTCGCGAATTGCGCTATCTGCTGTTGCATCGGCGCATGCTGCTCACCTCGGCGCGCGACGATGTTGTCAGCCTCGAAAAACAGTGTCACCAGCTGCTCGACGATTACCCGGAAATGACCCACCCCTACATGGTAGGCACCACCTATTGCCACCTGCTGCTGTCGCGCCGCGAGCAGTACAAGCTCGATGACCTGGAACAGCTGTGGCTGTCGGTGAAAGGCGTGGAAAGCCGCTCCCCCTACGCTTTTCTGGTGCCAGCCCTGCGCGCCGACCTCGGCCCCTCACTGTTTTTTGCCGGCAAAACAGATGCTGCGCGTCTGGCTTTGCAGGAAGGTCTTGACCTGGCGACACGTCATGCCGGGGGGCGCGCCGCCATCGCCGCTATCGCCGCCCTACCCCTGGCGGAACTGGTTTATGAAAGCAACGAACTGCAACGTGCGGAAGAACTGGTCAGCAATGCCCTGCCCTCGGCGCGCAAAATGGGCTACATCGACCAGCTGATGCCCGGCGTGCTGACTCTGGCGCGACTGCGCCGCGCCGCAGGCAATTCTGTTGAAGCGATGAATGCGCTGGATGAAGGCATGGTGATTGCCCTGGATCGCAACCTCGACCGCTTTCGTCTCGGCCTTATCAACGAACGCATCAAGTACCTGGTGCAGGATGGCGACATCAGCGCCGCCATCAAATACGCTAAAAATACCCAGATCATCGACATCAGTGCCGAACCTCTGCCCCAGACCGGCATGACTACCCGCGATGAACTGGTGGCCAGCAGCTGGGTGCGCATCGCGCTTGGCAAGAAGAACCTTGGCCCCGCCTTGCACGTCGCCAAACACTGGCGCTCGTTTTGCGCCAAACGCGGCGCCATCCGCTCACTGGTGCGCTGGAACCTGCTGTATGCCCAGCTGTATTTTCTCGATGGCCAGGAAAGCGAAGCCCAGCGCCCTCTGCGCGAAGCCCTTACCCTGGCCAGTGCCAGCAGCCTGCGCCGCAGCTTTATCGACGAAGGGGCACTGATAAAGACACTGCTCACCAATGCCTATGATATTCGCCCGGTGACATCAGAACCTGCAGAGCTGTTTGCCAGTGAACTCCTGCAGATTTTTGCCGGCGCTCCCGATACGTCAATGCTGGGCGATGATGATCATTCAGCGCTCGACGGCCCCCAGGAAAATCTCACCAACAATGAACTGAAAATTCTCACCATGGCGGGGCACGGCCTGCGCAACAAGGAAATCGCCGGCAAATTGGGCATGACCGAAGGTTCGGTGAAATGGTATATGCAGCAGATCTACGACAAGCTCGGCACCCGACCGCGCACCCGCGCCATCGACAGGGCGCGCAAGCTGGGGTTGATTCCCTAGGGTCTGTTGAGGTTTGGGCATCACCGCTGTTGCCCCTGAAAAAGCGCCAGTCGATACCAAAGGGCACACTGGGCGCGAGGAACGTGGTTTGGTCATTCCAAATGAGTGAGGGCCTGCCCCGCGAGCGCAGCGAGTGCCTTGGGTACGAGCAACGACGAATGGCGCTTTTTCAGGGGCAACCCGCAGGGCTGGTGCTATTTTTGCGCCCAGCGTCGTTATCAGTCGCTTATGTAGTCCCACTACACTGCGCTCCTTCTGCCTCGCTGGATCGCAAAAATAGTATCAGCAGCGGCGATGCCCAAACCTCAACAGACCCTAGAGAGAGGGGACAATATTGATGCGGTACGTTTTATTCGAGAGTGCGTTCCTGCTGAGCTTGTCGAAGGGATTCTACCCCGCTTTTATCCTCCCCTGAAAACCGAACCAGCTGCGGCTTCAGGCTCATCCCATACTGGAGAGTCTTTTCGTTGATAACAGTTATCGTTTCTATTAGTATTACCTCCTTCACCCATATCCGAACCAACAAATCCGAACCAAGGAGTCTCACCTAATGAGCGCATGCCCTACTTTCTTTCCGCGACAGCGCCTGGCTTATGCTGTAGCAATGGCTTTGTTACCCGTTGCCACCCTTGCCCAGGTTGATCGCGAGAGCAGCACGCCCATGCCAGTGATCGAAGTGGTGGGCAAGCAACTTGAAGATGTGTCGCGGATGACCGGATCGGTGGTGCTCGTCGACCGCGAGCAGCTGGAGCTGATTCAGCCGCTGTCTACCGAAGACGCCCTCCGCCGTCTTCCGGGCATTAACGCCAAAAGCGAAGAGGAAAGCGGCGTTGTCTCCAATATCGGCATTCGCGGCCTGTCTGCCAGCGAGTCCAAATCGCTGATCCTTGAGGATGGTGTGCCAGTGGCACCCGGATTGTTTATCGGCAATGAGCGCTACTTCAACCCCCGCATCCAGCGTATGGAAGGCATTGAAGTGCTCAAGGGGTCGGCGTCTTTGCGCTACGGCCCCTCCACCATCGGCGGCGTGATCAACTACCAGACCAAGACTCCGGATGATGGTGTACTGATCTCCGCGCGAGCGGGCTCATTCAACACCCGCGAGGCCACTGTTGAAGCGGGCGGGCGCACTGAATCCGACGACGCCTTCGCCGGCATTGTCGCCACCCATGCTGACAGCGACGGTTTTATGGATAAGGGCTATGAAATGACCGACATCATGGCCAAGGCTGGCATGCGCTTCAGCGATACCCACTCGGTGGGCTTGAAGTTTTCCTGGCATGAAAACGACGCCAATATTTCCTACCGTGGCCTGTTGCTGGAAGATTACCGCGACGGGCGCAGCTACAACCCGGCGCCGGATGACTGGTTCCTCAGTGACCGCACCGGCTTCGATGTCACCCACGAGTGGACCCTGAGCGACAGCGCCACCCTCAAGACACTGGTGTACTGGAGTGAGGTAACGCGCGATTACTGGCGCTATGGCGTCAACACCTCTGCCTCCAACGCCGCCGGGCGCTGGGTCTACTCCGACAACTTGACGGGCAATAACCGCTCCTTCGAGCGCTATGGCATCGAATCCCGTCTGACCGTTGATCACAGCATGTTCGGCTTTGAGAATCAGGCCGAATTCGGCTTGCGCTACATGGAGGAAGAATCCGACGACACCCGCATCCGCGCCACCCGCGCATCCGACCGCACCGGCACCAACGACCGTCATATCATCGATTCTGCCGACAGCATCGCCGGTTATGTGCAAAACCGTTTTGCCATTACTGAGCGGCTGGCGGTAACCCCCGGCCTGCGTATCGAATCCTACGAGCAGGATCGCCGGGTATTGACCGATAACAACGCCTCGGCATCCACCACCAATACCGAGTTTTTGCCTGGCGTAGGCGCCACTTTTGAGTTGACCGAGTCGGCGCAGCTGTATGGCGGGGTCTACAAAGCCTTTTCACCGGCTTCCAACGGCGTGGCACTTGACGGCCTCACCGACCAGAAGCTGGATGGTGAACGCTCGGTCAACTACGAGATGGGTATCCGCGGCATCGAAGGACCACTCACCTATGAGGTGGCCGCGTTCTCTATGGATTTCGACAACCAGGTGGTGACTGGCAACAGCGACCCCAACCTGTCTCAATCCAATGCCGGGGAAACACGTCATCGCGGCATGGAGCTGGTACTGGGTTATCAACTGGGCGGTGGTTTCAGCATCGACGGCAACGCCACCTGGGTGCCATTGTCGGAGTTCCGCAGCGGTGACAATCGCGGCAACCGCTTGCCCTACGCACCCAAAATCCTCGGCAACCTGGCACTCAACTACAGCGCTGGCCCCCTGAGTGCGGCGCTGACAGCCCATCACCGCGGCGAACAGTATGGTGACCCCACCAACCGGGAAGATATTCCCACCAATGCCGCCAGTGGTATCTGGGGTGGCGAATTACCGGCCTACACCGTGGTGGATCTGCTGGCTCAGTACAAATTCAGCAGCAAGTTGACGCTCTTTGGCGCGGTGAAAAATATTGCCGACAAACGCTACATCACCGGTCTGCGCGAAGGCATATACGTCGGTCCAGACCGTTCTTTCGAGGTGGGATTTCGCTACCACCTGTGATCAGGAGACTCGCCAGGAGTCCGCATAACGGCATCCCTGCACAATTCACTACCTAACGCTTGGGCACAAACCCGGAAGACCGACTTGAAAAACTCAAGTCGGTCTTCGCGTTTATTCTGAAAGCTGACGGCAAAGCCACGCTACTCTGCTTTCAGGCTGCACGCTACAGGCTCAGATCGACGGTACAGAACCTGTCACTCAAGTATCCGCCCACCATCCACGGTGAGCGTTTCACCCACCATATAAGCGGATAGCGGCGAAGCGAGAAACAGCGCCACATTGGCGATATCCGCGGTCTCCCCCAGGCGCCCAAGAGGAATTTTTTGCAGGTTGGCGGCAAGTTTCTCGGGGTTTTCCACTGTGTATTTTGTCAGCCGGGTATCGATCAGCCCCGGCGCTATACCGTTCACCCGCACACCCTCCCGCGCCCAGGCCTGGCCGAGAGTGCGGGTCAAACCAAAGGCGCCGGTTTTGGAGGCATTGTAAGCGGGGTTTTCCGGTGTGGAGTGGAAAGCTGCAGTGGAGGAAATCACCACTACTGATCCATTGTCGCTGGCTTTCAGGAGCGGGAAAAACTTTGCGCACAGGCCCATCAGACTGATCAGATTCACATCGATGACCTTGCGAAAATTGACGGGATCAAATTCCTGACCATCGTAAAAAATAATTCCCTGCGACAGGACCAACACATCGAGCTGGTCAAAAGGCGGAACAAAACTGTCGATGGCATCGAGACTTGCGACATCGAGCTGGCTGTATTCAAGGCCCTCAAGATCAGACCCGGATTCTCCCTGGTAATCTGCCGCGCAACTGCGGGTGCCAGCCACAAAAACCCTGGCACCCTGGCGGCGAAAACCCTGAGCAATACCGTTGCCAATACCGCTGGAACCGCCCACCACAAATACATTCTGACCGCTGAAATCCAGGGGATTTTCCATTTCAGATTTTTGCATTCTTACCTCAGTTCCTCCTGCAATGGCGTGTTGCGAATATCCTGGCGAAATAAAACCCGGCTGAACTGATAGACCGGTACCAGAACCAGGCACAATCCGCCGACAACAATCAGCACCGATAGCCCGATATAGCGCTCATCCTGGAACAGATGATCACTGAGCAGTGCGGGCAACAGCGGCCCCAGCGTCAGTGACACCAGATTGAGCACAAACAGATAGGTGGCCGACACCTGCGCTCGCAACTGGTTGGGCAGCATATTCTGCAAGCCCGCAGGCCCCGCCGTCATCATCAGGGAACAGGAAAACAGGGACACCCCTACAGCAATCAACTGCCAGTAAGGCTGGGCATGGAACACCAGGGCCATCACCACAGACAGCGCCACACCGATCAGGGATAAAAACGCCACCAGTATCGGCGCGTCATCGACGCCTTTTTTCCAAAAATAATCACACAGCATGCCACCGGCAATGACGCCAATACTGCCAAAGATAACCATCACAATTCCGAGAGATAAACCAATATCTCCCTGGGACCAGCCAAACTCGCGGATAAAATGGGTCGGCACCCACGACAACAGTGCGTAAAAAATAATGCTCTGCAAGGTCATGCCGACAAAAAAACCGAAAAACCGCCGCCAGCGCCGCGCCACAAAACTGATGGAATCCGCGATGGATAGCTTGTCAGTGCGGTGACCCGTCAGCTGATAGCGCCTGGCGGGCTCCCGCACCAGCAACACAAACAGTACAGCCAGCAAAATGCCGGGCAATCCCACCAGCATAAAAACAATGCGCCAGTCGGCAAATCCCGCCACCAGCGCAGGTAACTGATCGCGGATGGCGGGAATGGCATCAATCAGTACGCCACCGATTATCAGCGCCAAACCCGCACCCACATAAATGCCGACGTTGTAAATGCCCACCGCCGTACCGATCCGCTCCCTCGGGAAATAATCACTCATCAGTGAATAGGCCGAAGGCGACAGCGCCGCCTCGCCCACACCTACGCCCATACGCGCCAGGAAAAACCCGAAAAAGGTTTTCGGCAGGCTGCACAAAAATGTCATCAGGCTCCAGACGGTAATACCGATGGCAATGATATTGCGGCGGTTGCTGTAATCCGCGAGGCGGCCAATGGGCAATCCTGCCAGGGTATAGAACAGGGCAAAAGCCAGCCCCTGTAGCAGGCCAATCTGGCTGTCGGAGATGGCGAGGTCGTCTTTTATTGGCTCTACCAGCAGTGACAGAATCTGGCGATCGACAAAGGACAGGGCGTAGGCCACCATCAGCATCAGCACCACAAACCAGGGGTAAACCCCTGCTCTGGTTTTAGCGCTATTGGTTTCATCCTGAACGGGTGAGGTCATCATTATTATTCCGTCACTCTCAGTGTACTGGATTGCTGTCAGTCAAATTGCCACAACTCGTCAATGGCAGCGGCAAAGCGGCTCGATACGCTGTAGATGGCTTCTTCGGTCTGGGTGCCATCGGGCACCACCACCCACACCATGCCGTAGAACAGGTTGATGCGATACAGCTCCCAGGCTTCATCAAATGACGGCGCTACAACCCCGTGGCTGGCGAGTTGTTCCAGGTAATAACGCAGCAATTCTTTTTCATGATTGCGACGGTCTTCAGGCGCGAGCGTCCCGGCCAGCATGTAGGCCACATCCCAGATCCAGGGGCCACGCATCAGCCGCTGCCAGTCGAGCAGGCCCACCCGGCCATCGACAAAATACATATTGCCGATATGGGGATCGCCGTGCAGCAGGCATTCCGGCAGGGTATCGTTGACGGCGAGCAGGCGCTCGATACCGCTCCACACGCGCTCGCGATTTCGCAGTGCGGTGGGAACACCCCGTGAACGCTCCATGGACATGGCCCGGTTCCAGCTTTCCGGCTGCATCAGTCGTTCGATCACACCATCTTCCTTGAGGGAACCGCCGCGCTTGCCGAGGATGTCCAGTTTGGGGCTCTGCCACCACAGGGCGTGGTAGCGGGCCTGTATTTCCAGCACATCGCGCACCATCGCTGCCGTCAAAGGCGTTGCCGGATCGCCAAAACTGGCGTTGGCGGCAAGCAGATCCTCAATCAGCACCACGCCATCGGCGGCAAAATAACCCTTCGGGCTGCGTATGTTTACCTGCGGGCTGATATCGCGATAAAACAGCGTTTCGCGCTCAAAGGCCGCATGAATATTGCGGCTGTATTCGTGAAACGGCCCCTTGATCCACATCGTGGGCGGCAAACGGTGGCGGTGCCCGGCAGCGTTGTAATCGAGTAACAGACGCAACTTGGCGCCGGTGCCGTAGATCTCGCTGCCGAAATAAACGGATTTGACTTCGGTGCCCGGGTAATTCACCGACAGCGCCTGGGTCAGCCATTGGGCGGTGATGGTTTCCCGTGAGTCAGGAGTGGCTATGGAGTCGTTTGACAGGTTTGTCATGATGGTCTCCGTTATTATGATTTAGCGGTACAAACAGCAACTTACACAGTGGCTTCCGCAGTGACAGACACAGGCTAGCCCACCATCTCATTCCTCCCACCTCACTAAAGATAGCCGGATCAAATCATTGCAGGGCCGTCCGGATGGCGACAGTCAGGCCTGATCCGAAAACCCTTTTCCTGAAGCACGGCTGACTATTGACTACACTGCATCGACTACATTGCAGCTATAACAAAAAAGGAACACCCCCATGACAGCGGAAAAAACCCTGGCTCAGTGGCTTGTCACCACCCGCTTTGAAGACCTGCCGCCGCAGGCGGTGGAACAGATGAAGCTGCTGGTCAAAACCATTATCGGCACCACGGTGGCGGGCGCCACGGCAGAGGGCTGCGCCGAGGTGATCGACCAGGTGCGCGACTGGAGCGGCAAACCGGAAGCGACGATCCTGATCCACGGCGGCCACAAGGTACCGGCCCACAATGCGGTGCTGGCCAACAGCATCATGGCCCGCGCCCTCGATATTTGCGACGGCATGGCCCCCGGCATTCATATCGGCACCAGCGTGGTACCGGTGGCACTGGCCATGGCGGAGACAACAGGCGGTTGTAGCGGCGAGGAATTTATCACCGCCCTGGCACTGGGCTGTGAACTGACTGCCCGCATCAGCGCCATCGCGGAATACGACGGCTTCGATCCCACCGGGACCGGCACCGTGTTTGGCGCCACCGCCGTGGCGGGCAGGCTGCTGGGCCTTGATGCTACACAAATGCACCACGCTCTGGCGCTAGCCTTCAATCGTGCAGCGGGCAGTTTCCAGAGTAATATCGACGGCTCCCTCGCGGTGCGCTTTATCCAAGGCTTTGTCTCGCAAAATGGCGTGAGTTGCGCGCAGCTGGCCAAACGGGGTATCACCGGCCCCGATAATTACATCACCGGGCTGTACGGTTACTACCACCTGTTCTGCAAGGACAAACGCGATGACGCCACCCTGGTGGACGATCTCGGCAGTCGCTGGAACATGTACCAGATGGGTTTCAAAAGTGCGCCCAGCTGCGGCTGCACCATCGCCCCCACCGATCTGATCCTGCAGCTGGTGCGTCAGCATCCTGTCGATGCCAGCAATGTGGAACAGATTGATATCACTGTAGGACCGCCGATCTACAACCTTACCGGTCACGATTTTGTGGTGGGCGATAATCCCACCGTCAACGCCCAGTTTAATATCCAGTACTGCGTCGCCAATGGCCTGCTGCGCAAGGCGGCCAAGCTGGAGCACTTCGATCCGGCCCAGGTCACCGACCCGGCTGTGCTGGCACTGACAAAGCGCATAAAAGTGCACTGCGATAACAGCCGCATCACCGAAACCACCCTGGTGATTACCACCCGCGATGGTCAGGTCTACAGGGCCGAGACATCAGGCCCCAGCGGCTTCCCACCCTTCCCCCTCAGCGAGGAACAGCACCGCGAACGCTTCGAGGACAATATGGGTTACGGCGGCAAACCACTGCCCGCAGAGAGTGTCGACGCCCTGCTAACACTGGTGGCGGAACTGGAGAAAGTGGACGATGTGCGCAGCTTGGTACCGCTGCTGGTAGCCAATTAATCATCAAGGGCGTTGATGTTTGGGCCGGAGAAACCCTGCCAGCCATGCGTCTGTATAGCGACAGGCTGTCCGTAATCCTACGGCACTTCGGCTTGGCAAGGTGTACAAACACCGGTAGCCTGAATCACCGTAAGAACCTCTATCGCATGAACGACCTGGTACGGCATCGCAACAGCCGCAACACGACACCACAATAATCAGAGGACCGTCTCAATGGCCAGGGACAATAAACGAATCGCTACAGCGCTGCTTTTCACCCTCAGCGCGCTGACCACCCACCTTTTGCATGCAGGAGAAAACACCATGAGCGCATCCACCGAACTGGAAACCTGGGGCAATTTCGTCGACAAGCTGCGCCCGCTGGAGCAACGCATTCTCGAGCGGATTCCCGAGCGCTTCCGGGATGATCCGCAAATCCGCCAGCAGGCCTATCGCCTGCTGTTGATGGCCACCGCGCGCACCTCCATTGACGCCCTGGTGGGCGATCGCAGGTACCCGACATTTGTGCCCGAGATCAATATCGCCATCAACCTGTTCCAGCCCAATGCCGACACCATTTACAAAAGCGCCCTGATCGAGCCGGACGGGGTTTACCGCATCACCGGCAACCGCGGCACTATTTTGTTTGCCAAGCTGGGCCAGCTCGGCCCCGATATGCTGCGCACCGGGCAGGGTTCTGCGCCGCTGTCATATCTTGATCTCGACGATGTGGCCGACAAGGATGGTCACTTCAGCGTCATCATCAGCCCCAAAAAACCCGATGGCTACGACGGCCACTGGTGGGAACTGAATCCCAAGGCCATCAAACTGATGCTGCGCCAGGTGGGTTACGACTGGGCCAACGAGATTGATACCAGTATTGCCGTCGAGCGCCTCGATACGCCTGCCGCCAAACCGCGTCTCAGCGCACAGCAGATGAGTGATGCCCTGGAAGAACTGCCCACCATGATCGGCAATGCCTCCACCTTTTTTGTCGATCATGTCGAAGCCCTGCGCAATGAAGGCTATATCAACAAGCTCAAGGTCTTTGACGTGAGCCAGATGTCAGGCCTGGTGGGTCAGTCCTACTACGAAGGCGCTTACGATATCAGTGACGACGAAGCCCTGATCGTGTCGGTGAAGGTGCCCGATGTCTGCAAGTACTGGTCGCTGATTCTCACCAATGACCTGTACGAAACCATCGACTGGTACAACAACCACAGTAGCCTCAACGGTGCCCAGGCCAAACTCGATGACGACGGTTATTTCCGCGCTGTGATTTCAGCCAAAGACCCCGGCGTACACAACTGGCTGGACACCGCAGGTTTTGACAGTGGCGCCATTCAGGGCCGCTGGCTCGATTGCTCCGGCACCCCCATGCCTGAGATACAGAAAGTCGCCATTGGCGACGTGAAAAAACACCTGCCCGCCACCACTGCCATGGTCAGCCTTGAAGAGCGCGAAGATATCATCCGCGCTCGCCGTGCTGCCTTCCAGCAGCGCAAGCTCTGGTAATGGCACTTGCCCCGCCGTCTCTAGTCGGCGGGGCAAGGTGGGGCCGGGAAATTACCCGGCTCTTTTGGCAACACCAGGGATGAGTCCTGTTTCAGCATTCAAAATCAGACTAGAATCGGCCTCTTGTCCGAAAACAGAGCCGATGCCATGAAAACCGATCGCCGCGTGGATAAAACCAACAAAGCCCTGCGCAAGGCTATCTCTGAACTGATAGAAGAAAAACCCTACGAGGACATCACTGTCACCGAGCTGGTGGAGCGGGCCAATATTGCCCGCTCGAGTTTTTATGCCCATTTTCGCGACAAGGATGATCTGCTGCTGAGCGGTTTTCAGGAAATCGGCGTGATGACCTCGGACGATATTTTTACCGAATCCGGCGACGACACCTACCCCAACTTTGCCATCGTGCTGTTTCGCGGTGCGGAAGAGTGGCAGCTGATGGCCAAGGCGTTTCTCAATCTCGATTCCGCCACGGTGGCATCACACCACATGCGCAACATGCTGGTGATCCAGACCCGCGACTGGCTGCGCAAGCACAGCGACGGCAGCATGTCGGACAAGGAGATGGAGGCCATCGTCCACTACCTGGCCAGCGCCCTGCTGGGCCTGCTCACCTGGTGGGTCCTCAATGATTTTCCGTTCAGTGCCGATTACATGAGCAACAAGTTCAATGAGCTGGCGGTGGCGGGGTTGCAGGGGGTGGATGGGGTGAAGGTTTGAGAGCTGCGTTGAGTTTCACGTAACACGTTTCACGTTGCACGTAAAAGCAGCGGTTGTTGGTTTCTGGTGACTATTGATGCGGTACGTTTTATTCGAGAGTCCGTTCGTGCTGAGCTTGTCGAAGCACTGTCGCCAGGCCTTCGACAGGCTCAGGCCGAACGGTATTCACGTTTAATTCGTGCCGGATCAATAACTGAAGTATTCGACGGTGTTTATCCCACGCATAAAAAAGGAGGGCCAAGCCCTCCTTCTTCGTTTCTACCTCCCATGCGTAAACATGGGAAAACTGCCGCTTTACGTGCAACGTGAAACGTGTAACGTGCAACTCAAAACTCAGTCCCCAGCAGCCGTCTGCGCCGCCACATACCCAAACGTCAACCCCAGCCCGTTGTACGAACCATGGGCCGGTTCGCGTCCGCGCCACAGCACGTTCATATCGAGGCCGCAGGCGTACAGTCCGGGAATGGGCTGGCCGCTGTCCTTGTTGAGCACGCGGGTATGGCTGTCCACTTTCAGGCCGAGCATGGTGGAGCCATCGCCGGGGAAGATTTTCACCGCGTAGAACGGACCAGTCTCGATGGGGCCAAGGCAGGGGTTGGGTCCGTGGGTGGGGTCGCCCAGCGCCTTGTCCACCAGGCTGTCGCCCTTGTGGAATTCCGGGTCTTTGCCGTCGGCGGCGTACTGGTTGTTGAGGGCGACGGTGGCGACAAGCCCGGCAGGGTCTGCGCCAATATTTTTCGCCAGCTCTTCCAGGGTATCGCCCTTGATGATGTAACCCGCCTTGAGCAGCTTGCCCAGCCGCAGGCCGCCCGGCAGCACCAGGCCCAGGCCGTACTTTTTGATGAACTTGTGAT
>LADM01000092.1 GCA_000961645.1 Gammaproteobacteria bacterium BRH_c0 | reverse complement strand
CCTGCCGCGTACTGGGTTTCGGCGACGCGTCGCAACTCGACCAGCAGATCCCGGTGGGCATGTTTGATTTGCAGGGTGCGGTGAATATACGCCGACTCGGCAAACAGGCCCTTGGCGGCCGCCATCAGGGCCAGCCGGCGGTCCGCCAGGGATTGCTCCTCACCCTCGGCCCGGGCGCGGGCCACGTCCTCGCGCAGGCCGAGTTTGCCCGGCCAGGGCACCGTCTGACTCAGCTCCACCCGCTCCTGGAAACCCCGGGGGCCGCCGACGGTCTCCGGCGCTCCGGCATAGGTCAGGATGGGATCGTCCAGGGCGCCGGCAGGGGCGATGCGGTAGTTAGCTGCCTCGGCAGCCACCGCCAGCCCCTTAAGACCAGGATTGCGGGTCAGCACAGCGTCCACCAGTTGCTCGGCGGTTAGCGCCTCGACCTCCTGCAGGGATTGACTGTTTTCCGGTTGCGGCGGCACCGCGAAAGCCACCAATGGTGCAATGAGCACCACCAGCGCCATTAGGCCGCCAATTGGATTGTGCACGGGGGATCTCCTCCGTCGGTATAATGAATAATCCTCGGCTTCCCATGAGGGAAAACCGTAGCCTCACGACAAATCGGGCGGATTAATCAGATACGCAGACGCAGGGTGGAGAGATAGACGGTACGACCGCTTTCGGCCTGGGCGAGAAGCCAGTCCGGGTTGGGAGGGTGTGTTATTGCGGAGGTTGTGGATAGCGTGTCCGGGTAGGGCCAGAATACAAGCGCAATACTGTAGAGCCACGTCAACGATTGATCGGGACTCCACGATGAAGTCGAAGCGTCTTCAACGGCCGACTGGTAGTCCACCGCACAGCAAGACGCTGAAGACGTGGCCGGGCCGTCATGGTCACAACCCTCCTCCAAGGGAGAAGGCACTGCCGTATCGCAGCCCTCCATGCCATCTTCACAACAGCAGACCGACTGGGGTGGCATATCCATGGTTTCGCAGGCATAGGTAAACTGTCCCCAGACCATGAGGAGCATCAAAAATACCAGTGGCCAGCGTTTTCTCGGATGCATTTTGAAAGTCGGATTTGAGATCAATAGGCTAGAGTAGTTTAGGGAGTCTAGAAACAATTGACAAGCAACTGCAATCGGGAGCCACCCAACACGCACCGACTGTTTCCGTCAATCACCGCATCTGCCGACATGGGTGTGTGGTTCATTCCGCCAGGACCGGCCCGCATCCCGAAGCACTTCATAGGCGGTGTGCAGAAAAACGACTGCCACAAGACTGGCGACTATTAAGTCCGGCCAATAAGAATCGAGCCAAATAACCAGAGCTCCCGATATAATTACTCCGGTATTACCAATCACATCGTTGCGGGAACACAGCCACACAGAACGCATGTTCACATCCTCACCCCGATGCTTCATCAGCAGTCCGAAACAAACCAGGTTGCCAACCAGCGCCACGCCTGCAACTGCCATCATCGCCAAACCAATTGGCTGTGGTTCTCCCAGCAGGCTGGCGATAATCGTGAGGATAAGGCCCAGCCCAAAAGTGAGCTGAATCAACCCTTTCATAAAGGCAGCCCCGGCACGCCAGCGCTCACTGCGAGCAACCACGAAGAGGCTTATGGCATAGACCAGGCTGTCGCCGAGATTGTCGGCGGAATCCGCCATCAGCGCCTTGGAGTCCGCCCAGATGCCAGCGCCGAGTTCCGCGGCGAACATCAGAATATTGATCCACAGGACAACGTACAGCGTTTTACGGCGCCCCGCCGTGGCCAGTTGGTCAACCGTGTCGACATCGCAGCAACCTGAGCCCATTATCCTCTCCAAGCATTGTGTCTTCTCTGCTACCATAAAGTCTGTAACCATTACAGAGTCAAGAGACACACCATGAAGATTGGCGAGGCATCACGACTGTCGGGCTGCCATATCGAAACCATTCGCCACTATGAACGGGTGGGCATTCTTTCACCTACTGCGCGTTCGGAAAGTGGCTACCGTTGTTACACAGACCATCATATCCAGCAGCTACGCTTTATTCTTCATGCTCGTGAGCTGGGTTTTTCCTTGGACGATATCCGGGAACTGCTGTCGCTCAAAGAACAATCCGATCTTTCCTGTGAGGCGGTGGACAGTATTACCGAGAAGCATCTGCACGGTATTCACAACCGCATCAGGCACCTTGAATCTCTGGCTGGGGAGCTTCGGCGTATATCTGCAAGCTGTTCAGGTGGTCACATTGCCGAATGCCGTATCCTGGAGGCCTTGCAGTCACGAGAAGATTAAATATTCTGAAAATGTATTAGAAACACCTCGCAGGTAGTGTGAAATTAAAGTGGGGGGCAACATCGCTGACAGCCATGCCGTCAGGCCATGACGACTGAGACGCAATCACCAAAAGCACCATCAAAGTTGAGAGTTTCCTATGGCGGAAAGTACAATTCAGGTCACGCTGGCTAACCGCGTCGACAACATATCGGCCTGTTCGGCAAATTTCTTTGCATTGGCTTTCCGCAATTTTGCCAGGTTGTGCAACTTCCAACGAATACCGGGCAAATGTTCAAGATGATCGATAGCCATCAAAGCCCAATCTGGATCACCGGTTACCAGCGACAGCAGAAATTGCCGTTCCTTGTCGTCGAGCCCTGACTGAAGTTCATCAATCATTCGATCACGTGTCGCCAGTAAGGATTCGAGCGACACCAGGTCGGCCGTCATCCCTTCAAAGTTATGCTTGTAGTCGTGGCCAATATCCCTCAGTTGCGGGAACAGCACTTCATGTACCGGACGGTTATGACTGGCTAGGTACACCACAAAGGCCCGGCGAATGCCGGGCGTGATGCCCTCATGCTCAAACAGCTGCATTACATCGAACAGATCACGGGGATGCTGACGATCAAGTGCGGCGACCAGCTTGCCACCATAAAGGTCTTCCAATGATGCCACAGGGATTTCCAAATCGGCCATCAGCACATCGCTGGCGACAGGTGTAATAGACGCCCGACGCACCGGCTTCACTGTTCCACGCAGCACGAAATTGGCTTCGATTTTGACTTCGGCTCCCCCACGACGCACCAACAGCTTGGTCTCACCCGCCTCAGCGGCCGGCATGTGTGTCTGAAATCCATGTTTGTTCAAGCGCTCCGCCGCCTGCCGAATCGCGTCGTTAATCCGAGCCAGTGCCTGTTCACGCGGCAGGGTGTGATCCGGGAAAACCAGATCGAGATCCACCGACAGTCGCGGCATGTCGCGCACAAAGAGGTTGATGGCCGTACCACCTTTCAAGGCAAACGTGTCATCCACAAAGACCAGAGGCGCCACCTGTGTCAGCAGGCGTGCGGTATCGAGATATGCTTGATTCATGGCTTGAGCACCAATAGGCCGTCGCTGGATTTGGATACCCAGGGCCGGTCACTGCCGGTTGGCAATGTGTCCGGATCAAGTTTCTCGGCCCATGGCAATCCACCCTCGCGTCCCAGTTGGAGGCAAAGTCGTACTGTCTTGACACTGGTGCATTGCTGCAACAGTTCACGCAGCACGTTGACGCGCAAATTGTAGGTGCTTTCGACAAGTTCGCGGGCTTCCTGCAAAGGCTGGCGCACGCCGACTTCGCTGAGCAGTTCCAGCAGTGCTCTTTCCGGCGACGACACCCGCGGCGCCCCCTCCCGTCTCTCAAAGGGCATGGCATGCAGCAAGTCCTCAGGGCGCTCGTCGAACAAGCGCTTGCGGTGATACTGTGCCGGAAAATGGTCGGTAAACCAGGCCGGCAAATGGCCATCAGCCCAACCATAAAGAAGCAACGTCGACTGTTGCGACACGTACTGGCGCACACCATACCAATCGAGCGCCGACTTGCCGCCGACGTGGAGTCCTGCAAGTTTGCGCTGCAACAGAAGGAGACAGGGATGCAGCTTTAATTCTTCGTTTGGCCGGCAGTAAACCCCTCTCGCCAACCGCATCAACCATCCGGCCCGCACGTAGTGAACGGCCAAGTCGGCAGAGATATCCAGGGCCGCCAGATCTTCCGACGTCAGCGGCGCCCCTGGCTCCAGCCTGGTATAGAGAATATTTAGTTTGCTCGTTTTTTTCGTAGCCATGCTACGATTTATACAGCTTTCCCAAATACAAGTCAATTTAATAAACCTATTTTAATCGTAGCTATACTACGATTTTTTATATTTTTCTAAACAATAAAGAGTAATAGCGGTAGCCACTGATCGCAAATCATTATCCAAAATCCGCTCCATGTGCGGATATTCAGACATGATTATCCGATTACCTGTCTATCGGTCGCACGGACGAAGTGGCCTGAGAAGGACTGGCGCGCCCTCTTGTTCCCTTCCGAAACCCCCGATCCCTTGCCATAAACGCCTCCAGCATGTGCGGGATCAGCGTCACCGCATCGACTGGCTCGCCGTAGGTCTGAGCATGTAACTCGGCATACCGTTCCAGTTCCTCCTTCAGGGATGCCGGACAGGTGAAAGTAAGCTTGACGGTTTCGGTCTTGGGCAATGGCCCCAGCCGCAGTTTGTTGGTGGTCATGGCGTAGTCCCCCGCTGGTAGATCAGTGGTTGGTATGGCCGCAACACCAGGTCGCGATTGACGATGAGGCGCACTGGCAACCCGGGCCGGCTGGTCAGGGTGGGCTGAATATTGAGGTTGCGGCGGGTCACCTCCTGGCCGATCTGGTTGACGCTGTCCTGCGCGCTGTCCCGGCCGGCGATGATGACGCGATCGCCGTCCTGGCGGTTCTCGGGCGCGGCCAATTCGGCGCCCACTCCTAGCAGTGTGGTCAGCGCGGCGCCAGCGAAGAGGCGATCCCAGTGCCAATCGACGCCGTCTTCGAGGCCTGCGTAACCGGCCGGGTCAGTACCGGCAAGGTTATCGAGTTGAAAGGACGAGGTGTCCGGCAGGATCACCCGGTGCCAGACCATCTGCACACGGGTTTGCCCATAGCTCACCTGGCTGTTATAGCGCCCCAGGATTCGCGAACCCTGGGGAATCAGCACATGACGGCCGGTGGCGGTGTCATAGACCGGCTCAGTGACTGTGGCGATCACATCGCCCGGCAGGTCCGAGTTGATACCGGTGACCAGGGCGGCGGCAATCACCGTGCCGGCCATTACCTGGTAAGGGGACACAGGCGCTTGCAGATCCCCGGAATTACGGGTTTCCGTAAAACCGGCATTACTGAGAAACGCTTCCTTCTGTTCCTGACGATTCTGCAGAGCAATAGGGCCGGTCTCTACTGAAGAGGTGTTCTGCAGCATCGCCAAAGAATCGAGGGCGCCGAGGCCCTGATTTGTCGGCAACCCCTCTCCTCCACCTGCAACAGAAGCTATGGTAGAAGACCGTGGGCGAATCGACCCGAAGAATACGGATGAGGCCGCCGCCTCTTCCGCGTCCTTGAGGCGTGCCAGTCGGTCGACTTCCGCCGAGTCCTGGCCGTCCCGATAACCCATGGCCTGCCGCTCCGCCTTCAGAATTGGCTCACCCAGGTCACCCGGCAACGGCTTACCCAGGCGAGGCACTTCAGGCGGCAGCTGCGAATAGTCCGCCGGCAAGCGGGTCAGCTCTTCCGAGCGGGCGATACGATCAACGTTGTACAGTTCATCCGCCCCGTGCATGGCGCCCCGCTCGGGTGTCCGTAAGGACCAGAACATCGCCCCCAGCATGGCGGTAGCGACACCACCGGCGAGCACGGCCAGCATCCGTCGGTTTAGGCGCGTTACCGGTCGCGGCTGGGCGCGTAGTGCCACCTGTTCCGGTGCCAGCTTCGGTGAAGGTTTGGATTGTGGCTGATCCGGGGTATTGTCGTCGTCCATGCTCACTCCCTCCGTACCCCATCGGTTCGCTCAATGCGTACCACCTCGCCTTCCTCACCACCCAGACGCAGCTCGGCAGCACCGAAGAGTCGATCCACGATGTAGTACGGTGAGCGGAAGCGGTAGTTCACCAACTGGCCACCACCCTGCGGGCCGATCACGAACAGCGGCGGCAGCTCACCCTGGGCGATCCCGGTTGGAAACTGGATATAAACCTTTCCTCCATCGTCGAAGGCTCTCAGCGGTCGCCATGACGGCTGGTCGCCACTCAGGGCATAGCGGAATCGCAAGCTTTCCAAGGACAAGCCCCGGTCAATCGGCGCGGCCACCTCGGCCGCCTGCGAGCGACGTTGCAAGGCCAGCATGCGATCCCTCGGGTAGTCCCAGGAGACCGAGGCCATCCAGGTGCGCTCAGTCGAGATCAGCTCCATCAGATAGGTACGGCGATTGGTGGTGATCACCAGGTTGGTTCGGATGTCCACGCGGATGGGTTTGACCAACACATTGACCCGCTGCTCGGCTCCGGTACCACTGGACGTATCCCCCACGATCCAGCGCACGGTATCGCCGGCGGCGACCGTCACCAGTTCCTCACCGGGCTGCAGGGCAATGACGGTCACCCGCTCGGGGCTGGCATAGACCTGATACAGCGCACCGTCAGCAAAGGGCCAGACCTGTACGGCATTGACATAGCCTTCCCGCGTCGGTGGCACCCGCGCCTCCTCGGTGGCCTGGTCTACCTCTGTCTGCGGATCTGCAAGCTCGACTTCCTCGGCACCATCCGCTTCCACAGGCAAGGGCATCAGTTGCCCCGGCAACGGCAGCGGTTTTGGCACTTCCACCACTTCTATTGGTCTTTCTGCCTCCGGCAACAGGGTTGCCGCGACCGGCTCGTCCAGGGTGATCCGAGGTGGTTTTTGCGGCGTGGCGCAGCCGACCAGTGCAAACGACCCCGCCAGCACCAGGACTCCTGTACACCTATTCAATGGCTTGCTCATGGCATCTCTCCTTCAGTGGCCTCCAATTCCCGGCTCCACGACAGGCCATTGACGTAGATGCCCAATGGATTGCGGCGTAGCCGCTGCTCGGTGCGCGGGGTTTGCAGCACGACGGACACCACTGCCGTCCAGCGCTCGATACCGGCCGCCGCGCCGTTCATAAACCGGTGCTCGCTCCAGCGCACCTGGTAAGAGCTGTCGCTGGCCCGCACCACGCTGTTGATCTGCACAGTCACCGATTCCTGGCCGATGCGCGCGAAGGGATCGTTGGTGCGGGCGTAGTCGTTGAGCACCGCCGCCCCGCGGTCGGTGGTGTAGTTGTAAGCGTCCAGCCAGTTCTGGCGCACCACCACCGGATCGATGGAGACCGAGCGCACCAGGGTGATAAAACGGGCCAAATGATGAGCCGTCTGCGCATCGTTGGGCCGGTACGGCGTTGCAGCCTCCCCCACAGCGCGAACCTGTCCGCCCGTGTCCACCTCAACGACATAGGGCGTGACAATGGACTGGGCCGAACGCCACACCAGCCCGCCGGCCATCAGCAGGGCCAGCGCC